>JBKPAL010000262.1:0-31012 GCA_046726395.1 Acidobacteriota bacterium
GCGCAGGAAAGGTTGCGCTGGTAACAACGACGACTGCACTCAGCGGTGCTTGTCCCGCTTCAGCCAACGTCACTGACCTCGTTGGGTATGGACCTTCGGCAAACTGTTTCCGTGGCAGTGGTCCTACCGCCGCGCCAGGGAACACAATAGCAGTGGTGCGCCGCGGCAATGGCTGCAATGATAGTGGCGACAACTCGGAAGATTTCGTAACTGGACCACCCAGTCCACGAAATACAGCGTCGATGTTCAACGCCTGTGCGACAACTCAACCCAGCTTGGCGGGTAAGCTGTGGCCAGAGCTGGCGAACATATTCTTATCGTATGATTTATCGGATGTTGGCGTGGTACGTTCCAAGCAAGGTCTATTAACGTATAACTCCAGTTAGTGGGCTTGAGGCACTCGCATACAGACGCTTGGGCATGCGCCCGGCAAGATACGCGAGTCTGCCCGCTTCAATCGCAAGCTTCATCGCTTCTGCCATCTTCCCGGAATCACTTGCTTCTGCAATCGCAGTGTTCATCAGGACGGCATCGGCACCTAGCTCCATCGCGATAGCCGCATCGCTCGCAGTGCCAACACCAGCATCAACAATGATGGTTGCATCAGGCAGTTGCTCTCGCATGATGCGAATGTTTGCCGGGTTTTGAACACCAAGGCCGGAACCAATTGGAGCCGCAAGTGGCATCACCGCTACACAACCGGCGTCCAGAAGCTTCCGCGCCATAATCAAATCGTCGTTGAAGTAAGGAAGGACTACGAAACCCTCTTTCACCAGAACCTGCGCGGCTTCCAACGTTTGTTCATTGTCAGGAAAAAGCGTTGTTTGATCTCCAATGACTTCGAGTTTAATCAGATCGGTCTGCAAGGCCTCACGCGCCAACCGAGCAGTGCGAATGGCATCTTCAGCCGTGTAGCAGCCGGCGGTGTTGGGAAGAATCTGCATAGCTGGATCCAGGTGATCCAGAAAAGACTCTGAGCTGCGGTCCAAAGGCACGCGTCTCACCGCTACCGTAACGATTTCAGCACCTGAAGCGCGATGCGCAGCTTTCATTTCTTCGAAGCTGCGATACTTGCCCGTGCCAATAATTAATCTCGACGCGAATGTGCGAGTTCCGATACTTAAGCGTTCGTCGCGAACCGGTGCTGTTGTAGACATGATGACTTTGCCTTAAAGGAGTTGTTGTTTTAAGAAAACTCTACAACGTGCACGGAGAAACTGGAAATGCGGAGTGTGACTAGCGCACTCCACCACCGACAAAGTGCACGATCTCGACTCGGTCGCCATCGTTAAGCCACGTGCGTGACCAGTCAACTCTACGAACTACTTTTCGGTTCAGCTCAACAGCGATTCTGTCTGCAGGAAGGTTTAGGATCGAAACGAGTTCTGTTATGGAGGTTTTGGGGTCTACCTCGCGCGGGTTTCCATTGACTACAACTTCCACAGTCGCGACTCTCAGCGAGCAGGATGAACTACGCGACGGATCTCCACCGATTCGCCACCTCTTACGGCTCGCACTAGTAAGGCCGCGCGTCCCGATGAGAATTTCGGAATAGCAGCTGTAATGGTCGCAGTGCCGTCGCGCTGGGTCTTCGTTGAAACAATCACTGGTCTAAACATTGTTCCAAGCACCTTCACCGACACAGCAACACCGCTGACGGGCTTTTCTTCTCCACCTGACTTGCGTGTCACTATCACGGAAAGATGCAAAGCTTGACCGGATCGAAATTCCTGTTCTTCCAATAGGTTCACACGCAATCCTTCTTCAAGCTCAGCCATTGTTATGTGAGTTTGCTGTTGAGGAACAAACTCATGAGCTGGTTGGGATGCTTTAGAAGGTGGTCGTGTGCTTTCGATCGTAACGTCTCCGATGTCCTGCGATTCTGACGTTGCGTCGTTAGATGGTTCCGTGACGGGAGCTGAAGGCGGCGCCACGAGCCTACCAGTGATCGGCTCGCGAGAGGTCATCCGCTTCAACTCGTCGACTCGGCCGGCACGAATGGCTGCACAAATCAGCCGATGTTGCCGTTTCAAACGATCCGCCAAAACAGCTTCATCAAAACCGATCTCAATTAGATCTTCATAAGGGGATCGCTTGCTCGCGAGTATCGCACCACCCGCGTACACGAGTGAAAGAATCAATGGCGAATCCAGTCCCTTATCTTCGGTTTGCACATGATAGACGACGCCATCATGTTCTACGTCGGTATTGAAGCCTGTTATCACGATTGACCTATCACGATTTTGTTCGCTGCTAAGCTGAAACGTCAGTCGCGCTAGCGAGGAGGCTAGCAGAGGTGAATCGAACGGTAGCACATCAATTTTTGCACGGTCAATCATCATTTTTTTCAAGAAGATACGGCCAGAAAGCTTGCTTGACACCCTTGATCTCATGGAATACGATTTAGCTTGTACAATGATTCTCAATCTTCGTAGCAGGATGTCAGTCGCTCGCGACGATGCGACAGACTTCGGGTTGATCCGACTGTCGACTGCGGAGGGGTGTTGGGATTAAGATGCCGTTTAGTCTGATCGACTACTTGCCTGTCCTGCTAATGTTCGTGGTTGCCGCTGGCTTCGCCGTCTTCAACGTCTTCATTTCCCAATATATCGGACAACGAAAAAGCACTCGCACGAAGATGATGCCGTACGAGTGTGGCAAGGATCCGGTAGGGACTGCACGTGAACGCTTCTCCGTGAAGTTCTACCTGATCGCTATGATCTTTATCCTGTTTGACATTGAAGTTGTCTTTCTTATTCCGTGGGCGGTTGTATTCAAAACGCTCGCCAGTCCCACGTACGGTCTCCGCGTGCTTGTCTATGTGGAGATGATGCTGTTCGTAGTCTTATTGCTCGTAGGATACGTCTACATCTTGAAGAAGGGCGCTTTCGACTGGAGTGAAAAGGCTCGGCTTGAAGCAGAAGCTGAAGCCCGCTTACTTGCAAAGCAAGAAAAGAGCAGCATGGAATCGCGTACCGCTGCCTGAGAGTACTATGGGTCTGGAAAACATCATAGGTGAGGCCCTACCGGAACTCCTGACCACCCGTCTCGATTCACTCATAAATTGGGCACGCAAGTCGTCACTCTGGCCAGCGACATTCGGCCTGGCGTGTTGTGCCATAGAGATGATGAATGCAACATCGTCGCGTAATGACCTTGCGCGGTTTGGATCCGAAGTGTTTCGAGCGAGTCCACGACAGGCAGACGTGATGATCGTCTCAGGACGCGTTTCACGAAAGATGGCTCCAGTGCTACGACGCATCTACGACCAGATGCCTGAACCAAAGTGGGTGATCTCAATGGGTGCGTGCGCTACGTCAGGTGGAGTCTTCGACAACTATGCAATCGTGCAGGGCGTCGACAAGATTGTCCCCGTGGACGTCTACATTCCCGGATGTCCGCCACGTCCCGAAATGCTTATCCACGCTGTGATGATGCTTCAGGATAAAGTTTCAAAAGAATCGGTGCGCGACCGCAAAGACATTCCTGAGGAAGAAGCCCGTGGCGCAGTCGTACCAGGCACGCTGCCTGTGACCGACGGTTCAACGAGCGCTCAGAACGTATTGCCTGAATCGCGACCGTATACGATTGCGTCGCGTCATGAACGACGTCGTTCATCGTAAGAAGTAATTGACATCACACGGGTTCTGCAGATTGAGCAGATTTTGGTAGAGCAAACAGTCACACCTCCAAACCAGACATCGACGCCGTCCCAATTGGTGACGGCGTTGCAGCGTGAGCACCCCGAATGGATTAGGGAGATTGTCGAGGCGCACAATGAAGTCACCGCGATAGTTCCTCGGGAGCTGATCGATGATGTCTGCGCCTATTTGAAAACTGCTCCCGACACGCAGTTTGATTTTCTAGCCGATCTTTGTGGTGCCGATCGTGGTCCGGAAGAGGAACCACGTTTCGAAGTTAACTACCATCTGTTTTCGACAACCAAATTTCACCGCATAAGGCTGAAGGTGCTACTCGACGAAACTGATGTTCACGTACCCACGGTAACTGGCGTTTGGCGTACGGCGAACTGGCACGAGCGCGAGACATTTGATCTGTTTGGTGTGATCTTCGACGGCCATCCAGACCTAAGAAGAATTTTATTGCCCGAAGATTGGCAGGGTTACGCTTTGCGCAAAGACTTTCCTTTGCGTGGTTACGAACCCTACAGCCTGAAGTGATTGGTGATTGCCGATTGCCAATTGCCGATTGGCATCTTGAAAACATGACGGATATTCCCCGAGGTAAAAGTGAGCAGGCGAAATTCGTTGCAATCACTCAGGGCTATTAAGAGACTGGTTCGACACGAACCATGAAATTGGCAATTGGCAATTGGCAATGAAGTGATGAGTACCACGGTAAACATACCGCCGCAGTTTGAAGTCATCGATCGTCCTCTCGATACGCAGATGACGATTTCGATGGGGCCTCAACATCCTTCAACCCACGGCGTGTTGCGTTTGGAGCTCGTGCTTGATGGCGAAACCGTTGTCAAAGCCACTCCGGACATAGGCTATCTCCATACCGGGATGGAGAAGCTCTTTGAATATAAAAAGTATCAGCAAGGGATCGTCATCACTGACCGGATGGATTACCTGAATCCGCTCGGAAACAATCTCGCCTATGTGATGGCCGTAGAGAAACTTCTCGGCCTCGAGATTCCGGAACGAGCCCAAACTATTCGAGTGCTGATGTGCGAATTGCAGCGGATCGGTTCGCACCTTGTCTGGCTCGGTACGCACGCTCTCGACATCGGCGCAATGACAGTCTTCTTCTATTGTTTTCGGGAGCGGGAAAAAATCCTTAACTTGATCGAGGCGGCTTCGGGCGGGCGGTTAACTCCATCTTATTTTCGCATCGGCGGTCTCATGATGGATCTGCCGTCAGGATTCGAGCGAAGAGTAAAACAATTTCAGGATGGATTTTTGAAAGCAGTCGATGAATTCCACACGCTGCTTACCGGCAATACGATCTTTCAAAGGAGGACTCAGGGCGTCGGCAGGATCTCAGCTGAGGACGCAATCGACTGGGGACTCTCGGGTCCATGCTTGCGTGGTAGCGGAGTAAACATCGACATCCGGCGCGCAAATCCATACACGGGATATGAACTCTACGATTTCGAAGTCCCTATAGAGCCTGATGGTGATGTGTGGTCTCGTTACATGGTCCGAATGAGAGAGATGAAGGAGTCACACAAGATCGTGAACCAGGCGCTCGGGAGGTTAAAGCCTGGACCAGTTAAGGCTGATGCGCCAAAGGTAGTGCTTCCTGATCGTGAGGCGATGAAGACTCACATGGACGCCCTCATTCATCATTTCTTGATTGTTGCCGAAGGTTTCGATGTGCCTGAGGGGGAGGTTTACCACCCGATAGAAGCATCCAAAGGCGAGTTAGGTGTTTACGTGAAATCCAACGGTGGACCAAAGCCGGCTCGGGTGCATTTTCGCGGACCGAGCTTTGTGAACCTCTCGGCATTACCGCAGATGGCGGAAGGCGAAATGGTGGCAGACATCGTGGCGATAATTGGATCGCTCGATATTGTGCTGGGTGAGATTGATCGATAAGAGATCTTGGTCTTTGGTCTTTGTCCGTGGTCAGTTGTCAGTAGTCCGTTGTCAGTTCAGTGGTTTAGTCCCTCGTTTCTAACTAACCACTGAGGACGGACAACTGACCACCGACAAACATCAAAGACCTAAGACCAAAGGCCTAAGACGAAAGCCCATCTTCGAAATGAGCACGCAGTTAACAAACATCAAGCCTCTTTCGCAGCCGGTGGATCTCGGTGGAGAGATCGCGTCCTTTTCTCCCGAGATCGAGGCTGAGATCGATCGCCATCTCGCAAAATACCCTGTGAAGCGTTCCGCGATTCTTCCGTTGATGTTCATCGTCCAGCGCGAACGAGGTTACCTCGATCCACCTGGCGTCGCGTATCTCGCGGAACGTCTGAGTCTGCGTATCACCGATATTTGGGAAGTGGCTACCTTCTACTCGATGCTGAACACAAAGCCCGTCGGCAAGTACCACATTCAGATCTGCAAGACGCTCTCCTGCAAGATCATGGGTGAGCCCGGGATCACGGAACACGTTTGCCGAAAGCTTGGGATTAAGCCAGGTGAAACCACGCCCGATGGGAAATTCACTGTTTCGCTCGTTGAATGCCTGGGCTCTTGCGGAACCGCGCCCATGTTTCAAATCGGGTTTGACTATCACGAGAACCTGACACTTGAGAAGGTCGATCGGATTCTTGATTCATTGCCTTAGGGAGGGTCTATGGCCTTTTGGTCTTTGGTCTTTTGTCATTTGGCTGTTATCCGTAGTCAGTTGTCAGTTGGTCAAAGCGACTAGTGACTACGGACAACTGACCGCTGACCACGGACAAAGACCTAAGACCAAAGACCTAAGACCAAATTAAGAGAGATGTTTATAGGCGCTATCGGATGTGAACCCTTGCAACTGCGACGAGTCTCGCTTGAGAACTCGCGCTCGCTTGAGGTCTACCGTAAGAACGGTGGATATGAGGCACTGAATAAGGTGCTGTCTTCAATGGCGCCGGATGACGTAATCAACGAAGTAAAGAAATCGGCGCTGCGCGGGCGCGGCGGAGCGGGCTTTCCCACCGGAATGAAGTGGAGTTTCGTACCCAAAGACTCTCCAAAGCCGAAGTATGTCGTTTGTAACGCTGACGAATCTGAGCCGGGAACCTTCAAGGATCGATATCTGATGGAACGCGATCCGCACATGCTCATTGAAGGCATGTTGATCGCGGCGTATGCGCTTGGAGCAAGGGACAACTACATCTACACGCGCGGCGAATACAAGTATCTGATCGACATTATGGATGTAGCGCTCGATGAAGCGCGCGCAGCAAACCTACTTGGCTCGAATATTCAAGGTTCGAATTTCAACTGTGAGATCTACACGCACACCGGAGCAGGAGCATACATCTGCGGAGAAGAGACAGCACTTCTCAGTTCACTTGAAGGCATGCGTGGGCACCCGCGAATGAAGCCGCCCTTCCCTGCTGTATCCGGTCTGTATGCCTGTCCCACCGTGGTGAATAACGTTGAAACGCTGACTGCGGTGCCGGACATCATCAAGATGGGCGGTGAGGCTTACCAAAAACTGGGTACAGAAAAGAGTGGCGGCACTAAGTTGTGGTCCGTCTCGGGCCATGTCAATCGTCCCGGCGTTTATGAATTGCCGATGGGCTATGACGACATGGAGAAATTCATAATGGAAGATTGCCAAGGAATCATTGGCAACAAAAAGTTGAAAGCAGTCATTCCCGGTGGCTCTTCTGTCTACATCATGCGCGCCGACCAAATCATCGGTCACGATGTGCGGATGGATTATGAGGGACTTGTCGCAGCCGGGTCGATGGTCGGCTCTGGCGGTTTCATCGTGATGGATGAGACTGTCGACGTATTTGAGTCAACGAAAAATCTAACCGAGTTCTACAAGCATGAGTCATGCGGCTGGTGCACACCTTGCCGTGAAGGAACTGATTGGCTGGTGAAGGTCTTCAAGCGAATTGCTTCTGGTAACGGCAGACTTGAAGATGCACAACTGATGCTCGATCTCTGCGACAACATCGAGGGCAAGTCTTTTTGTCCACTGGGCGATGCGGCAGCGTGGCCGATTCAATCAGCCATCAAGCGCTTCCCGGAAGACTTCAAAAAACATCTAGTTTCTCAAGTTGCTGGTAATGGAAACGCCAACGCACATAGTTAAGAGTTATCGATGAGTACTGAGCTAATCAAAGTCACCATTAACGGCAAGGAATTTGAGGTGCCCAAGGGTGCCCGTCTCATCGATGTCAGTCGCGAAAAAGGCTTTTCAATTCCCTCGTTCTGTTACTACGCAGACCTCGCGTTGCAGGCCTCTTGCAGGATGTGCCTCGTGCGCATCGAGAAAATGCCCAAGCTGCAGACGTCCTGCACGATTACCTGCACGGATGGCATGGTAGTCACGACTCAAAGTGAAGAGATTGAGAAAGCTCAGCGTTCTATGCTCGAGTTTTTGCTTGCCAATCACCCACTCGATTGCCCGGTATGTGACCGCGGCGGCGAATGCGAACTGCAGGAAATGACCTTCGATTGGGGCAATCTCGAGGAGCGTTTTACGGAACGGAAGAACTACTACCCCGAACGATATCTTTCGCCGATGGTCGCGAACGATCCTCAGCGTTGCATTTTGTGTAAACGATGCACGCGCGTGTGCGACGAATGGATGGGTGAGGATGCGATTGAAGCAGGCGGGCGCGGTGCCAACACAGTCATAAGTACTTACGAAGGCTGGCTCGATTGTTCGCAGTGTGGGAACTGCATCGAAGTTTGCCCCACCGGTACATTGCTCGACGCCACCTATCGCCACCAGGCGAGACCATGGGAGTTGGCACAAACAATTACGACCTGCACTTATTGCTCAGATGGCTGCCAAATGTCACTCGGCTCTCGCGCCGGTGAAGTGTTGCGCGCTGTAGCTCGCGATCGGTACGTGAATGGAATCAATGGTGAGTTCCTCTGTGTGAAAGGTCGCTTTGGTCATCCTTTCATAAATCATGAGGCACGCATTCGTACTCCGCTCATACGTTATCGCAAAGGTGGCAAGCTGATTCCGGCAACTTGGGATGAAGCGATTAAACACGTCGCGAAGAAGCTGGATGAGATCGCCGCTGCACGTGGTCCAAATGCAATCGGTATCGTCGGCAGTCCCCGCATCACGAACGAGTCCAATTACGCTCTGTACAAATTCGCAACCGAGCTCGTTGGAACTCAAAACTATACCGCAACGGACGCATTCAGTTTGCAGCCGTTCTTCGACAACCTTGGTGGCCAACTGGCAACACATAACGACATTCGTTTTGCGAAAACGATTGTACTCATCGGTGGCGAGCCGGAAGAGTTACAGCCACTCACCGGCAAACAGATTCGTCAGGCAGTGAGAAACGGTGGTGCGAAACTCATTGTCATTAATAGCGTTCCGATTCGTTTAGTAGAACAAGCCGCACAGTTCATTCACATCGCGCCGGGATCGGAAGATGCAATCCTGCTTGCGTTAGATGACGCCGCAAATGATTCTTTCGTATCGGAAAAACTGGCTGTCGAAACTAAGGCACTCGTAAACCTGCGACGTACAATCGCCGAAACTGCCGGCGATCTGATTTTCATTTTTGGCGGAGAGCTCAGCCCAGGGGCGCAAGCTGTAATCGCGCAGTTACCACACAGACTTGCAACAGCGGATCGGAGCGTGAAGTTGCATCCACTGCCGCTTTATAACAACAGCATCGGCGTGCATGACATTGGTCTGATGAACGGCGCGATGAACTCGAGACAGATGCTCGATTCTGCTGGCAGCGAGATTCGCGCTATCTACATCGCTGGAGGTTTTCTTCCACGTGATCTCATGGATCGCGTGGATGCTTTGTCGAAGCTAGATTTTCTTGTTGTTCAGGAGTTGTTTGAAACAGCTACCACAGAGCATGCAGATGTAGTCTTTCCGGCTGCATCATTTGCAGAAGTCGATGGTACTTTCACGAATAATGACGGCTTGGTCCAGCGAGTGAGGCAGTCAATTCCGCCGGTAAATCAGTCGAAACCGGATTGGTTGATAATCACCCAGCTGGCTGACGAATTAGGCGTTGACTTTGGTTTCCAGAATTCCGTTAGTGCGGTGTTTTCAGAGATCGCCGCCAAGATTCCGGCGTATTCCGGTCTCCGCTATCCGTTGCTGAAGGATGAGTCCAAACCTGTGCAGGCAAAACATGCTGTGGTGGAACGAAGAGATTTGGAATCAGCATTCAAAGCAATTCGCACTGCAATGGAAAATCTTCCGGATCATCCTAAGACAATGCACACACCAGAAGTGGGCCACGAGTTATTCAGGATTGGAACGCTAACGGACAAGGTAGCTCAATTTCATTTGCTCGCGGCAGGCAACCCCCGCCCTGAAACTGTTGCAATATCGCCTCTATACCAAATCACTATCGATGCCGGGCTATCATTGCCAGTTGGTGATTAATAACCATTGCCAATTGTCGATTGCCGATTGCCAATTGGCGGGGCATTGCAAGTAGAGCTTCGAATTTCAGAACGAACTCACATGGACACGGGGAAGGATGCGGATGCCGCATGCGGCCTGACTTAATTAGGCGGAGACGATCTGACTGCAATTGGCAATTGGCAATCGCTTTAATTGGAAATCGGCAATAACTTGGATTGGAATAACCCATACATACACGCGTTGCTACTGATTGTCGCGATTACGATCGCGTTCCTGACGATCATGTTGTTAGTAGCGTTCACGGTCTTAGCCGAGCGCCGCGTGTTGGCGTTCATTCAAGGTCGCGTTGGGCCCAACCGTGTCGGCTATGGCGGCATCCTGCAACCCTTCGCCGATTTCATCAAAACAATGATGAAAGAAGACCTGGTTCCCGACCAATCCACCAGGTTTGTTTTTCTGTTAGCGCCCATCATTGCCGTGATCACCGCGATTATGACTATCGTGGTGTATCCGTTCGGACCCACGATTACGATTCCGATAATTAACAAAAGCATTCAGCTAGTGATTGCGAGGTTCGATGTCTCACTCCTTTATGTTTTAGGAGTCACGTCTGTCGGCGTTTACGGTATCGCGCTCGCCGGTTGGTCGTCGAACAACAAGTACAGCCTGATGGGTGGCTTGAGATCGTCGGCTCAGATGATCTCGTATGAACTGTCGTTGGGTCTTTCACTTGTAGGTGTGGTGCTAATCTCCGGTACGCTCGACATCTACAGCATCGTTGAGCAGCAATCCGGTTGGTGGGGAATGAATTGGAACATCTTCTATCAGCCACTCGGTTTCATAATCTACCTGATCGCTGCTATCGCGGAGACTAATCGAGTTCCGTTTGATCTTCCGGAAGCCGAGACTGAACTCGTCGCCGGCTTTCACACGGAATACAGCTCAATCAAGTTCCTGCTCTTCTTTAATGCTGAGTACATCAACATGATCACGGTTTCTATGTTGGCATCGGCATTGTTTCTCGGTGGTTGGAATGGTCCTGGTGTAGCGACATTCCCTTTGCTCGGTATTTTCTATTTCTTTGCGAAGATTTTGCTCTTCCTCTTCATCTACATTTGGTTGCGGGGGACGCTGCCTCGTTTTCGTTTTGATCAACTGATGGATTTTGGTTGGAAGTTTCTGATGCCGGTCGCAATCCTAAACATTATCCTGACTGCCACCGTGCTGTTTTTGAGGGCCTAACGCTGACGTGCTCGTTATTCTCTTCATACTTTTCAGCGGCTTAGCGATTGGTTGTGCCATCTCGATGGTGGTGCAGCGCAATCCGCTTTACAGCGCGATCTCGCTAATCGGAGTGTTTGTTTCGCTTGCCTCGCTGTACGTAATGCTGTCCGCGCCCTTCATCGCAGCCGTCCAGGTGATTGTCTATGCCGGTGCGATCATGGTGCTTGTCATATTCGTGATCATGTTACTTAACGTGGAAGAGGAAGAACCGCGTCAGAAGCGACTACGGTTTCTCGTCCCCACAGCTGTGCTACTTGCGGCAATCCTAATTGCCGAGGCGGCTTTTATGCTCGTTTCGGTTCACGATTCCCCAACGACTCCGGCAAGCAGCAGCTCTAACGTTGGTCTGACTTCGTCTATTGGAGTAGGCCTCTTCACTGAGTATGTGCTGCCGTTTGAGATCACTTCAATCCTTCTGTTGATGGCGATTGTCGGTGCAATGACGTTAGCGCGCCGCAATCCTCTTTCACCAAAGCGAAGTGCAGCCACAAATCTTTCGGTAATTGAAGCTGGGACCGGAGCGGCGGGTCTTGTTTATGAAGCTCCAACGGAAGGTCCAGAGCAGGAGTAGAACATGGAACCAAAGCTTTCGTGGTATCTCGCTCTCTCTGCCGTTCTATTCACGATCGGCGTGGTCGGCGTGATTATCAAGCGGAATGTGATCGCGATGTTCATGTGCATCGAGCTGATGCTCAATGCAGTGAATCTCACGTTTGTAGCGTTCGCAAGCTTCTTTCAGGACGTCACCGGTCAGCTTTTTGTTTTCATCGTGATGACAGTTGCTGCAGCGGAAGCAGCAGTTGGGTTAGGCATCATAATTACCGTTTTCCGCAATCGTGAGTCGCTGGATGTGGATGACGCCAGCGTGTTGAAGTTTTAGGTTTTAGGTCTTTGGTCTTTGGTCCGTGGTCCTTGGCAGTTGTTTAGTAGTCAGTCGTGGCCAAAAGAAGCCACCGACAACGGACAAAGCCCAAAGACCCAAGACCAAAGACCATCTCTAAGTAATGAACGAGAATAATCTCCTTAGCGTGATCATCTTTGCACCGCTTGCCGGTGCACTTATCAACTGGCTCGTTGGCGGCCGCATTCGAAACGAGAAGTTGATTGGCGTCATCGGCTGTGGCTCCGTAGCGGTTTCCACGATCGTCGCTTTCTATCTCGCGTTCAAATCCGGCGGAGCTCTGCGGTCGACCGAACCCGTGATGGATCATCTCTGGACTTGGATTCAAGCGGGCCGTTTTCGCTCAGATTTCGCTCTTGCGATGGATCGACTGAGCGGCACCTACGCTTTGTTCGTAACGTTCGTTGGTTTTCTGATTCACGTCTTTGCTACGGGTTACATGCATGGCGACAGAGGCTATTACAGGTTCTTTGCTTATCTGAACCTATTCATGTTCGCAATGCTGACGTTGGTACTGGCAGACAATTTCCTCTTGATGTTTGTCGGCTGGGAGGGTGTGGGGCTCTGCTCTTACCTCCTCATCGGTTACTACATTGATCGCAAAGAAGCAGGAGATGCAGCAAAGAAAGCCTTCATAACAAATCGCGTGGGCGATTGGGGCTTCATTATGGGTGTCATGCTGGTCTTCTTTTTAACCGGTTCCGTCAGTTTCTTCGCTAAACCAGAGCACGGCGTTACCAGTGCCCTAGAGTGGTTTGCTAACGCGAGCGTGGATCCATTTACCTGGCACGCGATATTCGCAGGCGGCGCGACTTCAGTGGCAGTGTTGCTGTTCATAGGCGCTGTGGGTAAGAGTGCACAGATTCCTTTGTACGTCTGGCTTCCCGACGCGATGGCTGGACCAACGCCTGTATCCGCACTGATACACGCCGCGACAATGGTCACGGCAGGCGTCTACATGATCGTGCGATGCTCAGCAATCTACACGCGCGCCCCCACGGCGATGTTCATAGTTGCGCTGATCGGAGCCAGCACGGCGATATTCGCGGCCACGATTGGGTTGGCCAAAAACGACATTAAGAAGGTGCTGGCGTACTCCACTGTTTCGCAACTCGGATACATGTTTCTCGCCTGTGGAGTCGGCGCGTTTGTAGCGGCGATCTTTCACGTCATCACGCACGCCTTCTTCAAAGCCTTACTGTTCCTCGGTTCCGGGTCCGTGATTCATGGAATGCATCACGAACAGGACATGAGAAGAATGGGCGGGCTAAGAAAGTATCTTCCGATCACTTTCGCAACGATGCTAACTGGATGGCTGGCAATCTGCGGCATTCCGATCTTCGCTGGGTTCTTCTCCAAAGACGAAATACTTTGGAAGACGTGGAGTGCGAGTAGTTTTAGTCTACCTTCGCCCTTCTGGAACACGCTGCTCTGGGGCCTAGCTGCGATAACGGCTTTGCTAACCGCAGTCTATATGACGCGGATGATGGTCATGACGTTCTGGGGATCGGAACGATTTCGCGAGACCGAACCGGCGACTGACGCGAGTGAACATCATGCTGATCACCATGTTCATGAGCCACACGAGTCGCCATGGGTGATGACCGTTCCGTTGATTGTGCTTGCTGTGCTTTCGACTGTTGGCGGTCTGCTTGGTGTTTCCTACGCGCTGGGCTCGATGATTAGTGATCACCCTGTTAACTACATCGAACGAACTCTTGAGCCGGTTATCAGTCACGTTCCCGAAACCACACAAGGCAACGAACCCAGTCACGAAACAAGCCGCGAACCTGCGCCGCCTTCCGTGACTGAACAACATGGTGCCGAATCAGCAGCCACCGCACACGAGCACTCACCTGAAGAGATTCGCGCTGAACGCCTGCTCGCACTTCTCTCGATTCTGATCGCTGCGAGCGGCATTGGTATTGGATGGTTAATTTTTCAGCGCCGGCCCTTGCTCAAGATGCCGCTTGTTTTGGAAAACGGCTATTACGTAGACGAGGCTTACAACGCGGCGGTTATCAATCCCATTGAGTCGGGATCGCGTCAGGTGTTGTGGAAATTATTTGATGTCGGTGTGATTGACGGGTTTCTTCATTCGCTTGGCGACGTAATCAAGGAAGCAAGCGGCGTCATTCGACGGCTACAAGGGGGATTCGTTCGTGGTTATGCAGCCATTATTCTTATAGGCGCATTGGCGCTGATTGCGTTCTTCGCTTACTACGGCGTTCAGGTTCTGAAAAGCGCTCCGTAAACATGCAGCAATATCTACTAACAATTCTGATTCTTCTTCCTGTTGTAGGCGCCGTTGGTACGGTGCTCTACAGCCTTCTACCAAGTCGCCGTGAAGAAAACTATAAGTGGATCGCACTGGTTACTACGGTCGTTACGTTTGTCCTGTCATTGTTTTTAATTGGCGGGATTGGGGCAGGCTCCAACGAATTTCGATTTGTGCAGGATAAGATCTGGATTGGATCGATTGGCGCACATTATCACGTCGGAGTTGATGGCATTAGCCTTTGGCTCGTGCTCCTAACAACTCTGCTGATGCCGATTTCAATCCTTTCAAGCTGGACCGCAATTCAGAAGCGACAACTTTCCTACTATGTCTTCCTGCTTCTTCTCGCGAGCGCGATGGTGGGAGTGTTTGTCTCGCTCGATCTGCTTCTCTTTTATCTTTTCTTCGAAGCTTCCCTGGTGCCCATGTTCTTCCTTATCGGGATTTGGGGAGGCGAGCGCAGGATTTACGCTGCAATCAAGTTTTTTATCTACACCGCCGTCGGCTCCCTACTAATGCTGGTAGCGATCATCGCGCTGTTTTATTTCTACTCAGCACAGTTTGGACAAGGAACTTTCGACTACGTCACCATCTTTAATGCATTGAAGGACGGAAGCCTGGTCTTACCTGCGCGACCACATGAAGCTCTTCTATTCGCGGCCTTCGCGATTGCGTTCTGCATCAAGGTTCCGCTTTGGCCTTTGCACACGTGGCTGCCCGATGCGCATACAGAAGCACCTACCGCCGGTTCTGTGATTCTTGCGGGTGTGCTTCTCAAGATGGGAACGTATGGCCTACTTCGTTTTAATCTCGCCCTGTTTCCCACGGTCTCACGTGAAGCCGCTTGGGTGATGATTGTCCTGGCAATAATCGGCATCATCTACGGAGCGCTTGTGGCGATGGTCCAGCCTGACGTTAAGCGACTCGTGGCGTATTCGTCCGTGAGTCACATGGGCTTTGTGGTGCTGGGCCTGTTTTCGTTTACTGAGATCGGGATGCAGGGTGCGCTGTATCAGATGTTGAATCACGGCGTCTCAACTGGTGCGCTGTTCCTCTTCGTCGGTTTCATCTACGAGCGGCGACATACTCGCATGATTACTGACTTTGGCGGTCTCGCACACCCGATGCCGATGTTCGCGACACTGTTCGTGTTCGCTTCTCTGTCGTCTATAGGTCTGCCGTTTCTTAACGGATTTGTAGGCGAGTTTTTAATCATGCTGGGCAGCTGGACGTCGAATGCAGTTCAGCATCCATGGATTGTCACAATGTTAGCTGGCACTGGGGTCATTTGGGCTGCCGTGTACATGTTGTGGATGTTGCAGCGAGTAGTTTTTGGGAAAGTCGATCAGCCGGAGAATGCGTCGCTTCGCGATCTGAATCTCAGAGAGATCGGACTGATGCTTCCATTGATCTTGCTGATGCTGTTTATGGGTGTCTTTCCGCGTCCGTTTCTCGATCGATCAAAAGGCGCTGTGGAAGTTGTGCGTGAGCGTGTTGCGACGCCGACTACCGGAGGAACCTACGCCTCGATTCCTGATCGTGACGTTAAAGAGGGATCAGACCAGTAACTTTGTCTTGAGAGTGTGATGACTCCATTACTCGGTTTTCAGTTCACCCCACCCGACGTCAATCTCGCGTTGATCCTGCCGGAGCTAATCGTTTCGGTTGCAGCAGTCGTGGTGATGTTAGTTGACGCCTTCGCTAAGCCTACACAGCGTTGGTTGACCGGTGGCATTTCCCTGGCCGGATTGGGTGCTGCCGGGTTGAGTTCATTCTGGCTATGGAACAGTCGGGGTGTGGCTTCAGCTTTCAATGGAATGATCGTGCTCGACGGCATGCGACTGGGCTTCACATTCGTCTTTCTTTTGGTCGCCGCGCTAGTCGTCCTCGTCTCGATATTCTGGGTGGAAACAGAATATCTGCCGGCGGGAGAGTTTCACTCACTCCTGCTGTTCGCCACCTGCGGCATGATGCTGATGGCATCAGGTGGAGATCTCGTCATCCTTTTTCTCGGTCTCGAGATTCTCTCGATTGCCACTTATGTGATGGCGGGGTTCCGACGCACTGACGTTCGGTCCAATGAATCCTCGATGAAATATTTCATCCTCGGTTCATTCTCTTCTGCGTTTCTTCTTTACGGCATCGCGCTCATTTATGGTGCGACCACCACGAGCACTGGCCTGGCAGGCACAACGAATATCGCGGAAATTGCGAGACGTTTGTCCGACGCCCAGTATCCGCCTTTACTTTTCGCCGGGGCTGCGATGTTGCTGGTGGGTTTTGGTTTCAAGATCGCTACGGCACCGTTCCATGTGTGGACTCCTGATGTGTATGAAGGGGCGCCAACCGTTGTTACGTCCTTCATGGCCGCCGGGCCGAAAGCCGCGGGCTTTGCCGCTTTCATGCGTGTCTTTCTGTTCGCGTTTCCTGCTGTTGTTGTAATTGGTGACTTGAACGTCGCTGCCACGCTTCATGACGCCTGGCTAACCGCGCTGGTTGTGCTCGCGATTATTACTATGACGGTTGGCAATGTGGTGGCCATTGCGCAGAACAACGTCAAACGTATGCTCGCTTATTCATCGATTGCTCACGCGGGCTATGCGATGGTGGGATTCGTGGCAGCAGGCGCAGCAACAAACATTGAACAAAGAGACGAAGCAATCACCGCTGTCATCTTCTATTTACTCACTTACGCGGTCATGAACATCGGTGCGTTTGTTGTGGTCCAACTCATCGCCCGCGCCGGGGATCGTCGTACTGAAGTTGAAGACTACAATGGCATCGGATTTCAATCGCCTCTGCTTGCCTTTTCTTTAAGTCTTTTCTTGCTCAGTTTATTTGGAATGCCGCTCACAGCCGGCTTCATCGGAAAAGTAATGGTTTTCCGCGCCGCCGTTGATCGCGGATTCTACCTGCTCGTCGTGATTGGAGTGCTCAACACTGCTATCTCGGCGTACTACTACCTGCGGTTGATTATCGTGATGTTCTTTCGCGACCGCACCACCGCTTGGATCGCCCCTCCTATACCAGCGAGTATCGCCCTAACCCTGATCGTCACCGCAGCTGGCGTGCTCTACCTCGGTCTGTTTCCCGACCGAGTTATTGATGCACTGCTCAGAAAACCGATTGCCGTTGTGTCCCGTCGGTAGTGACGGTGTGTTTCAAATTTAGGTCAGTCAGCTCATCCTCGTGGCTGCAGAAGAAATCGCCCAACAAGTCCGGACCGCATTAGGAGCTTCGTGGTTGCCGAGTATCTATCGCGAGCGTGTGCTGGAAATACGCACACGTTCTTATCGTTTCGATACACCGATGACTTCTAAGAAGGCACGGATTGACATTCAGCACAGCTTGCTGGGGGTTGAATTGAAGATTGGCAATCGCCGGCTGCTGTGTCCCGATTTGGCCACTGCACGATACCTGGCAGTCTTCGCACGAGCAGGTGTAAACAATGTCGCGGTTCCTTACGACATAACAAGAGTCTCGCAGCTCGCCGATGAGCTCGAATCTGCCTGGTACCGCATGCTGCTACTTGCTGACCATCAAGCGGCAGACGCTACGGAGAAGATGCGGACCAGGATCCGTGGCCTCCTGATTGCTGCGGTCCGTGCTGAAATTCTTGAGGCTGGGGCTGGAGCCAACAGGCCGGAATTCAAATCCAGCACCAAACAGAGGAGTTAGACGGTTTTTATTTGAATTGATTTTCAGGAAGATTGGACGTTTAATAACTGCAGATGATAGACGAAGGTCTCAATAGAGACGCGATCACCGACACCTTGACCACAACAGATCCGTTACCTTTCCCTTTCAATCAACGATCTTTCTGCCGGTACGAGCCGATCGAAAAGCACATTGAGACGGCCAGAGTGCTGGTGGTCGATAATCTGCTGCGCGATGAAGGGGACCTCTCGGCAACGGCGCGCCAGGAGTGGGGTGAAGCCGCGACCGCGCAATTAAAACGTGAGCGTCAGATTGCTGAGATGGCTCTCGAAAACATACTCAGTAACGTTGAACGTCTGGTGAAAGAGCCCGCCACTCAGACGACTCACGTGTCACAGCTGGCGAATGTGGTGCCAGAGTTTAAGCCCGACGCAATTGTGCTTAGCGGCACGTTGCGCGACTTCGATTACTACAAGCCCGAGATACTGCAGGCGTTTGGAAAGTTCATTCGTGCTACTGAAGTTCCGGTGCTAGCAATCTGCGGCGGACATCAACTTGTTGGGTTAAGTTTCGGAGCTCGCGTAATCACGCTCGACCGGCTCGAACAGCACGAACAACGCGACAATCGACCTTCGGAATATCAGTATCGTTTTATTCGCATTACCGACGCGACGGATCCAATCTTCACGTCCATCAGTGATTCGGAATCAGGTATATGGCAACCCTACACAAAGCAGTCACGCATTCTGCGCGTTTGGCAGAACCATGGACTGCAATTGGATCGAGTGCCGGATGGATTTACCTTACTAGCTACCAGTTATCTCTGCCGGAATCAGATGATGGTCAAACGAACTGATGGCCAATTGATTTATACAGTGCAGTTTCATCTGGAGAAATCGTTTGAGGACTGGAACATCTCGCGCACGAGGTGGGAACATCAGAATGAATCGCGCGACGGCAGAATCTTATTCGAGAACTTTTTGAATCTCGCGCTGGCACACCGCAAAGATTAGAGTAAGTGTTGGAGATCTTTAAGGTAACGCGGATCTTCTTCTCTAATTCTCACCGGGCTTTAGCCCGGTGTTCGGCGCATTAGACTCTCGGAACCGTTTTAACGGTTTTTGCTGCTCACGATCGAAAAAGGCGACATCTTCACCAAGGAGTAATCCGCTAGTTTGCTTCAGAGCAAATGTTGGGAAAGCGATCTGCCACGCGGATGAGAAAACCGTTAAAACGGTTCTATGAGTAATGGCAGCGTCGTGGTCACCAGGCTAAAGCCTGGTGAGAATGAGATCTCCTGCTGAAGATCGTCGCTTTGTTTTCTCGTTACGAGAATAAAGGCCAAGTCAGACGCCAGTTTTTCCGTTGCGTTTGGCCAAATAGTACTGCCAGAGCATCCTCGCAGCGACCGCTCGATATGGTTTCCAACGCTTTGCAAGACTCTCAAGTTCGTCAGCTCTCGGTAAACCGTCCATCCTCCTAACGTCTGCTACCGCTGCTGCAAGCGCCAGATCACCAGATGGCCAGATATCGGGTCGCTGCAATGCCATCAGCAGATATATATCCGCGCTCCAGGAACCGATTCCCTTCAATTTCATAAGCTCAGCCTTCACTTCCTCGTCGGACAATGAATGAAGCCTGCTGAGCCTCAGCTGCTTTGATACCAATGCTTCAGCTAGGTGCAGACAGTAAGCAGTTTTCTGCCGCGTCACTCCTAGACTTCGAAAAAAGTCCGGTCCAAGTTCACAGAACCGAGCAGCATTAAACGGAGCGACGTTTTGCCGTAGACGAGCAAACATCGAAGCCGCTGACCTTAAAGAGACTTGCTGCTCCAGAATGATTTTGATTAGCGTAGGAAATCCTGGTTTGCGAGCCCAAAGCGGAGGTGGGCCGTAGCTTGTGAAGATGCGGCGTAGATCCCTGTCGCGCTCGGCCAATTCGGCCGCGGCACTAGCCAGGGTCGCTTCAGTCAGATATTCCGGTTTCATCTACGTCTGAAACGCATGGCACGCCGCGTAGGTTTTCAATAGTTCACTATTTCGAGATCGTTGACGTTGAGGTAACTGGAGCACCAAGGTCAACGTTGGTCGTGGTGCGCGGAATGTTCTCACCAGTTCGGTCAATCAACTTATCGACGACTGCATTTAAGTCGTTCGTCTCACGATAAACTTCCAATTGCTCATCTGCCGAGGTACCGCGTTGCAGAATCGTGTGAATGTGTTCCACCTCTTTGCGTGAGCCAAGATTGTCGAGAACATCATCAACAAACTCGAGCAACTCCAGGATCAACTCTCGAACTGGAACCTCTTTTTGTTTACCAAAGTCAATGAGTTTCCCATCAAGGCCATAACGCACTGCACGCCACTTGTTTTCCTGAATCAACATCCGCCGGTAAAGCCTGAAGCCCAGATTCCGTTCGATCAGACTGTAAAGCTTCGCAACGATCGCCTGAAACAGCGCAGCGATAGCAATCGTGTCATCGACGCGGGTGGGAATGTCACAAATGCGGAACTCCAGCGTGGGGAAGAAGGGGTGTGGGCGAATGTCCCACCAAATCTTCTTACCATTGTCGATGCAACGAGTCTTGATCAGTAGATCAACATAGCGCTCGAACCCGCTGTACGAATCAAAATGGTCGGGAACATCGGTGCGCGGGAATTGTTTGAAGATCTCGGTACGATAGGACTTCAATCCAGTATTGTGTCCCATCCAGAACGGCGATGATGTACTTAGGGCTAGCACGTGCGGCAAGAAATATCGTGCAGCATTCATGATGTGAATCTGGCGCTCTCGATCTGCAACTCCCACGTGCACGTGCAACCCGAATATCAGCAGCGAACGCGCAACAGTTTGGAGTTCCTGGACCAACAACTCATAGCGCTCATCATCGAAAATCTTTTGGTCCTGCCAACGTGAAATCGGGTGAGTTGAAGCGGCAATGATCACCAAGCCATTCTTGTGAGCGAGACTTGAGATTACACTTCTCAGCCGTACGATGTCCTGGCGCGCCTCCTCGATGTTTCGGCACACGCCAGTGCCTACTTCCACCATTGACTGGATCATCTCCGGCTTAATCTGCTCACCCAGCAGCATCTTGCCTTCTTCCAGTATCTCAACTACGTGCGAACGAAGCTCCCGTGTCCGCGGATCTACGATCTGAAACTCTTCCTCAATTCCCAATGTGAATTGATCGAACATGGGCTTTAGCTCCTTTTAAGCAACCGATGTCCCCCATGGTAATCGAGTTACCTGACTGAAAACAGTCTCAGCCGCTCAACAGCGATTAATCACCCTTGCCTGTCATCTTTTTTCAAGGCGTCACGAATCATAATCCAGTCCGGTGTCAGCTTTCCGATATATTCGTGGCGCAAATGTCTCAACGCGCTTCGTACCGATTCGACGGGGCTATAAAGATCGAAATGAACGTGCCACAGTCGAGGCTCTCCCTGATAAAGAAAATGAAGTGCAGCCTCGTCACGACCCTTTTCGTAGAAACCTCCGCTCACTGTCTTGCGCTTGGCGAACCGGCGAGTAAAGTCACGGCTGCGTGACAGAGCTGATTCAATTCCGGGCCACGCGGTGAAATCAATGCCGACTCCGTGCAAGCCGTAAGCGTTCTCGATCCGGCGAACATGGGCCCATAGGTTTTTGGAAATCAACTTATTCATCAGTAACAACAACGCCTGTTGTTTATCAGCCGAAAGCGCATTGAACGCTTCCTCATCGGTGGAAGCGCCCCACAGGCCTTTCAGTTTTCCGGCTAACGATTCGCGTGTTCCGGCTGTGAGGTCGCGCCATCTAAGCACAGTGCCTTGGTCAGTAGAGGACTTCGACGTCACCGTTCATCGCCAATCGATCTTTTAATGATGAATGACTCTCCATCGCAATGAATCACTCTGTCGCTCTGTTTACTGCTTTTCACTGATTATGTAGGTCGGCACCATCCCGCCACCTGATGTCACGTTGGCTAGCTCTGTTGAGGAAAGTCTGGTGAAAGCAGAACCGACTTTGCCGTTAAATAGTAAAGGATCAAGATCGACGAGTTGCTCTGTGAACTCAACAGCACCATCAACCTTCAAGGCCGGAAATAGCTCGCGTGCAGTAGGAACTCTTTCCTGCAAAAGATAATCGCCATCAGTGACTGCCGCTCGCAAAGCACTTTCCCACTCACTCTCATCCGCGTTCCAGCCAATCGTGATTCCATGACCACCGTAATCGTCATTCGGCTTTAGAACCAGTCGATGACGGTTCTCGGTCGCGAACCCAAGAAGGTCGACCTCTTTCCCGTCATACTCAGATTTTTCTTCGCGAACGATTCTGGTCCACGGTACGTGCTTCTTAATTGCTTCCTGTTCGGTTTGAGAAAAGAGTTGGCGGCGACGGTGATCGGTCAGTACGGCGAACAGCGCTTTCTTATGGATTAACTTCGATCTGAAGCTGTTGACCATGCAGATAGCGCCTGCACGGTAAGCCTTCAGCAGCGCAGGATATTCATCGATTATCGGCAAATACTCATTAACCAGGAGTCGCTTGTAGACAATATCAATTTCAAAATCTCCGAAACGAAGCCGATCATTTGAAAACTCCAATTCTTGTGGCGAACAGATGACGGAAGGATAGCCTTTACTTTCGAAGTACTCCTTGAACAACTCGAATTCTTTCTGAGTGGGCAAGTCCTTTAGATCGACGATAGCAATATGAGGTGGCTGCTGAGGCTTGCGACCAAGGAACTCAGCGTGAGAATCCAGCAAGACTTCCAACATATAACCTCTGCCATAGAGCGGTCGGACGTTGTACGTTTCGGCAAAACGCTCCATGACAGGTAAAGACGAAAAGATGTCGTACGCGGCGTCGGCGTATGCAATGCCGGCCGGACTCTCGCCGTTCAGTTCAACAAAGCTGTAAGCAGTATCTGTCAGAAATGAATCGAGCCGCGAAGTGGGCGACACAGCGCGATATCCCGGATCGATGCTTATCAACTCGCGCTCGACTTGAGTGAGGCCGAGATCATCAAGCAACGATTGATCTTCGATAGCTGCGTCTTTCACCTTTTGAATTGCCGACCAAACGGTTTCACACACATTCACCACGCGAGCGAAGTCCTTCTCGGTAACAAAATGAGGACGCAGGTAAGGAGATAGACGACGTCCGCCGAAGATCAGCTTCGCGCTCTCCAGACCAGCGTCGAGCATCGTTCGCGATGCATCAGCCAGAGCCTCATCGCTTAGGAGATTGTGATAGTCCTGAACGGCATTTTTTAGCATGTGGAGAAGTAAACTCTTTTTAATCGCGGTTCGCAGTCAAGTGAAGCATCAGGCCGATCGCAGCTCCGATGAAGCAGGACTACCATTTACTACATCATATTTGTAGCTCGCCAGTAATATCAGAATAGCGGATATCGCAAGAATTCCAGGAGCTAAAAGCGGATTGGCGCCACCGAAACCCTTACGCCAAACCTGACTGCTGCTTGCAGTCGGATGCATTTCGCGTTCAAGCGACATGTTTTTGGAGACATGCAGATAGATACCGAGGACGCTACCAAGCATCATCAGCGTCATCACAATTCGCAGGAACCAGATGGTAGTCTGCGTTTTGCGCAAGACGTACAGCAATATCGCCACAAGGCCTAAGCCGCATAGAACAAACGGCACCCATTGAATTGCGTCTTCGTTGTGATTGACAAGCCACAACTCGACTAGCGTTCCAAGTAAAAGCATTGTGGCGAGAGCCAACAGCACACGTCGCAAACGGTTGAGAACTTCAACGGCAGTCATTAGCTCCCCACATATGTCTTTGCCACATTCAGCTTTGATGGAGAAACTTTTTCAGCAACCTTATCAAGAAACGCCTGCGGCGACGCATCTGGCCTCCCGGAGATGATCGCCTGGGCCTCCGTCGCATCCAATCCGCGGATCGGTTGCGTCGCGGGCCCTGTTTCGGTTGGCTTAATTGGAACGAACGTGTACTGCTCATAGCATTGGTCCATTATAAGTATTTCGATTCAGAAGGTAACTCATTGCCAATTGTCGTTTGGAAATTGCCAATGATTTACGCTCTCCTTCGTACCTTAATCTCCTCTTTAGCGGTCGCTGCCTCCTCTTCCTTAATCTCGCCTTCGAGTCGTTCTGTCTTGATGTCCAACCGCAGTCGGTTATAGAGGCTAATGTATTGGTTGGCGACCCATACGAGCGCGAAGAACGAGATCAAGTACCCTCGCCAATCAGGGTACAAAAGTTTGTATCTCGTAATCACTAACAGTAGCGCAGCCACATAATGGCTAAAGCAATATTCGCAGGTGAAGAGATAAAAAAACTTTCGTTGGAACCAATAGCGACCATCCCCACTTCTTTTGACGCAATACTGCCGAGGTTCTTTAAAAACTTCTTCATGTGTAACGGTCCAGGCTGCGCAAGCGACAACAAGCCCCAGCAGAAAAAGATAGATAAGCTGCGTCCAAAGTGCGGCCATTGGTGTTCACTCTAATTGCAGATCTCAGACTTCTCAATGTTAATTCAGTAAACTCAAGAGAACTTTCACAATTGCTTCAATAGTTAACCAGCCAATTCGCGACTATAATCAGTTCATGCCAATGGGAGACCCTTTAGCAACATCACCGCTCAAGAAGAAGAAAGATGAAAACACCATCGATGACTCTCCCGACTCTCCGAGTTCTTTTCTTGTCCTGGTAGTTGATGACGTAATCGATAACCTGATCGTCATCAGCTTGAATCTTCAGCAACATGGCTACCGAGTTGCAACTGCTTCCAATGGTGAGGAAGCATTGCGGATCGTTCCGCTTGTCCAACCGGATCTCATCATCATGGACTTGGCGATGCCGGGAATTGATGGCTTAGAGACCACGCGAAGAATCAGAGAAGATGCCACGCTCCGCGAAATACCGGTAATTGCCCTGACCGCGTTTGGTACCAGCGGCTTTCAACGTGCTGCGTACGATACTGGCTTTGACGGTTATCTGACTAAGCCGGTTGATTTCGACCGGCTCCACGATCTCGTGAGGCGATTACTGGCCCTCGCCAGAAGCCGAGCGCAGAGGGATCGTGAACCGCCAGCCAGCACGTGAGGCCCACGCCATCGCTTTATCCATGGCGTGCTGTAGTCTGCTAGAATCCAGTTCCCTAATCACTTCAATCAAACCAACTCGGAGGTGGTCATGAGAAACCTTTTGGTAGTTCTTACTTTGTCTCTGCTTAGCGGACTTCTGTTTGTCGATTCAGCTTGTGCTCAGCGTAGTCATCACATGGACCATGCTGCGTCCGGAACTCCGACAGACACCGAAGCAGCCGAGCAGGATTGGGCCAAAGCTGCATTGGCTAAGTCATCAAGACATCAGGAGTGGGTGAAGATTAAGAATGGCGATCGCGAAGTCAGCAGTTTCATCGTGTACCCTGAGGTAAAGGACAAGGCAACCGCAGTGGTTGTCATTCATGAAATCTTCGGGTTGTCAGATTGGGTAAGAAGCTTAACTGACCAATTGGCTGCAGCAGGTTACATTGCAATCGCGCCTGACCTCTTGTCCGGAGCGGGTCCTGGTGGCGGTGGCAGCAGTGCTTTCACGGATCGCGAAGCTCTCGGTAAAGCCATTCGTGATCTGCCAGCTACTCAGGTAACCGGCGATCTAAACGCTGCTGTTGATTATGTCTCTAAGCTACCAGCGGCTAATGGAAAAGTGGTGGTCGGAGGTTTTTGTTGGGGCGGCGGTCAAACTTTTCGTTTCGCGACAGAACGGCCGGACATTAAAGGTGCATTTGTGTTCTATGGACCAACGCCTTCCGCTGCTGAAGGACCCGACAAAGCAGCTCTCACGAAAATAAAGGCACCGGTCTATGGTTTCTACGCAGGCAACGATGCTCGCATCAACGCTGCGCTACCGAAAACGATCGAAGTGATGAAGGAACTCGGCAAGACGTTCGACCCGGTAACTTATGAAGGCGCCGGTCACGGCTTCATGCGCGCAGGTGACGCTCCCGAGCCCACCGCTCCCCAACCGAAGGGTGACAAAGATGCGGACCAGAAAGCAGCTGACGATTATCAAAAGGGATTGACCGCTTACAAGGCCAATAAGAAGGCGCGAGATGAGGCGTGGGCGCGTTGGAAACAGTTGCTGGCTAAGATCTAAGAGTTGTAGGGCTCTTTTGATGTTTGATAGGCGAGACAACTGTAGGCGCCCACGGAGGGACGCCCCTACAAATCAGCCGTCATTGGTTCGAACGGAGAGTGAAAACCACTTTCTGTTTATCTCGAACTACGTCAAGAGTGTAATCGGAGCCAGGCGTGTTAGTGAGCTTCATTGACTCCGACATCGAGCTCATTTGCTTGCCATCGACGGCTTCGATTACATCTCCGCCCTTCAGGCCCGCCGTGGCTGCAGCACTTCCTGGCTGAACGGACACGACGAGCAGACCTCCAGTGGATCCCAATCGTGCTGCTACCTTTGGCCGAAGCACTACGGTCTCGAGTCCGTTAGCTGTTAGTGGTGAGGTGAAATGCATGCTGAATTCGTATTGAGGAAACTTACCCGTTTCAAACGCTTGCGGAATAAACGGCATCCGCACTCCGAAAAAAGGATCCGGTGGCTCACTCAGCTTCACTTCCACCGCTTCCCTTGCCACCTTGTCCGGTCGCGCTACCGTAAAGCGCAGCAGTCCTCCTGGTCCTGCTTCCTCAAGTAACCACGAGAAGTCATCAGCACTGCGTATATCACCCTCGTTTACTTTGACGATTACGTCACCTGGTTTAAGCGCAGCTTGAAATGCTGGACTTCCAGGTGCGACGGAGGTGAGGAGAATTCCCGAACGCTCATCGATAAGTGACTTTGCGATCGACGTTTGCCAGCCTTTACGTAACAACTGGTCTGTTGCGAAGGAACCAATCCACTCGCCACGAATGCCAAGCCATGGTTTAGGTACGTTGGTCTGTCTCTCAAGCACCCGCTTCGCAGCACTTCGAATAAGAGTTGCCGGAAGGATCGTGGCCTCGCTTCCCTTCACCGCGTCGATGATTCCGAGCGTTTCACCTGACTCGTTGATTACAACGCCACCAATGTTAGCGGTTGATAACTTCGGAGAGTTGACTTCCACACGAGCGATCCCGCCTGAGGGAGCTCGCATGATCTTGGTAATTGCACCTTCGAATTCGGTTAACCGTACGTAAACGATTCCGCTGAGCGTCTCTTCGTCCTTAACTGGCTCGGGAGCGAAAAGACGAATGCGTTGTCCTTCAACAAGCTCATCTTCGTTTGCGTAAACAACCTTCTGTTGGTTCGGTAGAGTGTTGCGTGTGATTTTCAGCACCGATAGACCAGTCATACCATCAAGCCCGACGTAACGAGCGCTGACCCGCTTACGGTCAGGAGCTATCACAGTCACGTTGGGAGTTTCAGTCCATGGGCTGACAGACGGTGTACGGGCAAAGCCAGCCACGACTTTAGGTGTAACAGGGACTGAGCCAACTGGTTGCTCTGGAACAGCCGGCTGTGGAGGTTGCGGAGGTCCAATCTCAGCGTCGACCTCCGGCAACCAGGCAGCTATGGTCTCGCCATCGTCCAATGCAAGACCCGCAACGACGTTTGTATGGACGTTCCCGTTAATCGTAAATGCATCATCGAGCTTCGCTATTGCGCGCACATCACTCGAGCGAACCAATAAACGAAACATCTTTAAGCCGGAGAGGCGATGAAGCATAGTCACTACTTGCGGAGGCGCTATCGCAGGCTCAACAACTAATTGAGGAGCAGGCATAACCTTAGTCGCGCGCGGAGCTGGCGCGGCAATCGGACCTTTTTTCTGCGGCGTAGTTGGTGACTTAGGTGTCGTCTGCGCGAAGATTCGCGACCCGACACACAGAGTAGCTATTCCGAGTGCAGCGCAGATTACGAGTTTGATTAGCGTTTGCATTTGCCTTGAGACCTCGCTTACCAAACACCTTTCGCCGACGTCTTCAAAATCGGACCTTGCTCACCGGTGAGAACTCGTTGAGAGCCGAAGCTAACGCGCGGCACTGAAATCGTCCTCGAGACGCCATTTCCCTGATCCAGTGACAGTATTAACGACTGAGATGAACTTTCAATTGGAAATACAGCTCCGGCATTGGCGAGTTGTTCGTCCTTCTTTACAACGGGGGCGGCGACACTGCTCAAATCCTTACTGACGATTTGACTACGAGAAACACTCTTTCTTTGTACGTTCGCCGCGTTTCGAATCCGGTCTACACCTAAACTACTGATTGAATCAGTCCGAGCGGTCTCCGAAGTGCTCTGTAGCTCAGGCGAAGCATCGTTTTTGGCAGTCTGAATGTTTGGGGTCGGCGGTTGCGAGGATTCCAACGCCACCTCTTTGTTATCAGTCTGAGTTCGAGAGACCTGAAGCGCGATCACTCCTGCAATGACGAGTAACGAAGCAAACGCCACGACGCGAGGCCAACCCCGGAAGACAAACTTGCCCGTTCCGTTTGGTCGTTCACTCGCCAAGCGCGACCGCAACTGAAAATCAAAGTCCGAAGGTGTTTGCACATTACCAAGACTACCGACGAGGTTCCGTAACTGCGCGTGCTCGTCATAAAACTTGTTACAGGAAGAGCAGGCTTTTAAATGTTGGCTCACTATTGCGTCGGGCTGCCATTGCAGATCCGATTCATCGATCTCCCGGCGTACAGATTGGCAAGTAAGGTCTTTCATAATTCTCCCTAATTACAAATAAGCTCTCATTTTCTCGCGCAAAAATCCGCGAGCACGACTAATCCTCGACTTAACGGTGCCTTCACTCGTTTGCAGTATTCGCGAGATCTCTTCGTAACTGCGACCATCAACATCTCTCAGGATCAACGGCGCCCGATATTTTTCCGGCAAGGTGCTGATCGCTCGTTGAACTGCATTTCGTCTTTCAGCGTCGACCATTTCGTGGTCTTGCAACGGTCTCTCATCCGGCGGATTAAATTCCCTGGCCTCCGTTCCATCGTTGGACTGAAAAAACCCGGTAAGCGAAATCAGCCTTCTCCGTTTTCTTTTTCGGAGCTCGCTAATGGCAAGGTTTGTCGCGATGCGATAGATGTACGTTGAGAACGCATGGCTTTGTTGATATCGATCAGCAGCTCGATAAACCCTCACGAAAGTCTCCTGGGCCAGGTCAACGGCACCGTCATAGTCATTGATCATCCGATAGATATAACTCGTAATCGGGTTTCTATATCTGCTGACCAATTCAGCGAACGCGTCTTCATCTCCCGTCCTAGTCGCCTCAAGCAGCGCATGATCCGAGGTCGGATCGGACACGATCTCCTGACCTAAAGCAGCCGAAAACGAAAGCTCGTCGATTGAACTTAAGGTGTCCATCAGGGTGGGTAGGCTCTTACGCGCGTTCACGAGCAGCTCATTCCTCTCGGGAACCCGAGGTCTCGCGGACAATCATGAGCAGCCTTCCGGAAAACGATTATACCCTGACGTCCGGCCGCCCAAAGGGATACACGCGCAACAAATCGGGTAGTTCCGAAGAGATTTAAGTAATGATGAGGTTTTACGAAGTGTCGAACTGGAAATCGCAGTTATGCTTCTGGACCCTTGAACAAAGCGTCATCCAGCTTTACACCAAAAGTGACTGACAAGATTCTGCTCTCCTGTGTCTGCCGTCCGTCCTCGAGCAACACCGTGCGGTACGGGATCAGCGTACTCTGCGCGTACCGGTAGTCCGCAAATTTTCGTATGAACTTGATCGAAGCACCGCCGGTCGGGGGAACCTCGTCATACTCCAGCCAAAGCACATGTAGCGTCTTTTGACTGATGTAATAACGAGTGGTCTGTTTGTCTTTGTCGGTCAGATCGAGAATGTAGAGATCAAGTCCTTTCTGCTTGTCCTTTCCCACCAAATTGACAGTTGAACCGTTCTCTTTGTACCGCAGCAAGGACTCGATGCTATGGCGCTGCTGTGAAAGAAACGTCTTAGCAGTTTCCTCACGAGGAATGAATGCTGTGCCGTTGATCAATCCCCATAGACGTCCTTCTCCATAGATCAACGAATACTCCATCGAGGGCATTTTCTGGTCCACTCGTACCTTGTCTTTTTCGGGACTCTCACCGCGAACAAACCGACGCTCGTAGGTTGCCTCTTCAGTTTTGCCATCGGTTGTAAGACGAGTGATGCGACCGCGCTCAACGCCGTTACGCCGGATCTGTTCCAACACGGGACGGGACCCGTAGATGAAAATCGTAGACTCGGCAACTTGTTCGCCAGTGGGGTTTTTGTCTTGGGCTACGGCTTCTTTGAGGCCAGCAAAACTGGCAATTAGCATCGCGCACAATAGCTGCGCTTTAACTGAACGAATCAAGGGCTATTTCTCTCCTCTTTGGGGCTTTAGCATCTAGAACTGGGAGTCATTCGGTGACCGAAATTGTATCACACGCATTAAAGAACCTCTTGTGTGTACTTGACTTAGGCGTGGGACACTGAACGATATCATTGATGCTTACTTGCCAACGAATCGATGCCTGAACGGGACAGTCGTTGTATGGTGGCTCGTTTGACAATCGAAACCGCGAACGGTATTTTGCAGGGCTTCCAATCACCCCCAACTCTCCACAGTGAGCGTTCAGTTGCGGTCGATTGAGACTTAAGACGCAATTCAGCATATTTGTTCTTATGAAAGGACCAGAAGGTATGAAGCGAGTAGGCATTTTGGTAGGTCGCGAAAAGACATTTCCTGATGCACTAATAAGAAACATCAACGAGCGTGGCAATGGTGAAACAGTGGCCGAATTCCTTAAATTGGGAGGTATTCGGCACGACGATCCACCGAAATACGATCTGGTGATCGATCGCATCTCCCACGAGGTTCCTTTTTATCGCGCAACGTTGAAGCGAATGGCGTTAGATGGAACGATC
>JBKPAL010000263.1:0-2512 GCA_046726395.1 Acidobacteriota bacterium
GTCGAACGACGATTTACGCTTCACGTTCCTTCGTCCTTTGACGGGTTGTTCGCAAATCGAAGAGACGTCCGGTAGTGCTCATGATGTCGACTCCTCATATCTCAGGTAAGTGTGGGCCGGGGGGAGTCCATCGAGGACAATTTCAAAAAGCCGGGTTGAATCCGGGGTTCGCGAGCGGTAACGCCATCGGGTCAACGACTCTGCGAGTCGTTGAACCCGATGACGTACACGCCTCCCCAGACTTACAGTTGGGTAATACTCAACTCACATTTCGATGAGGATGTGACTGTAATACCAATCAGGTTTTTATGGCGTGTCACTTTCTTAATTCCGAAAGTGACACGGTCGATTTGCTGGCCGTCTGCGTATGATGGCTAATTGCTTAGAGGCGGGCTGAAGAACAGTTACTTCCGACCACAGCACGGCCATTCGTCTGTAGGTCCTAGAGCGCAAAACACGTGTACACACTTACGCCAACTGATGAGTCACTGAATAGGGCGTTCCTGCTTGCTCATTTCATTGTTGGCAACAGGCAGAATGCAGTTCGCGTGGTCTCCCAAGCGATGGCGAAGCTTGAGGTGGCCGCTTCTGCTCAGGGCAAGAGGCTTTACTACAAGGCAGCTGAACGTTCACGTGGGCCGCTTCCATTTAGAACTAAGGTGACTTTCAGTGAGCTTCACTTGCTGCAAAGACTTATCTATATCGAGTCTGAGCATTACGAAAGAGAGAAGGAGCAGGAAGAAAGCGGTGCTGCAGTTCGGACGGAAGATTTGATCGTTCATTTTATCAAGCACCTGGCAAGGATTACTTCAAGACGAAATTCGTTCTATGTGACTCTTGGTTTTAGCCGTCTACTGTACAACTACACCACCGCTGAGACGATGGCAATTTACAACGTAGTGGTCCAAGATCCCGAGCGAGTGAAGGATGATTACTACTATCGGTCGCGCAAAGGAGTGCTGCTGCGAGAAATGAAGGCTCGCTTTGGCGAGCTGATTAGGGTTGGCCACGCACAAAGAGGAGAAGAGCGGTTCGAATCCGATTCAAATTCTGGCAAGTTTGTGGAGCTAGTGCGAGAGTGCCTCTCCTTCTTTACACCGTGGATGACAAGTTGTTCAGTTCCCGCGATCATCAATCCGATTGCAGTTGGCATACCGCCGCTATCCTCCGCCCCTGATACAAGCGAGCACGAGGTAGAACTAAATCGAATTCATGCAGTGCTTCATCCCGACTGTTATCAGCGTCTCACCAGAGCATTGCGTCTTGAGTCTCCGGAAGATCGCCTGGAAGTCCCACACTTTTATTTATCAAATGAGAATAAGAACGGAGGAGAAGCTGTGCGTACTCCTAAAGTCGGTTTGAATGAAGAAGATTTGGCAGCAATTAAAGGCGATCTGAACGATCTGGCTAAACGCCGCAGGAAAGCTTCGGCAGGATTCTTGCGAGTCCTTGCTGATGGAACGGAGTGTGCGCGCCTCGAAGTTAACAAGGCGTCACATGTCCGTTTCAATGTGGACAGTTCGACCGAGTTACTTGAGATTCGAAGCACAGACAAAGAAGGGGATCTTCTGCTGGCTTCGCATTTGTTGCCCTTGGAGAAACAAGATCAGACTGAAGCGATAGACTCTTCGATCGTTTTAGAGGGAGGTCAGAAAGTTTCAATCAGAATCGCGCCGCTAAGCAATACTTCAGGCCTGTTGGTAGATATAGATTATAGAGAGACGAATCCGATTAAAGCGGCCTCACTTGCGCTTCGGGGAATCCTGGCCAATTCAGGGGTAGGCGAACGTGGTCTAGCTGAGTACGGTCTCTCAAAGATTCTGATACCTGTTTCAGCTGTCATTCTTTTGCTGGTTGGCACTACAGCAGTAGTAACGTATCTGCAACGAGGATCAACTTCGCTTGATTCACAACCTGTCGCAAGGCTAAGTGACAATCAATCATCGACCCCAACAACGAGAGACACTCCGAAGCCGAAGGAAGCGATTGCGGTAGAACACCCGGGCCCAAGTTCTGGCGGGGCACAAGCAATTCCAAATAGTTCGGCTTCCACAAAAGCGGATAAGGCCTCTTCAGATGCGAATGCGCGCCGGCCTTCAGCCGATACGGCCGCGGAAAGTATCAGTGGTGAAGAAGAGATCACTAGGGGTGTAACACGCACAGAACCCGGACTGATGCTCCGTGATGTGAAATCAATTTATGTGGAGTCAGCCGACGAGAACGCTTCGAGCCGCGCATTGCGGGACCTGTTGGTAGCAAGACTTAGCGGGATGAATAGATTTACTTTAAGTCAAAGGCGCGATGATGCAGATGCGATTCTGAGAGTTCGTCCAACCAACAATGCGGAATCTGCGCCGTCGCGTTTCGAGGTACAACTGATAAACGCACGCGGTAAAGTAATCTGGCCGCTAAAGGGAAAGATTTACTCAGCCTCCACTATGGATCAGGTAGGCGCTGAGATCGTTCATGACCTGCTCGCCGATACCAATCTGCATCAACGACGGTGAGGTCA
>JBKPAL010000264.1:0-28161 GCA_046726395.1 Acidobacteriota bacterium
AATCATCGGGCACGCAGTAACACTCGCGGATCCACAAATAGCCGAGCTCAACCGTCTTTTCGGAGCTACTGTTAGACGCACCGTTTCGGCTGAAGCTTTGAACCGCTTGGCGAGGGCGTACTGGTTCACCATCGAGTTTGGAGTACTGCGTGAAGGCAGCAGCCTGAAAGCCTACGGAACCGGATTGCTTTCATCGGCAGGAGAACTGGAGGAGATGCATAAAGCTGAACTTCTCCCGCTGAATTTGGAAAAAGCTTCGTTTACCGAATATGACTCGACTCACTACCAGGCACGCCTGTTCTGCGCCGACTCGTTCAAAGATATGTTCGAGAAAGTGCGGGATTTTTTGGTGAGCTTCTAGCGCCGCAGTGACTCCGACTGGACCAGCCGAGCTCGATTCTATGAACTTTTGGATCGCTCTGTTTTGGATTTTGGATCATCCGGTGGGCCATAAGAGAACTGCCGTGATTTATCTAGCGAAAAGGGACTTGTTTCGACTTCCCAGCGCGGCATTTGCCTTGCTGAGCAGTGGGAAACACTGCCCTTACTCACGAGTAGTGCCCTGACGACATCCCCAGCTTGATCGTATCCCCAGCGTGTCCAGAGTCGTCGTTAACACGCAGCTCCGACTTTCCATAGCCGGTCCGGCGATCGCTTCATGGTTGCTCTTTCATAACTCAAGGAGAGTCTTATGATCGCAAGAATATCCGCTTCTCAATTGTTTGGCGTGGCCTTAGTGGCCGTCATTCTTATACTGACCACTGCGCCCGCATTCGCCCAATCCACGGCGTTATTGCAGGGAAAGATCACCGACCCCAAAGGCGCCGTACTTCCCAACGCGACGATTCTCGTCCGTAACGAAGCCACTTCAACGGAACGAACAACCCAATCAGACCAGGATGGAAACTATCAGCTGGCAGCGATGCCAGTTGGCGTCTACAGGGTTGAAGTCAAGTCGCCGGGATTTCAGACCGCTACGATCTCAAAATTGGTGATTGAAGTGGCCACAACTGTGGTCCAGAACTTTCAACTCGAGGTAGGAGACATCTCGCAAACAGTCGAGATCACCTCTGATGTTCCGGTGATCGAAACAGCGACGACTTCAGTAGGCACAGTCATCAATCAGCGCACCGTTCAAGAAATACCTCTCAACGGCCGACACTTTGTTGATTTAGGGTTGCTTATTCCCGGATCAGTGACGCCACCTCAAAACGGGTTTCTCACTGCACCACTGCGCGGTCAGGGTTCCTTCGCATTTAATACCGCAGGCAATCGTGAAGATACCGTCAATTTCATGATAAACGGCGTGAATCTGAATGACATGGTGCAGAACCAAATCACGTTTCAGCCTTCGATCAATACCGTGCAGGAATTCAAGGCTGACAACTCGACCTTCAGTGCGGAGTACGGTCGCAATTCAGGCGCAATAGTGAACATTGCGACGCGCTCTGGAAGTAATGAGTATCACGGCGAACTGTTTGAGTTCCTGAGAAATGAAGCGTTGGATGCTCGAAACTTTTTCGATGCAAAGAAACCACCCTTCAAACGGAATCAATTCGGTTTCAATATCGGTGGACCTATTAATTTTCCGCATTTTGGCGAGGGCGGCTCACCATTCTCATACGCCGGAAAGAACAAGACGTTCTTCTTCTTTAGCTATGAAGGGACTCGTCAACGTCAGGGGTTGACGCTGACCAGCAACGTTTTGACGGACGCGCAGCGTGCTGCAGTCACGAATCCGACCGTCCTGAAACTTCTTCCTCTGATTCCTCGAGCAACCAGCGTTGATTCAGGAATCGGTCGTTTCGCAGGCTCCGGCACAGCGCCCGTTAACATCGATCAATATACCGTTGATGTCAGCCACAGCCTGGGAGATAACGATCGGTTGCATGGTTATTATGCTCACCAGAAAGATTTTCGAGGGGAGCCGAATCTACAGCTCAACACGATGCCCGGATTCGGAGATACCAGACAATCACGCCGGCAGATCTTTACGCTAAACGAAACGCACATCTTTGGTCCGACTCTCACGAACGAAGTGCGTTTTGGGTTCAATCGAATCAACATCACCTTTACGCCCAATCTGCAGGTTAACCCGGTTGACTTCTTCATCAACAATGGCATTAACCAGCCCATCGGGCTTCCGCAGATTAGTATCACCGGTTTCAACTTCAACCTGGGAGGACCAGCCAACTTTCCGCAAGGAAGAGCAGATACTACTTATGTGGTCTCTGATACTGTCAGCTACTTGCGAGGCAATCACTCGTTCAAGTTTGGCGGCGAATTTCGCCGGTTCTACAACAACAACTTCAACCTCGACACAGGAAACTTTACGTTCACCAACGTGACCAACTTTATTAATGGTATAGCCAGTTCTTTCACACAGACGTTGGGTGATCGTTCGAGTGCCATTGCGCAGGGTGCGCTCGGTTTATACGCTCAAGATAACTTCAAATTGACCCCCCACCTAACACTCGAACTTGGCTTGAGATACGACTGGAACATGACGCCGACTGAGCGGTTCGACAGGTTTGTTGTGTTCGATCCTGCCACTCGGACGCTGGTGCGAGTCGGAAACGAAAATCTCGACCTCGTCTATCATCAGAACAAGAACAACTTCCAACCACGAGTGGGTTTTGCGTGGGATCCGTTCAAGGACGGCAAGACGTCTGTGCGAGCAGCGTACGGCGTTCTGGTTGACCAGCCCACGACGAACACAGTCACGCCGTTGGCTTCAAACCCGCCGCTTGCTACACCGTTGGCGGTTAGTAGCGGCCTAATCACTTTCCAAAATGCAGCGACAGTCGCCGGCTTGTCTGGACTTGCTCCAAACAACATCGATTCGAACTTCGACAATGCTTACATTCAATCGTGGAACTTGAATGTGCAGCGAGAGATTCGTTCGGGGATTGCAGTCACAGCTGGTTATTTCGGTTCAAAAGGTACGCACCTGCGCATCTCTCGAAACATCAATCAACCGGTCAATGGCGGTGCGCGACCTTTTCCAAGCGTCTCACCGGCGAGCACGATTCGACCCGGTGCAACGTTGGGTAACATCTCGCAAATCGAGAGCTCCGGCAACTCGAATTACCACGCACTCTGGCTGACGGCGAACAAGCGTCTATCGCGAGGGTTGCAGTTCAACGCTTCTTATACTTTCTCGAAGTCGATCGATTACACATCTTTGAATTCTCAGGGAGTGATTTTGCAAGATAGCTACAACGAGAAAGCTAATAGAGGCCTGTCTGACTTTGACGCACGACATCGTTTTGTAATCAGCGGTCTGTATGAACTTCCCTTCCACGGCAACCAGCTCGTTGAGGGTTGGCAACTCGCAACCATAGTCCAATCTCAGAGCGGAAATCCTGTCACGATTGTCGTCAACAACGCCGCTTTCACAGGAACCAACAACACGGTCCGTCCAGACGTTACCGGTCCAATTACGATCCTGGGTACTCCGGATCGATGGTTCGATACAACGCCGTTCGTGGTACCCAACCCTCTAAGGTTCGGTAGTCTTGGGCGCAACGTTGTGATCGGACCAGGATTCAACAACACAGATTTCTCAGTTATCAAACGGACGACGCTTTGGGAAGATAAGATCCTCGAATTCCGCGCGGAGTTCTTTGATCTGTTCAATCACGCAAACTTCGGACAACCTTTGCGAGTGGTTGGTCCAACACTCGGCCAGATCACCAACACTCGCTTCCCGACTGGTGATTCGGGTTCGTCTCGCCAACTTCAATTTGCTTTGAAGTTTAAGTTCTAGAAACGGGAGAGGCTCATAGCAGAAGCGCACCGGACCATCCGGTTCCGGTGCGCTTTATCTTTCCATATCTGCCAGGTTCTTCAGTCCCCGGCTGCCTGAGTAGATTCAGTCGCTGCTGAATGTTGAATCGAATGAAGCTGACTCGCGTCGATCATGTTCAGGCCGGGCTCACGTACAGTGCGGAATCCCGGCAGAATCTCTTTTTCAAAGCGAGGCATGCCTTCCGGATTTCGTTTATGTCCGGTGTAGTCAAGATATAAGTGTCTGCGTATCAAGCGATTTGGAACTCCGGCAAAGCGCCACAAGGGATACTTGATCCCATTTCCAAAGAGCTTCCTGCCTAGCATGCTGTAGTAAATGGGGACGCCCAACCCAAACTTTGCGTTGATCTTGGCCCCGCCCTTCCAGAATTCCAGGTTGTACCGCCAGCAAGTGAAGAAAAACTCCCATTGCAGATCAGTCATCTCGATCAGTTTCGCACCGTCCTTTTTCTCCATGCGCGTATCTTCCAACGGCACAAAGAACGTGGGCACGAAAGTGCCTTTGGCGTGTCGTAGGTCGTAGAGCAGATCGAGCGACTGTTTAGTATCTTCGTCAGTCTCACCAGGCAGACCAATTATGAAAGTACAGAATGGAAACCAATTATGGCGATTTAAGATTTCCATGCCCTTCAGTACAACATCACGCCACTGGTGTGCTTTGTACGGATAGGCCTTTCCCTTCATGAAAGTATTGAAGACACGCGCACTGCCGGTCTCCAGCCCGATAATCGGATCCGCAACACAATTGTTTGGATCAGTCGATTCCGCGTGAGTCACATGCGAGTAAGGTACGACCAAAGGACTGAGCCGTTCGATGATGCTCGGATCCTTTACGACCGGCGCCATCGTAATGTGAGACGTCTGAATCGTCTTGATCCCCGGAACCCTAGTAAGACCCCCGAACAATTTCTCCAACGCGGGAACATTCGTTTCGAAATTCGGAAGCTGTTCATAGAGAAACATGTCTTCCGAGGCAACAAGCACTTCGGTAGCGCCTTCTCGCGCGTTAACGTGTGCACTCTCAATGATGTGCTCGAAAGGAAACGATCGGCCCACCTTTGTTGCCGGAGAACAGAACTGACAACCGCGGCCGCAGCCACGAGTAATCTCAACCACTCCAAAGGTAGAACGATGACGCACGACTGGAATCTCTTCAACCGTCGCCTGCATCTCTTTCGGTATCTTGATTACTCTCGGCAGGCTGGTATCACCCTCCATAATGCGGCGGAAAATGTCCTTGAAGACCCGTTCGATTTCGCCATCGATCAAATAGTCGATCTTGAACTCGTCCAGGCGATCTGCCTTTTCGAGCTGCCATGCACCTGGTCCACCCACTACGATTTTGGGTTTGTATTTCGTGATTACTGGATGCGTAACGATCTTAATAAATTCATGCGCGTTGAGGGGCATCAGGTTCTCGCCAAAGATCTTCGCGTACACGTCTGTCGCATACGAGATGCCGAGAGGATTGTGCGCATGTATAGCAAGGACTTTCGTGTCCGGTCCTACAAACTCATTCAACTTGTCCACGTAACAGGTAACGACATCTGCTTCGTCGTATTCCCTCAGAAGCAAAGTTTCGACCATGCGTAAACCGTTGGGAACATACTTGGCGCGACCATCGGGCCATGTTTCGTTTTCAAATGAGACCTTGTTAAAGAAGGTATTACTGAATTTGTAGGGCACAGTGGCGGACATCATTTGCTGCCATATGCTGTGGTTCCATTCGCTTGCTTCGGTAGATGAGGCCGTTAATACAATCAGTGGGGATTTCACAGAGGGAAATGCCTCCTTGGAGCAATGAAACGGTTAATCGTCTCCAGTGCAGCGGCGACAATTAAGGGCCGCCTGCGCAAACGTTCAATAACGTAAAGACGGCGAATTCTAGCACCACTACTTAGTCATGCCAATAATTACGATCTCTTCTGGTTCACTCGCTAAAAGTCGCGTTTAGGGTGCTAATGATTTCACTTACGATCGAGTCTACAGATTCATTTTCCGTGACCGGTACCCTAACTTGCGCTAAAGCATAATCTGGTCGTCGTCGTGCAAAGAGTGCTTGGGCCCCTGCTCGGTCCTTCGCGAGTGGTCGATTATTGACCATGGCAGCAATTCTCTTCCAGCACAATTCAAATGGCGCATCTAGCCAAACGCTTACACCACCGTGTTGTGTGATCAGCTTGCGATTTTGGTCCTGAATCCAAGCCCCTCCTCCCAACGCAATGACCTGTGCCGTGCTTCGGTTCAATACCTGTTTTAAGAACTGTGTTTCTAATTCCCGAAAAGCATTCTCTCCGTCTTCCTCGATAATCTCACCGGGAGTTCTTCCAGTATTCGACGTGATGATGTCATCCAAATCGGTGACGGTGAGGTTGAGGGCCCTCCCCAATGCAGCCGCTACTGTCGATTTACCTGAACCTAAAAATCCAGTGAGAATGATCGGTGCTCGAGTCATGATTTCGTTACTCGCTCAACGCTGGACAATCGTATCGAGTATTTCGAAGAACTCTGGGAAGGACACTGGGACTGATTCAGCACCCATCAACTCAGACTGACTATCAGCCAGCAATGCAGCTATGGTGCAGGCCATCGCGATGCGGTGATCTCCAAATGAATCCAGCCGAGCACCATGCAGAACTTGTGGACCATCGACAGCGAGGCCATCCGAAAACTCCTGCACTTCCGCTCCCATTGCACGAAGGTTGGTAACGATTCCATTGATCCGATCACTCTCTTTGTAGCGCAACTCACTTGCGTCTCGGATCGCGATTCCGCCATGCAATTGAGTTCCGACCACAGCCAAGAGCGGTAATTCATCAATCAATAACGGAATCAGTTCTGCTGATACACGGTAACTGCGATCCGTTTTAGCCTGATCAGCTCTGCGCCCACTGATTCGTACAGCGCCAACTGGTTCGTTACAGCTCATTCCAGTGATAGAAGCATCGATATCCAATCCAAAAGATTGAAGCAGCGTTAAAAACTGAGTTCTCGTGGGATTCAGACCGACACCTTCAAGCTCCAACCGAGAACCGTCGAGAAGCGCTGCCGCAGCAATTAGGAACGCGGCAGACGAAATGTCGCGCGGAATTTCCACATCCGTTGCTACCGGTGTCATTGGGCCGTTTACGCTAAGCTCCACTGCTCCAGCATCAAGCTCACGATGCTCAATTGCGAGACCAAAGCAACTGAACATGCGTTCAGTATGATCTCGCGTGGGCCTTGGCTCGCGAATCGAGGTGCGTCCGTTCGCGTGTAGTCCTGCTAACAGGAGAGAAGTTTTGACTTGCGCACTCGCGACAGGCAGCTCGTATTCGATCGGACGTAGTTCGGTTGTTCCAGTAATCTCGAGCGGTGGCAGTCCTTTGTTGGACTCGACTCTTGCTCCCATTTGTTCCAGCGGCTCAATCACTCGGCCCATTGGTCGCGAGCTAAGGGATCGATCACCGATAAGTGTTGCTGTAATGTTTTGACCAGCAAGAACTCCCGCCAACAATCTCATCGTGGATCCACTGTTCCTACAGTCGAGCGCTTGAGCCGGACTGTGAAGACCTGTTGGCCCAACTCCTTCGATGCGCACGCAATCATCCACTTGTGTGATGTCTACACCTAGCTTCTTCAGACAATCGAGCGTCGCAGCGCAGTCCTGACTGCTTGAGAAATTACTCAGCACAGAATTCCCGCGAGCAAGGGCTGCAATGATTGCTGCCCGATGCGAGATCGATTTATCACCCGGCAGCTTCACTCGTCCGGAAACTGTCTTAGCTGGTGTTAGCTTCAACGACTGCATCGCACTATTAATGAAACCGAGATCTCACCGAGGCTTTGGTGAGATAAATCCATGAAACCAAAGTCATGAGGATAATCATCGCAATCCATTGATATATCCAACCTCGTATTTTATGACCCAACATTACCTCAGCGCTGCTCATCACTGAATGAGCAAACAAGAGCGCGAGCAGAAAAATCAGCCATGCCTTTCGCGCCCACCCTTTATAAAGCAGCAGACCTGCACCGATGGCGAATGAAACCAGACCGATTATTACGTCAAGCGCGATAACCGCCGCCTGATACTGACCGGGAAAGAACCGACGCGCGGGGCCAAATCTCGCCATGCTGATTAACCATGTGACTCCTTGTGACAAGTACGCTACACCCAACACGAACGCGAGCGCTGCAAACCATCTACCCAATCTTGAACTCCTTCCGATGACTTATTACAGCACTAATCAAGAAATGGCGATTCTTGACACACAGCTAGCCAGCATGCTACACCGTCGTCCTTCCAGAAGTTTGGATGTTTCGGAAAACGCAGCCAGGATCCATCTGGATGGCTCTTGGAGAGGTTATGTCCTTTTGCTGTGACTGGAGAGACGACTTTACTCAGATTGCCCAGCCGCATTGAGGCTGTTAATGAAGCCGCCGCCTCGGTTGCTCGCCTTTTGCAAGATCTTGGAACCACTGATGACGTTAGCTTTGCGGTAGATATAGCCATCCGCGAGGCCGTAACCAATGCAGTGCTCCACGGAAATAAACTGGACGAAACGAAGCTGGTAGAGATCCAGGTAAAGGTTTCGTCAGAGGCCGTGGAATTATTGGTCCACGACGAAGGGAAAGGCTTCAAGCCCGAAGAGGTTCCGGACCCGACCGCCGCAGAAAACATTCTGAAATCTTCCGGCCGAGGTATTTTCTTAATTAGAAACTTCATGGATGAAGTCAACTGGATTGTCGCTCCCAAAGGTGGCACCACAGTACGGTTGCTCAAGAAACTGTGAGCACCAAAACCACATTCGAAAATTTTCTAAAGGAGATTTCTGACAATGGCTGAATTAAACATCTTGGAGCGTCAAGCGGGAGACGTAACTGTTCTGGACATGAATGGCAAGATCACGATCGGCGAAGGTAGTGTTGCGCTTCGTACGGCCATTCGACGCCTGCTTGAAGAAGGTAAAAAGAAAATCCTGCTCAATCTCGCCGGCGTCGGCTACATCGACTCCAGTGGCATTGGCGAATTGGTTTCGAGCTATACCGCAATCAATAAGGACGGCGGCCAGTTGAAACTTTTGAATCTCACCCAAAAGCTGCAAGACCTGCTAACTATCACGAAACTACTCACAGTGTTTGACGTATACGAAAGTGAGTCTGAAGCACTCAGCAGTTTCAAATGAGCACCATCTGCATTCAATAGGGAGCAACCAATGGCAGAACTAGATGTTAGGCAAAGACAAGCGGGTGATGTGACGATCCTTGATATGAGTGGATCGATCAGAATCGGTGAAGGAAGCATCGCGTTGCGCGACTCAGTTCGCCGACTCGTCAACGATGGCAAGAACAAGGTTCTGCTGAATCTTAGTGGCGTCAACTACATGGATTCGAGCGGTGTCGGAGAGTTGATCGCAAACTACACAACGCTTACTCGAGAGGGCGGCCAACTGAAACTGTTGAATCTCACCGACAAAATCCAGAACCTACTCGTTATTACTAAACTCCTGACTGTGTTTGATTCCTACGACAACGAAGCAGAGGCGCTCAGCAGTTTCAAGTAAGAGTAAGTACAAGGGCAGGTGACATGGAAGACGTGGTTATCAGTTCTTCCCTGTCACCTGTTACTGTTTCTATATGTTCCGTGTTGCATTTCGCCGGCTGCTTGCGATCGATGATCCTCCCGAGCGAACAGCTCTAGCTTTTTCCATCGGCGTATTTATCGCCTTCTCTCCATTTCTCGGGCTGCATACGATCATGGCTACTGTGATAGCCTTCGCTTTTCGCTTCAACAAGATTGCTATCTACAGTGGGACGTTTCTGAATAATCCCTTTCTCACGCTCGTGCCGATCATCATCGCCTCATATGCTGTTGGCGCGTTATTGCTAGGCTCGCCACTGAAAATACCGGATGAGGGGATTGAACTCCTGCGAAGTCCACATCTTCTGACAGCCTCTTACTACCGCCAATTATTCGTCGAGAGTTGGCACGTCCTGAAGCCGTTTGCGGTTGGCGGATTGATTCTATCCGTCATTTGTTCGCTCGCAGCTTATCCGCTAACATTGCGCGCTCTCCGAGTTCACCACCGGCGAAAAGAGGCGCGAGTACTCGCGACAATTCAAAACGAGTAATCATGTTCAGCGACTTGCGGCATCTGTTCCACAAGGTTTGGCATCTCTAGAACAACCAGTATCCACGTAAACATTATTATCGATTTATGAGAAATTTCGTTTTTACTATCTTCGTTACTGTCATCACGGCCCACGTCGCTTATTCGCAAGTTAAGCCCACGCCGAGTCCTACACCCAGTAAACCTTCTGAAATACAACAGCGTTCCGCTTCCAGCTTCGATCTGAGTGAGTATGGTGTGCAGTTCCAGACCGATGCCAGATTGATTGTCATGATGGCAGCACTGGAGGCCGCAGGCTTGAATGATAACGCGAAAGACGCTTCAGTTTTTCGACTGCAGGTCCAAAAGGACTTAGCCGAGCTCGATACTGACCTTCGAAATCGATTGCGCACTTTTTACGACAGAAACAAATTGCCTGCACCAGCTACCCAAGGTGAACAAGCTGCGCGATACGTTTCGCTTGCTTTGACACTGAGCCAGCCACCAACGCTGGACGCCCCGGAACGATCGGATGACCTTCCGGGTGGTCTACTCGAGGTGCTGGATTTCGTGCCGTTGCTAAAGGAGTTTTATCGCCGTTCGGGAATTGAAGAACGTTTGGTGACTTACACTCGAGCGTATCAGGCTGAGGGTGACAGATTAAGACCGCCAACAGAGGCGATGCTCCGCGATGCACTTTCTTACTTACACACGAGACCAATCACAGTCTCGTTGGACAAAGTTCTAAACAAGGCGCCTGCAGCCAAAAAGAATACGCCAAAGACATACACAGTTCGCGAACATCAACGCAACTTCTTCATCTTGCCCGATCTGCTTGCACCGCGAGGTGCGATCAACTTCCGAGTCATTGGTGACGACTATTACGTCGTCGTTCCGCAGGGAACCGATCCTACCTCCTCGGAAATGCGGCGTGCTTATCTGCTGTACGTAATTGATCCACTCATGATCAGGTTCAATCGTGAGATCGCTGAGCGACGTGAGCCGATCAAACAGATCTTAGCGGAACGCGAAAAAGCGGGAGGGACGGTTAGTCCCGATGTCTTTCTCACGGTTTCACGTTCGCTGGTCGCCGCCGCAGATGCTCGTTATGACGAAGTGCGCAAGCTTGAAAACCTCTCCCGCGGAACTCGCTCCCGACTTCTCGGCGCTAAGGATGATGCAACTCGAACGCAGATCAGCAAGGAAGCTCAAGCGGAGATGAACTCGATTCAGGATGCGACGATCGCAAGACTGGCAGACGACTATGAGCGTGGCGCGGTGCTGGACTTCTTCTTCGCAGATCAACTGAAAGGTATCGAGAGTTCTGGATTCGACATAGCCAACTTCTTTCCGGACATGATCGCTTCATTCGATCCTGCTCGCGAAACTCGGAGACCTGCGGAGTATGCCGAAGCGCGCAAGCGAGCGAATGATGCGCGACAAGCACGACTAGCGGCTAAGGATACAACTGCTGATACATCCAAATATTCCGAAGCTGAGGCGGCTAAGGCGGCAGGTTTGGTTAAGCGGCTTTCAGAAATAGAAGAGATTCTGAAATTAAAGGATTACACGACTGCTGAATCACGTCTCAATGAACTCTTCAAAGAGTATCCACGCGAGCCTCGTATCTTCTTCGCTTTGGCCCAGACCTCGAATCTCGCCGCTCAGGACGCTACGGACGAGGATGTACAAAGCGAACGACTTAAACGAGCTGTCGCAAACTACCGACTCGCAGTACACGCATCATCTCCTGACACCGACCGCGCACTAATCTCGCGAGCCCATGAAGCGATGGGTCGTATCTACGCGTTTCTTGAAAACAATGAGGAAGCGGCGAAGGAGTTTGATGCGGCGATAAATATGGGCGAGGTTCGCGGCGGTGCTTATAAAGAAGCACTGGTCGGAAAAGAACGACTCAAGCAACCTTAGACACGGAGATCAGAGGTCAGAAGTCAGCGGCGCGGCTTTGCCGTCTGGACTTGAGGAAGTGGCTCCGCCCTTCCGGTTAGGCCAGTGAAAGTTTCTGGGCTCGGCCCTTCCAGCCGACTCTCTCGAGACTTCTTAGCTGGAATTTTTAGGGAGGGCACAGCCCTATTATTTTTCGCAAGTCTGACCGGAAGGGGCGGAGCCACTTCCTCAAGTCCAGACGGCAAAGCCGCGCCGCTGACTTCTGACCGCTGACTATATTGGGCCCTGTTCCGTTCGGATTCGACCTCTGCGAATCTTGTCGGGTAGATCAACATTGATTTTGATGTCGGGAATCACAGGGATGTCAATCCGCGGCATCTGAATATTAACTTCAGGGATTGCCGGTATCTCGATGTGTGGAACAACCACTTGCGTTCCCACCTGACCTGGACCGCCAAGCCTCGCGGGCTTTGCTTTGGTTGGAGTGACAGTAAAGGTTCGTTGACTCTTGTCCCTGATCACTGTCAAGGTGACATCACCCTCCTTCTTTTGGTTAATCGCGCGAGACAGATCACCCGAGCTTTCAACCTTTTCTCCATCTACCGCAGTAATCACGTCGCCTGCTTTGATCCCCGCTTTAGCCGCTGCGCCATCCGCCGTGACAGAGGTCACCAGCACACCTTTTCCATCCGCCACGCCAAAATAATCCGCCAATTGTTTTGTTAGCGAGGCCGTATTAATGCCAATGCGGCGACCGTTGCCAAACGAAAACACAAACGAGCCATTATCCGGACCTTCAATCTTCCATTCACGCCCTCGCGGGAAAGCCATGACGGTATCCTTGAAGTCAGTTCGTTCTGCCATGGTGACAGCGACTTCCTGTTCTGAACCGCCACGGCTGATTAATATGCGGACACTCTGATCCGGTGCGACTTCAGATACCATCCGATTTAACTTCCGCACGCTAGTAACGCTCTCGTTGTCGAAACGCAGGATCACGTCGTCTTTCTTGAGTCCGGCCTTTTCAGCCGGGCTGCCACTGACAACACTTGTTATCCCCACTCCCCGCGGTTCTCGTAACCCATACCGTCCCATCTTTTCCCGATCAATGTCTTCTGCGTAAACACCTAGGAAGCTGCGGCCGTCCATGAAGAACGAAAAACTGTTTCCAAAACCCTCTTGAAGGAGTACTGCTGGAGGAGCTGGAGTAGCTGGGACCAGCTCGGCGGGTGGCGGCGGCGGAGCTTGGGCCGCCTGCTGCGCATAAACCACGCCGGCAAAAAGAATTAGGGAGACCAGCCAGGACAACTTGTGTTTGAAGCTCATAAAGGAGAGTCCTCCGGAAAGATTTTTTGATTACACGCGTGGACGGCTGGTGAGTTCCGGAATGTGAGAATGAAAGAATGACCTTAGGCGCCCAACGGTCGGTAGACCTCTTTGTCGCCGGCTAGTTCAACTTGGATCTTTCCCTCAGAGTGCGCGAGGTCAAGGTGTGCAACAGCTTCTGACACTGAAAGGAATCGATGGACATCGTCGGTCTCCGGGAACATCGCAAGCGCCACGTCCCACGCTGTAGCTCCCGCCTTCGGCAAGAGTTTGATGACGTGAGACTGCCGCTTGCGGATGGCGCGCAGATAGCGATTGAACAACTCTTCGTAATCGTGCACGGGTTCTCCGTGCCCGCCATAGACAAAGGTCGGAGCGAACGAGCGTAAGCGCGCCAAACTTACCAGGTACTCCGCCAATGAAGGGAAGCGCTTCGAGGGATCGATCGGATCGGGTGAGAGTATCGGGTTAGGTGTAATGCGTTTGAGAACGCAATCGCCAGCAACCACAGTCCGATCAGCTTCACGAATGAAAGAGCAAGAGCCGGGAGTGTGGCCGGGTGTGTGCAGGATGCGAAGCGAGCCGCTCGCAAACTCCAGTTCAGCTTCGTCCTCCAATGAACTGTATTCATGATCTTCGAAAGAATCCGCGTACAGACGGACGCGATCGTACAGGCGACGCATTCTCTCAATTTCGTTCTCGGGGACGCCGGCACGGATCAGCAACATTCGATGCTCTTCGTGCTCGAGGCGACTCATGCGATGGCCACTCTCCCAATCATGAACGAGCACCTCTGCATCTTTGGCTTCGTCGCGTAACGATCGCGCCAGACCACAATGGTCCTCGTGTGCGTGGGTCAGTACGATCCGACGAATGTCAGAGACGCGCACGCGCTCACGACGCAGGCCTTCTTTTAAGGCTTCGATTGCTTCTTTGGTTTTCGGGCCGGTGTCGATGAGGGTGAGTGGGTCTTCGTTAATGAGGTAGACATTGACCGGGCCAATGTAGAAAGGAGTAGGAACTGAAATAGGAACAATGCGCATGAAGTCATTGAAGATTGGAGATTGACGATTGACGATTGGAAGGGGCTGTCACGCGATCACATACTCGCTATTGCTTACTGGTAGAGCTTTGCGGAACGTATTCTGTTTTCACCACCAGATATTTGCTGATTGGAATTTAGCGAAAGCAGCACTACAAAGTTCGTACAATGAAGGCAGTGCGGGTGATATCTGATTGACCAGCTTCGTACGAACAAAGCCGTGGAGCGCCGAAACGGGCCAATCGTCAATCGTTAATCGCCAATCGTCAATCTCTAGTACGCCCATTTGTTAGCATCAATCAGCACCTTCGCAATTCTTTGCCGCGCCGCAACCGTGTTCACCGGCGAAAGTTTCGTGAACCGCCGCAAAGCCGCCAACAACGTCCGTAGCTCATCGCCCTCAGACATCGCCGCCAATGTGTTCCGCGCGTTGATCGCAATGCGCTCCATTGCGTCGTTACAAAATACGCGCGTCATGTCGATGTAGCGCTCTGCGGCAGACTCACCTTGTGACGCAGCCAGTTTCTGCGCCCGCAGTATCGCGGACTCCATGGCAAATGTGTCGATGATCACATCTGCGATTCCCAATAAAACTTCCTGCTGGTCCGCCAGTTTCATCATGTACTTCTGAGCCGCGGTGCCCAACGTCATCAGTGCTACTTTTTTCGCATTCTTCACAAGCTTCAGTTCCGGGATCAGGACACCCTCGTCCTCATCAAGACTTGGCATCTGCGGAGTGAGCACTTCATCCATCAACGCTTGCGCCGCAGGCAGTAACGCCAAACGCCCGCTCATCGCGCTCTTCATTAATCGGCCCGGAACTAACATCCGATTGATCTCATTCGTCCCCTCGAAAATGCGATTGATGCGCGAATCGCGATAAGCGCGCTCAGCTGGATAGTCGGCTGAGTAACCATAACCGCCATAGATCTGGACCATCTCATCCGCTACGTAGTTACAATACTCGGACAGAGCCACCTTGATGATGGAGCACTCAGCCGCATACTCCTCGATCGCTCGCAACCGCGCATCCATGTCTTTGTCATCTTCGATGGCACCGATGCCGGCTTCAATCAGACCTAAGGTCCGATACACCATCGACTCACCAACCCAGGTACGGATGGCCATTTCTCCGAGCTTTGCCTTGATCGCGCCGAACGACGAGATCGATTTTCCAAACTGGTGGCGCTCATTTGCATAACGCACCGCTTCGTTGACCATCAGCTTCATGCCGCCGGAGCACATCGCTCCAAGCTTGAACCGACCAATGTTCAGTATGTTGAAAGCGATCTTGTGACCCTTGCCGACTTCCCCGAGAAGATTTTCCGCAGGCGTCCTAACATCCGAGAGAACAAGAGCAGTTGTGCTCGAACCCTTGATTCCCATTTTGTGCTCTTCAGCGCCTGACGTTAGCCCTGGCTGCCGCTCAACGATGAACGCACTAAACTTGTCACCATCCACTTTGGCAAAAACGATGAAGATGTCTGCGAAGCCACCATTCGTAATCCACATCTTTTCGCCGTTCAGGATGTACTCGCTCCCGTCCGCGCTCAATCGTGCGGTGGCTTTGCCGGCCATTGCATCTGAACCTGCGCCTGCTTCAGTCAGCGCATACGCCGTGACGAGCTCGCCCGCAGCAATCTTCGGCAAATATTTCTGCTTAGCTGCTTCAGTGCCGAAATAAATTATGGGAAGCAAGCCGATGCCGCTCTCGGCGCCGAGCGTCGTAGCGAATGACGCCGAACGACCGATGTTCTCACCGACGAGCGCACCACTTGTCTGATCGAGTCCGAGGCCGCCGTACTCCTCCGGAATGTTTGCGCCAATCAATCCGAGTTCGGCCGCCTCTTTGATCAGACGACGGGAGAGGTCCCAATCGTGCTGCTCAAGCTGATCGAGCTGTGGCGTCACCTCGTTATCGATGAACTGACGGGTTGTTTCCGCAATCATGCGGTGTTCTTCAGTGAAGTCTTCGGGAGTGAAGACTTCAGAGGGCGAACGCTCCTCGATCAGGAAAGAACCGCCATTCACAATTTGTTGTCGTTCGGCTACGGCTGACATCGCTTAACTCCTTTTCCTTTGATTGACTATTGACTATTGACGATTTGCGTCTTCGATTTGACTAGCTACATCAACTGATCAATCGTCAATCGTCAATTGTAAATTTCAAATATTCCGGCGGCACCCATGCCACCGCCAACACACATCGTTACCATTCCATATCGACCATTACGTCGTTCCAACTCACGCAATATCGAGGCGGTTAACTTTGCGCCGGTACATCCCAGCGGATGGCCCAGTGCAATTGCGCCGCCATTAACGTTTACTCGGTCGGGATCCAAACCGAGGGTCTTTATGACAGCTAATGACTGCGCTGCGAACGCCTCGTTCAGTTCAATCACATCGATCTGATTTAGATCGAGGCCAGCCAACTTTAACGCTTTTGGTATCGCGAAGACTGGTCCAATCCCCATCTCCTCAGGCGGACATCCCGCAGTCGCATAGGCAACGAATCGCGCCATCGGTTTGAGACCGAGTTTTTTGGCGCGCTCATCTGACATGACAACAGCAGCCGCAGCTCCGTCTGACATTTGAGACGCATTGCCAGCTGTGATCGTGCCCTTAACATGAAACGCTGGCTTGAGTTGCGAGAGCGCCTCGATCGTTGTATCCCGACGAACGCCTTCATCCTCATCGAACACAACTTCACGCCGCGTTCGCTTACCCTTCGCGTCAAGATCTTCGAGCACGACACTTAAAGGTACGGTCTCGTCCTTGAACTTTCCTGCGTCCAATGCTGCCCCCGCTCGCTTGTGTGAACGCAACGCGAACTCGTCCTGCTCCTCACGCGAGACCTCATACTTGCGTGCGACGTTTTCCGTGGCAAGACCCATGTTGAGGTAGAAATCAGGATAGTGTTCGACCAGATAGGGATTCGGTCTAATGATGTGACCGCCCATCGGGATAAGCGACATCGTTTCAAGGCCACCAGCCACCGCCACTTCGGCACTTCCGGCTTTGATACGGTCAGCCGCGAGTGCGATCGACTGCAAGCCTGAAGAGCAGAAGCGGTTGATGGTCATAGCGCTGCTGCTGACAGGAAGACCAGCTCGAATTGCTGCCGCGCGAGCCACATTCATTCCCTGCTCAGCTTCAGGCATCGCACAACCCATGATCACATCTTCAACTTCATTCACATCAAGATTGGGTACCCGCGCCAATGCTTCTTTGATCACGGCAGCACCCATTTCATCTGGTCGCGTGGTGCGCAGGGTTCCCCTCGGCGCTTTGCCGACTGCCGTACGAACTGCCGATACGATTACTGCTTCTCTCATCACTCTTACCTCTGATCTCTGACCTTACTGATCCATCCGCTACCGCGTGATGGTACTGACTTAATTTCTCAACGGTTTCCCTGTTTTCAGCATATGCGCCATACGTTCCTGTGTCTTTCTCTTTCCTATCAAAGACAGGAACGCTTCTCTTTCAAGATCGAGTAGATACTGTTCTGACACACGAGTCGGATGGTTCAGATCTCCTCCGGTGAGAATGCGCGCAAGCTGAGCACCAATTTCGGCATCATGATCTGAGATGTAGCCACCGCGCTTCATCTGATGAATCCCGAGCTTCAAAGTTGAAAGCGCGGACTCACCGAGCGCGAGAATATCCGTTCGCGGTTGCGGCTCGACATAACCGCTCGCTGCCAGTGCGAGAACCTCTTTCTTAGCGTCAGCGATGAGCCTGTCGCTGTTCATACTTATTGAGTCGTCTGCACTGAGAAACCCAAGTGATCGAGCCTCTTCTGATGAGGTAGCAACTTTAGCTAACGCAATCGTCTCAAACGCTCGCTTCACAAAGGGAAATGGATCGGCATCGTTCATGTCCCTGGGAACCGAATCGAGCGCGCGTACCAGCATCTCCTTTGTGCCACAGCCCGCAGGAATTATTCCTACTCCGACTTCAACAAACCCGATGTAGCTTTCCGCTGCCGCGCGAACTCGATCTCCGTGCATGACGAATTCGCAACCGCCGCCCAGGGCCATGTTGAATGGAGCAACGACAACCGGTTTCGGAGAGTAGCGCAGACTCATGATCGACCCTTGGAAAGCTCGGACCATCATGTCCAGCTCTTCCCAGTTCTCGTCTTGCGCCTCCATCAGCATCAACATCACGTTTGCGCCAACACAGAAGTTTGGTCCCTGGTTGCCGATCACCAATCCAACGAAGTTCTTTTCAACCTCCTGCAGTGCATGTTTCAGCATTTGCAGCGTGTCGCCTCCGATTGCATTCATCTTGGAATGGAACTCGAGGCAAGCAACACCGTCGCCAATGTCGATTAACGATGCACCGGCATTCTTCTTAATGACACCGGCGCGATCCTTAACCGACTTCAACAGAATGGTTCCGGGAATCGGATTAAGCGGGAGGTATTGCTCCGAATTAAAATCGAAGTAGAAGTCCTGTACGTCATGCTTCTTGTAGAACGACTTCGCCCCCGCATCCAACATCTTCTGCACATTCGAGGGAATTGGCTGGCCTTCTTCCTTTAGCCGCGCAACAGATTTTTCGACGCCAATCTCATCCCAGATTTCAAAGGGGCCGAGTTCCCAGTTGAACCCCCAGCGCATTGCACGATCGACTTCTACCACTGTGTCCGCAATCTCTGGAATCCGATTGGCTGCATAACTCAACGTACGCGACATTGTCCTCCACAGAAAGGCACCGACACGATCTTTGCCCCACACCAAGGACTTCACTCGCTCGCCCGTCTGCTCAATGTTCTTCGCCATGTCGAGCGAAGGAAGTTTGACTTTTTGGGAGGGACGATAATCGAGCGTCGCCACATCGATGGTCCAAATCTCTGGCTTGTCGCCGTCACCTTTTTGTTTCTTAAAGAAGCCGCCTTTGGTTTTATTGCCCAATAATCCTTTGGATACCATCGCGGTGAGGAACTCAGGCGCAACAAAAATATCGCGCTCTTGGTCTTCAGGAAGTGCGTCGTAAAGGTTCTTGATTACGTGCGAAAAGACGTCCAGACCGACGAGATCAAAAGTTCGAAACGTCGCGGTCTTCGGTCGTCCTACCGTAGGCCCCGTCATCTTGTCTACTTCTTCAATCGAATAACCATCTTCGACCATCGTTTTCATGGTCTGTAACGCCCCATACGTACCGATCCGGTTGGCGATAAAATTCGGTCGATCTTTCGCAGGCACAACGCCCTTTCCCAGTCGCTGATCCAGGAAACCAAAAAGGAAACACGAGACTTCCGGCTTGGTCCACTCAGTACGAATGAGTTCGACCAGGTGCAGGTAGCGAGGTGGATTGAAGAAGTGAACGCCGAGGAAGTGAGCCCGAAAGTCATCCGATCGGCCTTCCGCGAGTTGATGGATCGGAATGCCGCTCGTGTTGGACGCTATGATCGAACCCGGCCGGCGATGCTCTTCAACATTTTCGTAGAGACTCTTTTTGATTTCGAGGTTTTCTACAACTGCTTCGATTATCAGATCGCAGTCCTTCAGCTTCGGAAGGTCGTCCTCAAAATTCCCGATCGTTACGAGTTTGGCCACATCGGGAGTAAAAAAGGCGGCAGGCTTTGCTTTCCGCGCGGCTTCAAATCCCGTACGAGCAATTCGGTTGCGCACTTCTGGAGAGTTTAGGGTTAACCCTTTCGCCTGCTCTTCCGGTGAGAGTTTGCGAGGTGAAATGTCCAGTAAGAGCGTGGGGACGCCTGCATTAGCGAGGTGGGCGGCAATCTGTGCCCCCATTGTCCCGGCACCGAGAACAGCAGCTTTTTCGATACGCATATTCATTAAGGCCTTCGAAGTTAAGAACCCACGCGGCTACTATTTTGAGCAGAAAACCGAATGTTTGATAATACTGAATGAGCGCTCATTCAGCAAGTTTTACGACGTGCTTGTTTCGGCAAGACTTCGGGTCCTCCGATGGGTCTACGCCCTTTTGGACTTGAGGAAGCGGCTGTGCCCTTCCGTCCGAACCATCCAAAAAGGTTGGACTGCGCCATCTGAGGGCTAGACCGCTTCAAAGTTCTATCGGGCACAGCCCAAAACGCTCGTAGCCCCCTGACGGAAAGGCAGAGAGCTTCCTCAAGTCCAAACGGCAGAGCCGCTTTCTGAAATCGAACCGTGAGAGTACCTATCGGATACGCCGCGAATTGTGCCGAGGCAGCAAACGATCCACAAACCAATACGAAGAGTCACGAAACGGATCCCTCGCACGCAATTGGCAATCGGCAATAGTTTAATAGTTCGTCAGTATCTCGTCAGGAGCGAAGCCCATCTGCTGCAGTCGATCTCGAGTCTGATCGATCATCTCCAATGACCCGCAGATTAATGCCACCGGCGAACGTAGATTTGGTAGCACATGATCAAGCAACGATTGCACATAGCCCGTGGGACCAGACCAATCATGCCCGTCAGGCCTTGAGATTACTTGACGCAATTCGACCCCACCTTGCTCCCAACTCTCCGTTTCATCTTGATAACAAAAGTCGTCCGGAGTCCTCGCTCCATAAAGCACGACGAGTTGGCCATAATCATCTTTTCGCTTGAGCACGTGCCGTAAAGCCGATCGCAGTGGCGCGACGCCAGTTCCCATTGCTACGAAAACTAGATCCTTGCCCTTCTGCGCATCTAAACCAAACCCATGGCCAGCAACATCGATCATTTCGACTCGTTTACCCGGCTCCATGTCGAACAATCGAGTGCTTGCGCCAATCCTGCGCTTCACCAACACTTCGAGTTCCGCATCTGCTGGAGCACTCGCAAATGCGAAGTATGCGGGCAGCTCTTCAGGAACTGACAACACCGCAACCTGACCGGGAACAAACGGCACTCCATGATGTTTGTCTGCTCCCACGGGCATAAAATCGAACGAGCGTATGTCGGGCGCTTGCTGCCGCACGTTCGTGATTGTCAGAATCTGCCGTGTCGCCATCGTTAATGCTTTCGCGCTAGTTTTCAGTCTAACAAATCGCAGGGGTAACCGAAGAGTGGGTGTACAATCGAAACTGCGTCTCCGCAACATACCAATCACAGCAATCCGACATAGGAGGCTATAAGCGTATCGGTTATGAGCAACGTATCGAACGCCAATAAGCGCGCATTGTTGATGGTAATGGTCGGAGTTGCGGTTCTTCTATCGTCGGCACTGTACAGTACCGGTCAGTCCGGACGGCGAACGGCAAATCCGAAACCGGTTGCAGCTCCTAGTCCAGAGCCCACTGCAACACCCCAACCACTACGGAGCACAGAAAAAACCAAGCTGGCACATCGGATGATCGTAGGAATTGATTCGGGAAGTGGTTTCGAAAACATCCCGTTGTATCTCTACAGCGCAGCTCTCTATGGATGTTCTGAAAGTCTAGACGAGTCACCATCGGTTAAGGTCGAAGGCAGCTACGAATCCTTCAGCCGTGGCCAGGCAGTTAGTCGCGCGAAGGCTGAAAAGGAGGGCTACGTCGTTTGGCTGCAACTTCGCGGTGAAAGTACCAGTGCTGACCGCAGCGTGCACAATATTCGCGAAGTTCATTTGGAGTACGCTTTGTTAGCGCCGGGCACTGCAAAACAGATTACATCGGGTCGTACTTATCAACGTGCAGCGAATATCGGGGACGTGATCCTTAATCCTGGGGGTCGTAACAACTCTGCGTATGCAGAACGTTTAGTGAAGCAAGCTGCACGAGACGCTGCGCAAAGAATTCTGTCCGCGCTGGACTTGCCAAGCGGACGACGACTCCCACCGTAGGTCGTTGTTCAAAGTGAGTTGGGCACTTACGTAGGAATAGAGATTTTCCATTTCTCATTTGATATTTCTCATTTGTCATCTGTGTTCACTTAGTCGTCGGTATTGTTTAGTGCGATTTTCGTGGACGTCTGCTCCGTGTGTTCTCTGTGTCTCTGTGGCTCCGAAATTTCTCTTTTGCATTGAGTGTCATTCATACATAAGAAAACCACGGAGCCACAGAGACACAGAGAACACAGATGACAAATGAGAGGTGTCAATTGACGAATGGAAAATGTTAGGGTTCTATTCGATAGGAAGACAGAATAGGCTCACGCTGATCGTCCTGTTTGTTCAGCGTCGGCGTAGAGTCGATCAATCACGTCGCGATACTTCTCATCAATTACTCGACGCTTTACTTTCATAGTGGGCGTGAGTTCCCCACCTTCAATCGTCAACTCGTTCTCCAACAACGCGATCTTCTTTACCCGCTCATACTGCGCAAGCCCCGTCGTAAATGAAGCAATCTGACGCTCAAAGAGATCAATGATTCGAGGATGCCGACACAACTCTGCCCGACCGTTCACCTTGATGCCCTTTAGCTCTGTGTAGGAACCCAATCTCTCCCAATCGGGAACTATCAACGCTGCGGGAAACTTGCGACCGTTGCCGATCAGCACTACCTGGTTAACGAACAGCGAGCCCTTGATCATTTGCTCGATCGGTTGCGGAGCTATGTACTTTCCACCTGAGGTCTTGAACAATTCTTTCTTCCGATCAGTGATCCTCAGAAATCCATCCGCATCGAGCGTTCCGATATCTCCAGTCTTAAACCAACCATCTTCAGTGATCACAGCAGCAGTTTCTGCAGGCTTGTTGTAATAACCACTCATGACGTTTGGCCCACGCGTTTCGATCTCGCCATCAGGTGCAATGCGGACCTCGACGTTTCTGATTGGCTTTCCTACTGTTCCGATTCGATTGTCTTCTAACCTGCCGGCTGAGATTACGGGGGAAGTCTCGGTTAGCCCATAGCCCTGAACGATAGGCAGACCTGCACCGAGAAAGATGTAACCGAGATCTTCCGGCAATGCCGCACCACCGGAGATCAGCAGCCGAATTCGTCCGCCCATTGCCTCGCGGAGTTTTCGGAACACCAACTTGTCTGCAACTCTATGTTTCAACTCGAGTGCTTCAGGAATGTTTTGCCGGTTAACAGACAGCCGAGCGTGCTCCTTAGCGACAGTGATGGCCCAGTTGAGCATTAAGACATTTAACTTGCCTCTTTCGGCTGACTTGTCTTTGACCCGCGCCAGAATCTTTTCGAAAATGCGCGGCACGCCGACAAAGATTGTCGGTCTGACTTCACGCAGGTTGGGACCAATCAATTCGAGCGCCTCTCCGTAATAAACAGCCATGCCGTTGTAGATGTACATGTACATGGCAGTTCGCTCGAAGATATGCGAAAGAGGCAATACTGAAACTACGCTGTCTGCTTCGCCGAATGAGAAGTGTCCGGCGCTATCGATCAGATTTGAAACCAGGTTCGAATGTCGCAGCATCACGCCTTTCGGCTCACCGGTGGTGCCAGACGTGTAGATAATCGTCGCGAGCTCATCGGCCGTTATTTCATGGGCCACCCGATCGACCAATGTTGGATTTTCTTTGAGCAGCACATCTCCACGCTTCTCTAGCTCTGCGAGAGTGATTGCATCCTGAGTTCCACCGTCGTTATCAAAAACAATCACTTGCTCCAACTGTGGGTTGTCTCTCAGGGCGTCACTCACCTGGAGCATCTTTTCGGTGCTGCTAATCGCCAGCACTCGAGCGCCGGAGTCCTTCAGTATGTAAGCTACTTGTGACGCGGTAAGGGTGGGATAGATCGGCACATCAATCGCACCTGCAAACATGCAGCCACCATCCATCAACGTCCATTCAGCTCGACTCTCCGAAAGGATGGCCACTCGATCGGCTTGTCTTACGCCCAGACGATGCAAGCCTGCCGCGATGCGTCTGATGCGCGTCAACATCTCATCCGACGATATCGGCAGCCAATTTCCTCCGCTCTTGTAGTTGAGGGCGTCAGGGCGGCGATGATTATTCACAGCGCGCTCAAACACCTCAACCAGAGTGCGTGGTTCATCATCAGTAAGCGGAACACGCTTACTCATGTGTATCTCTGGTGTGATGGCGGGCGTACTGAGGTTCAATTCACGCTAACTCCGTTAAGAAAGATGTCCAAAACTTCATCGGCCATCGGCGCGAGCTTGTAACGTCGTTTTGAAAGAATCCAGTTCGTTGCCATCTCATCCAGAGCGCCAAAAAGGACTTTCGCGACAACTTTCGCGTTCAACTCTTGACGAAATACTCCGGCGCGTTGCCCCTCCTCGAATGTAGCTCTGATGAGACTGAGGTACTCGGCGAATCCTGCTGCGGAAAACTCTTCCATGAATTTCGTCGAGCCGCGCAGTTCCACCTGAAACACGACAGCAAGATCGCGATCGGCCCCTAGACGCTCCAAGTGTAAAAGAGCAATTCGCCGCAACTTTTCTCTTGCGTCACCGATCTGCTCGAGTTGTTTTTTGCCTTCAGTGATCGCCTCTTCCATGCTGCGATCGAAGATCGAGTGGAGAATCTCTTCCTTGCTTTTGAAGTAAAGGTAGACAGTGCCGTCCGCGACACCGGCTTCGCGAGCGATGTCCGCAACCTTGGAGTTGAAGTACCCGTTGTGGGCGAAGACGCTAATGGCAGCGCGCAAGATTGCCGCACGTTTGTCCGTCACAACTGGGCGTAGGTTATTGATTGAACCCGCAGAGCGCATAAATGAATGAATCGTCACTCAGTCTGTCTTAGCCTAGCGGGTGAGAAATTATTTGGCAACCGGGTTCTTAAAGCAGGGTTCGAGCGTGAGAGAGGGAAGGCTAGGTTGTTAGGATTTTTCACTCGTCATTTGACAATTCTCATTTGTCATTTGCGTTGAGGCTAGACGGTTTGGCTCGGCCGTGTGACAGATGAGAAATTTCAAATGACGAATGGAAAATCGTTTCGTCTCGTTCACAGCCAACAACTAGTTTCCATCCTCTCGCCGGACCTCGGGTTCATCTTCCAGCGGAGGTTCGCGCCAGCTCAGCTTCTCTGGACCAATGCGAAGCTCCTGAACCGGTCGCGCGGTCTCGATATGTCGTTCCCGAAAGAGCCTGGCTATTCGATAGTTTATGTCGCTGCGAATTTGCGGGTGACGACTCGGGTCTCGCGTCCACACCAACAGTCGAAAATCCAGTGAATAGTCGCCGAACTTTAAGAACTGTACCTTGAGGGCCGGATCCTCAAGCACCAACTCTACGCCCTCAGCCGCGTCCATCAATGTCTTAGTTACTAAATCTATGTCTGAATCCGGAGCTACACTGACTGGTATCGAGACTCTTGCGCGTGGATCACCATAGGACCAATTAATTACTCGATGACTCACCAGTTTGGAATTGGGAACAATGATCGAGATGCGATCATTGGTGGAGACGATCGTTGTGCGCAGTTTGATGCTCTGCACATCGCCTTCGTCCTCGTCGATCGTGATGCGGTCGCCGACCCGTATCGGTCTTTCGAAAAGCAAAATGAACCCGGACGCAATATCTGCCGCGATGTACTGCAAGCCGAAACCGATACCGACGGAGAGCGCAGTAAACAACACTGCGATTGACGTGAGGTTGATACTGAGGGCCTGCGTCAAAGCAGTAAGCACACCAACAGTTATCACGAGATAACTGACGAGCCGTGCGATGGTGTAGCGCAGGCCCGGATCTATGTATGTGCGTTTTGCGATTCTGCGTTCGAGCAGCGAACCGATTGAGCGTGAAAGAACGATCGCAAAGACAAGGATGAGGATTCCAGTGACGAAGCTAACGATCGAAACCTTGATGCTTCCGATCTCCAGTGGATATTTGAGGTAGTCCCAAATACGAGCAAAGGCAGTTTGACCTTCTTGCCAATCTACCAAAACGACAACGAGACCCTTATGCAACTCGGATGCGACGGTCACCATACTCTCCAATGAAACTAAGCCGCTCACGTGCCCCGAATTCGCGCGAACGGCTTTGCGACTAACTATAAATCAGAGTGGCTAACCGTCAAAGGAGAGGTTTGCAGAAGAGAGCCACAAACGATTGGCAGTTGACGGGCTCACCGGCCTGCTGGCAAAGACGGATCGATTAAACGTGTGAGATTTCACGGCTGTTTGTAGATTCCGTAGTTCGGATAATTCGAATAATTTCGGCTGTCAGTTATACCTTTAACGGTAAACGTACGCTCATTCTTTCTCCACCACTTCATCCAACGTTCTTTCGAGTCTTCTGGCGGATCAATCTGTACCACGCCACCTCCGTGGTGCCAGATGACATCAGCTACCGTAATGTTGGTCAGAGCGATGTTCGCAGCCAGGTTGATCTGTTCCGAGTTAGGCGTAGCTTTCAGATACTTTTTTGCAATCATTGCGTCGACAATGGGACCAACCGATCTTTCGTCGCCGATGCCGCCCAATAGAATGATGACCTGATCCTTAATCAATGGATCCTTGATGCTTTCAATCAAGACGTCTTGGGCCGAAGGGCCAATTTCCAGAATCCGGCGCATCGGTTCAGTCAACTGCAAGTCCCAGTGAAGCGGGATCGTAACTGCGTAAGGGCCTTCCCATTTGTGATTACGCAGTTCGCCAACAAGGCTTCGCAAGTTCTCGTCTTTGGCCGCCGCCTGGGAAAAGATGTTAATAGGTAGGACTAAAACTAAGAAAAGCGTCAGCGTCGATCGTTTAAGCATCATCTTGAGCCCATTCCTATTTTCATTGAATAGAGTGCGGGACTCTTTCGATTTGAAATTGAGCGGCTCGCAATTTAGACATGGCGGATGTGAACGAAGGAGAAAGTTTTGGAATTGTGAAGGCATCGGGTTACATTTTTTCGTCCGCCATCAACACCGCAGGTCTGCATTCAAAGCAACTTTAATTGGCATATCAGTCGCGCGTGACATGACAATCAGATGCAGCTCGCCAGTATACTCCCGACTCTTTAGCTGGTTCTTTCATCGTTCGATTTTCAATGCAGTGACATCGATGTAATAGATGTCGCCGAGTCCGTTTTGTGGTCCATGATAGCTGCTCGATAATTCCTGCGTTGTCCACGCTCGAGTCTTTGGCTTATCAATCGCACTCCGCGAACTGGCCCAGAAAAAATACTTTCCGTCGGGCGTGATCTTGGGCGAGAGTTCGTCCGCAGCAGAGTTGATTGGTGCGCCCAGGTTTTGCGCTTTCGTCCACTGGCCGTTACGGTTGTAGCTGATGTAGAGATCGTATCCGCCAAGCCCGTCGGGCCTACCTGCAGCCATAAAAATCAGAAAACTCTCATCAGGCGCGATATACGGTTCAAACTCGTCAAAGGTTGTGTTGATTGCGTCGCCCAAGTTCTCGGGCTCTGCATATTTGTCGTTCAAGAAACGCGAACGATACAGGTCAACACCACCGATACCGCCCTTACGTCGGGAACCAAAGTAGAGAGTGCCGTTCCTGGTGATGGTGGGGAAGTATTCACTGTCTTCGCTGTTAACCGGTGTGCCGAGGTTCTTGGGTTCACCCCATTCGCCGGCTGCTGTTTTGTCCATCGTCCAGATGTCCAATCTACCCGGAGCGTTCGGTGAGACGCTTGGGCTGACAGGCCGTCGCGAAATAAAGAACATCCTGCTGCCATCCGCAGCGATAAATTCGTCAGCGTCTGAATACTGACCAGAAAACGGAGCCACTGTTGGCGCGCTCCATTTGCCCTTCTCAAAACGAGAAACGACGATGGTCCAGAAACTCATGTCAGGTGTGCTTTTGACAAAATAGAGGGTCCTCCCGTCAGGAGAAAATTCTGGTACACATTCATAATCGCCAGTCGAAATCGTTCCGGGCACGAACACCGTGGGTTTGAGAATGGGTTTCTCAGAGGCGAATGGTGACTGGACCTTGATGCTTTGACCGGGGGCAACTGATATTGAGACCACCAAACACAGCGTACCGAGGCCCAAATTCTTTTGTTTCATACCTTTTACTGTAAATCACGCGTGAACATCACTAGTATTGGCGCAGTTGGAGATTGAATCGTACCGCACGTTACACTCCACTGAATCTGCTATCGCACTCCACAAATGTAACGCAGCATAACTCCTCCAAGGCCGCCACGCTTCAGCTCGCGCTTCGAGTTCCAACGCTGAAAGGGG
>JBKPAL010000265.1:0-6519 GCA_046726395.1 Acidobacteriota bacterium
TTATTTGTAGTCAACATGGCGCGAGTTTCTTTTCAGATTTTGCTCAAAGCAGCGGAATAGTGCGGCGCGCTTTCACCGCTCCGAGTTGTTCACAACAAACGAGCGCGCTTGCCACCGAACTCTAACGAGCTAATATGCGAACCACAGACTTGTCGAGCACGTTAAGTCTTTGCGGGCACAAGCGGCAGAGATGCTTACTTCTCAAACTCGTAGTTGAAAAAATTGCTTCGTGACACCCTCGCATTTTCTGATAGGAGGACCAATGAGTAGTTCACCAAACAACAAAGCTTCGATTGAATCGCGGAACGAGCGTGCTCAAGTTGCCCTGGCAATTCTGCGCGTCGCATTGGGAAGCCTTTTTGTTTCAGTATTCTTTGAGAATCTTGCAAAGGGTCTTTATGGTCCCTCGGGTTATTCCGGGTTGATTAATTACTACATCGAAAAAGGCCACGCACCACAACTGCTGAAAAGCGTTATGGCCTTAATGGCAAATCACGCTAACGTTGCTGGTCCAATGCAGGGCCTGACTGAAATCACGTTCGGAGTGCTTTTGTTGATTGGACTCTTGACCCGGCCGGTAGCACTCGCGGCTTTTTTGTTTTTGAGCACGCTCTGGGTGGCTGAATGGGGCACCGCGTGGATTTGGGAACTATTAATGCCGATGATCGTCGCGTTAGTACTGATGATTGGAGCCGGCGGCCGCAAATGGGGAATCGACGGAATATTAGCGACTCGTTATCCGCGATTTTTGCTTTGGTAGAAAATGAGGGACGCTTTTATGGATTTCGATTTCTCTGTGCAACCTCAGCGTTCTTTGTGTCTCAGTGGTTAATGCTTTGTACGCAACACCACAGAGACCCAGAGGACACTGAGCTAACACAGAGAAATTAAGATTCAATTTCTTTGTATTGCGACCCGTGCCAGTGTTATGAGAATGCGAGTCGCCGCCAACACCGAGCCGCGTACTGTGCCAGCGATTTTTGAATGGCCTCCCGCCCGTCGTCGGTAGTCCACAGGCACTTCCATTGTGCGCACACGCGCATGAGCCGCACGCATCTGCATCTCCAATGGCCATCCATAAGTTTCTTCGCGCAGTCTGAGCCTGTCTAACGTGTCGCGACGAATTGCACGAAAGGGTCCCATGTCGGTGGAGCGAACGCCGTACAAAATGCGAAGGAAAAATCCCACCATGTATCCGGCCAGAACCTGATGAAAGTTCATGCTGCCGGTTTCGCGCTTGCCCCGGGTCCGCGAGCCAATTACAAAATCGCTTTTTCCTTCCATGATCGGTGTGACGAGTCGATCCATCATTTCGGGACAATCGCTACCATCGCCATCGAGAAATACTACGATTTCACATTTAGGGGACACTGAGCGCAGTCCCGCACGAAACGCGCGTCCGTATCCAGGAACCGGCTCCTTCACAACCCGAGCACCAGCTGCGGTCGCAATCTCACCGGTTCGATCCTTGCTGCCGTTGTCGACCACTACAATTTCGTCTGCCAGATTTTTCGGAACGGAGTTGATGACGTTCGCGATCGCTGCTTCTTCGTTGAGGGCAGCGATGATAACCGAAATAAAGGACTTTGGTTCACCGACCTGAAGCCCGGTGTGAATGAGAGGTGCGATTTCAGACTCTCGAGGCAAAGCCGTGGATTTCCAACGCCGAAAGATCACTATCACGCTGAGAATCAAAAAGGGCGCAAAGATAAAAGTCTTTAACATTAGGACGCGATTGGGAGTGTCATTAAGCCAAGTCAGATAGAGCAGGAAACTCGCGAGGGTTAGATAAAAAACCGGAATGGATGGAGTGAAGCCTAAGAAAGGTATCAGCCAAGAGAAATACCAGGAAAAGTTTGGAGAAAGGAGAACCATGAACACCGAAGCGATGCTCAAGCCATTTCGTAAATAGCGAATATCATCGCTTGGTTGATCTCGTATCAGCCACACAGACAGCACTCCGAGAGCGGCAACCGCAAAAACCAGATAAGCTGAAGTTGGCACATGTGCGCTTAACAATTGACGCGCAACGGTGAGAAGAAAAAACTGCTCGCCGCTTATCATGCCTCGTTCACTCGCATAACCCGGTAGAAACCCGAGCGTTGCCACTGGACCGACCTTGAGATACGGCAAATACGCGACAAGTATCATAGCCGCAAATGCCAACGGCATCTTCCAGCTCTTCCGCATACAGACGGCCGGGAACAACACAGCCGGAAAAAACTTCACGCACGTAGCGCACGCGAGCAAAAACCCAGTTAAGGTTTCGCGCTGCTTACGCCGGGCGAGCAGGGCCAGCGCAATAAACGCAATCGCCATCGCATCCAGATGCCCGCTGCCGGCAAACTCCCAAACCGTCAGAGGATGCCAGGCGTAGATCAAAACTCGTTGCCTTGCGAATCCAAATGAAATAAGCAACTGAACGAGTGCCCAAACTGCGACAGCTTCAAACCCGACCATCGCAGCTTTCATCCACGTCACGGATTCGCTAAAACGAGTTATTAAAAGAAAGGCACCTTCCGCGATAGGCGGATACATGGTGTGCGCATAATCGCGCCTGTTGATGTTTGGGTAAATCTTCTCGTCGCGAAGGTCAGCTAGTGATTCGTCGGCCGGAATATATCGATAAGGATTTATACCCGCTGCCTGCACTCGGCCGTCCCAGATGTAACGATAGATGTCGTCCGACAAATAGGGCGGGGAAAAAATAATGCTCAAGCGGAAAAGCGCTGCGAAGATCAATCCAAGCACTAATAGTGGACGGGAGTCTCTACCGCGTAAGCTAAGCCACGCCACGGCCAGATAGATGACTATCTGAACGACCACGAGTTTGAGAAACCAACCGATGTCTGCAACGCTTTTAGAGTGAATGGCAATGCGATACAAAACCACCATTGCGACACCAAGTACGCTCAACGTCACAATCGATTTGGTACTTACCGACCTGAACGCCGCACGCGATTGTTCGCTCATGTCACCATTCGGCCTGAAAGTTTGGGGCAGATACGTTGCAGTCCTTCCGTCTTAATTATCGAGTGCAGGAAGGCGCGGGTGTGAGGCGCAGGGTAAGTCCAGTCTAAAGAAGGCATGAAGAACAGCTCTTCACACAGTCGATGGAGTGTTTCTGCATCGTCAACATCGTACCAAGGCGGCAGCAATTCAACCGGCAGATCGATTTCTGCTGCGCGCTGTTTTGTACCAGCGAGCACGTCCGAGGTACTCCAGGCAATTCCATTAAAAAGATTCCTGTGCGCGTGCTTCAAGCCAATTAGATAGTAGCCACCGTCTTCCGCGGCTCCAAGCACGACCCGATCACCGTCGGTCGCAAGCGACTCAATGGCGCGAATCAGGATCGATTTCGGTAGCGTTGGACTGTCTGAATTGATGAGACAGACCGCACCGTAACCCTGCCTCACAAGATCGTCAGTGGCATTGCAGAGACGCTCACCCAGGGATGTACCGCGCTGGACCAGCAACTTGAATCCTCCAGGTAAGACACCATCAAACGCGGACTCCGAACCCGCTGGCGTATAGACTACGAGGCCTGATGCTGCTTCTGTCTCACTTACGCTCTTGATGTTCGCGGCCATGTCGCGGAGAAAACACAAATTAAGTGTTGCGGCTTCTCGCGGCGTCAAAGGCGGCACGAGCCGTGTTTTCACCTCGCCCGCAAGCGGCGCCTTAGCCATAAGTCCGAGCGCACACACACGTGTAGATATCCTGGAGTGTGTCATAGCCGATCCGCTTTTCTAACTGACAACAGCGCGAGTGTAAATCGACTGGGTGCGAGTGAGTCAATGATCCTGGTTTAGTGAGAGGGGCAAAGGAGACGAACTTTACGTTTCGCTACACTTCTTAGGCACGGATGCAAAATGACGGCTACACTTGAAATGTTGGTTTTATCAACTCGGCCGCGGTGCATTCGTAAGTGCGACATAGACGATGAAGGGATGATCATATGAAAAAACATCTGTGCCCGATATTTGCGTTACTAATCGTGTTCTTGACGATGGCCCATGATTTCGACAGCAGAGTCACTGCCAATCAAGATCAGAACACCAAAAAAGCTGAAAAGCAGTTTGTAAATCCGAAAGACCTCAATGTTCCGACGAGCTACACGCATGTGGTTACGGTGAACCAGGGAAAAATGATCTTCGTTTCGGGACAAGTAGCCTTGAATAAACAAGGCGAGGTTGTTGGCAAAGGAGATCTTCGCGCTCAGGCTACGCAAGTGTTTGAGAATTTGAGAACCGCCTTAAACGCCGTTGGGGCGACATTTGGGGATGTGGTAAAGGTGAACACGTATGTGCTTAATTACAAACCGACTGACGTAGCGATCATCAGAGAGCTGAGAAGCAAGTACCTACCTAAAGAGAAACCACCGGCGTCAACGTTGGTTGGAGTGCAAAGCCTGGCAAGAGAAGATTTTTTAATTGAGATAGAAGTAATTGCCGCAGTGAATCAATGAGGATGAGTCCACAGGTAGCAATTAGCGGCGCGACACGTAACTCTGCATTAGGGGGATTTGAACCTATTTTTGATAGGCTTCTCAGATCTGAGCACGGCGCCATCCTTTGAATGAGGTCTGCAGATGTTGAGCGACTGCCAACGATAAATCCTCGCGCCATGGGGGAGCGACTACCTGTACACCTATTGGCAGTCCCTCTGAAGAAGTTCCGCAGCGGACAACTACACTGGGCCAACCAGTCAGATTAAAAGCCATGGTGTAGCCATAGGCAGCCAGATTTCGACCCTCGTAAGTTGTTCCGTGCGGAATAGCCGGATGAGCATTAACAGGACAAATCAGTACGTCATAGTTCTGCCAGAATTTCAGCATCTGACTTTTATACTGGTCCCACCTCTCGAGTAATGCTGTGTAGTCGGCAATAGAAATGGCTTTGAACTGCGATAGGCGCTGTTCGAGCAGTGTCTCCTGCGTTCCTGTTTTTTGCAGAAGCCTCCTGGCCCATGCTCCGCCATCTGCCCACAGAATCCCCACGTACAGCTCATAAGCCTCGTTAATCCGCTCTGGACGAGCTTCCGTTATCACCGCGCCTAAGTCGGCAATCTTCTTTGCCGCTTCTTTTACTACCGCAGCTGTTTCCGGTGTGGCGGGCACGTCGCCATTGTCTACAAAGAATGCTGCACGCAATTTCCTGAGCTCGGCTTTTTGCGGGTCGCTAAGGGACACCGGCACAGTGTATGGGTCGATGCCGTCAGGACCGACAACAATCTGAAATAACAGAGCAAGGTCTTCGACGTAGCGGGCCATGGGCCCGACATGTGTCAGATACTGGTGTGGACCATCAAACGAGATGATATGCCCAGTGCGAGGAACTCGTCCTTGAGTTGGTTTCAAACCAGTAATACCACAATAGTGTGAAGGTAGTCTGATGCTGCCACCCGTATCGGTACCAAGGTCAAATGGTGATCCGCTAGCCGCCAGGATCGCCGCCGCACCGCCACTACTGCCTCCGGAAGTTCGCTCGAGGTTGTATGGATTATTTGTGCGGCCATAAACCAGATTGTTTGTTTCAAACGCAAGTGTTAGTTCCGGAGTGTTGGTTTTACCGAGAAGGATAGCGCCCGCAGCCCGAAGCCGAGCGACGGCTGTGGCGTCTTTGTCAGGGACAAATGTCGCTCTTCCTTTCAATCCTGCAGTAGAGATTACGCCTGCAGTCTCAAACGAATCTTTTACTGTAAAGGGAACGCCATGAAGTGGACCACGCCAATGTTTTGCATGCAACTCCTTGTCTGCGGCGCGCGCATCGGCGAGCGCAGCTTCTGCGCGGAGCTGAACGATGGCATTGATCCTGGGATTAACCTGATCGAGCCGATGGAGAAAGGCTTGCACCACTTCTTCTGAAGAAATTTGCTTTGTTCGAATTGCATTGGCCAGCCAAACCACAGATGCGTCGATCAATTCATCATTGCTTTTCTTGCGGCCTGTGCCTGAGGTGTCAGGATAACGCACCTGCCAAGGTTGCCGGCGACTCTTCGATCTCAACCTTGCCTCTGACCTTCACTGAATTCCAGCAGAGCTCCCGGAATATAAACGGTAACCGGCACAATTACCTTCTTGTCTGTCGCGACTTCTTTGTCGCGCGTGGTTTGCCTCGCCTTGAAGTCACGGATGAAGTTGCAACCGAGGGAGTCTTGTGGGAGTCCTGGCGTGTGTCATAGCCGATCCGCTTTTCTATCTGACTGAGAAGAATGCGCCTGGCTTGAGTGACTTCTCTAATCACTAGTTAATTTTTACGGCGGATAAACGATTGCGCGTCACACGTAAGTTTAGATATGCGGATTGACACGGTAGGGGTCGCCGGTTCAAATCCGCACGCGCCTACGATCTTCATGCCTTCTGGGACTAACACTGGTCTAACTTAGCCTGTTCTCAAGAGCGACACCCCTTCGCCGGAGCTGAAGATTCCTGCCACGCACCCGGTCATCAACGTCGCCAGCGTAGCCGCCAGCAAGGCTCGTAAGCCAAGGCTCGCGAGGTCGTCGCGACGTGAGGGA
>JBKPAL010000266.1:0-8637 GCA_046726395.1 Acidobacteriota bacterium
CCTGGAAATATCGTCTAAGGCGGTCGGTCGAGACTGTTCCAAGTCTCCAGACAAACCGTCCTTTCTTATCGACATCAACATAGAACTCTGCAAGCTGACCTTCTCGTTGGATCACCCGGTGTATTGGGAAGGCATCGATCAATTCATTCGCAAAGAGAATCCCTGGATCAATCGTTGGCAAAGCCTCAGTCACATGGAATTGTGTTTGACCTGAGAATTCTGCCAGTTCTGCTCGCGCCAACTCCAATGATGCAGAACTGCGCTCGTTAAGGACGTACGTTGTAGCAGACGCGATATTCGGAAAACGCTTGCAAAGCGTTTCAAGCAACACCCTAGCGAAGACGCCACTCCCGCAACCGGCTTCTGTGATGGTCCACTGCTTAGGCGAACCGAGTTTGGCGTACAAGCCGGCGAAATAACGCGCGAAGGTGGCACCAAAAAATCGGCTGATTTCCGGACTGGTGCGGTAGTCACCCGCCCTGCCCCAACGCAAACCACTAGTGCGGCAGTAGTAGCCAAGAGCAGCATCGTACAGTGCTTCGGCCATCCAATCGCGAAATGTAATTGGTCCGTTGTTGCGAATGCGTTGACGGAGTTGGTGACTGAGGCCGTTATCGATCATGACGACGGCGGAATTCCTAGTTCTCTCGTGGTTCTTCCGTATCAAGTAGGCGAGTCGTATTTTCGGTGACACTTGGTGGCTGGGCGAGCTCCGCAGTGTTTGGACGCCTCCATCCCATTGGAGGAGTGGCCGTCGGTGGAGGCAAAACGTTCTGGCGAACGGGCACACCAGGACGTATCGCAGGTGGTGGCGGTGCATACGACGTAAGCGGCAGTGCGGGTGGGGCGGGTGCGCCTTCTTCGAAGAGTGCTGCGAAGATCATTCTCAATGGCCCACCCAAAAAGCAGATGATTGAAGCAATCGCAGTGAGGATTTCCATGAAGGCTGAACCACTAAACGAGGTGAAAACTCCAAGGATCGGGACCACCACAACTCCCGCCAAAAGCATTGCGCCTCCCTGCCGTATACCCCTTCGTCTCGGGGACATTTCACGCGGACCTTCCGCAGGCAAGCTGGGCAACATTCCATTGTTGTGTAACAGATGGATCACTCCGTCGAGCAGGAAGCCGCAACGCGGGCAAAACCTGATGACATCCGAAGCCTGCTGTTGACCACACTTGGGACAGAACATTGTGTAACCTCAACCGGAAATAGACCTGCGTAACTGCGAGTCAAATAATAACTCTGAGAGGACGGAAATCGTGAATGCTGAATCCACTAATTTTCCATTCATCATTCGACATCTCTCATTTGGTTAATCAAAGCACAGTCCAGTGAAGAAAAAGTTCCGATTGACCACATGAGAAATTTCAAATGACGAATGGAAAATTTCTTTCTGATCACTGCCTTCTCCCTACTGTTTTCTGCCTATTGCACGCAACACAACTTCAGCTTGTTCTTCATAACGCGTCGCGCGAAGTAATGTTTCCAGCAGAACCCTAATTACCGGCTGAAATTCACCGGACGGTAGCGAGACATCTTTCAAGAGCTCGGCGTCATTCTCAAAACCAGCAAAGGCGTGCTGCCTTGTGTTCTCGACTTCGTCAAGATAGCCAAGCACGCGCTCGGTAGTCGATAAAGTTTCCGGCAGAGTCCACTCGAACGGGTCGTCCCACAGGTTCGAAAGCAGTCCTCCGCAAGTCTGTTCCACTGCAGCGGCACTGCGAAGAACATCTTCACCGATTGACTTGGAAGCTAAACCTGGAAGATGTCGGTAAAGCAAATCAAGAGGGATCCTCTGTATCAGACTTCGTGAGCGTGCATGTAAACGAGCGAACTCACTATCCAGACTCTCGATGAGGGTCCGAGATCGAGAAGTTCGCTCGTCTTGCGGCTGCATTCGGGAGATTTGATAAAAGGTTATTTGCCTTTGGCGCGTCGATCAGTCTCTTCCAACACGGTTCCAAAACTACGACCACCGAAGCTAAAGCCATTATAGACTCTGCCCTTTGAGCCGACTTGTGAACCGCGTGAAGGGACGCCACGCCTGGTTACCACCCAAAGACGACCTGTGCCGTCGTCAATCTCATAGGCTCCGTTCCCCAATACTCCGTAGCTGTCCGTCACTCGACCTGCAATCGCCACTTCCTTGTTTCGAAAACGTCCTGGGTCTGCATTAATCTGTGAAATTGTGGTCGTACTGGGACAGGCGGTTAGAACGAACACGGCAGTCAGAGCGAGACTGGTTAGCCCAACTCTCCTTGCTAAATGCATACGCTTCTCCTTCAGTTGTCTTAAGTTGTCACGACGGGAGAGGCGCAGGGTTGAGTCAAAACAGACCTGCGGCGATTTAGTGATGCAGAACTTGCTGAGATAGTTTTCTGCAACTTTCTTATAAAGACCAGCTATTTCCCAAACCAGCCGATTGGCTTGCCCGAGAGGTCCACCCATACACTCTTTACCTGGGTGTAAAGCTCCAAAGCATGCTTACCCATCTCGCGACCGTAGCCTGATTGCTTGTACCCGCCAAACGGTGAAGCTGCATTGAACATGTTGTAGGTATTTATCCACACCACGCCCGCTTTGATCTCCTTGGCGAAACGATGTGCGCGAGTTATGTCACGAGTCCAAAGGCCGGCCGACAATCCATAGATGGTCTCATTCGCTTGCTTGATGAGGTCATCTTCGTCTTTGAAAGTGATTACAGACACAACTGGTCCAAAGATCTCTTCCTGGGCAACCCGCATCTGGTTCTTGACGTCGCTCAGAATCGTCGGTTGAAAGAAGTAACCGTTCTTGAATGAGTCCTCGAGCACCGGAGGTTCGCCCCCGGCAATGATGCTTGCGCCCTCACCGCGACCGATGTCCATATAGCTCTTGATGCGATTGAGTTGCTCAAGCGAGACTTGCGGACCCATCATCGTCGTCTGCTCCATTGGATTTCCCACAGTGATCTTCGACGCCTTCTCCTTCAGACGATCGACGAACTGTTCTTTGACTCCTTCTTCAACAAACAGACGAGATCCTGCACAGCAGACTTGTCCCTGATTGAAAAAGATTCCCATCATCGCTCCATTCACCGCCTGCTCCAGATCGGCATCGGCAAAAACGATGTTTGGGGCTTTCCCTCCCAATTCCAATGAAACCTTGGTCAGGTTTTCAGCCGCCGCACGCGCGATTATTTTTCCTACTTCGGTCGAGCCAGTGAAGGCGATCTTGTTTATACCGGGATGCGAGGCTAATGCGGCACCAGCGGTCTCGCCGTAACCGGGAACGATGTTCACTACACCTTCCGGAAATCCTGCTTCTTCAATCAGCTTACCAAGTTCCATCGCCGTAACAGGTGTTTGCTCAGCAGGCTTCAACACGACGGTGTTGCCTGCTGCAAGCGCCGGAGCAAGTTTCCAAGCGGCCATCAGTAGCGGGAAGTTCCAGGGAATAATCTGACCACAAACTCCTACTGGTTCACGCAGCGTGTAGTTGAACATCTTTCCGGGAACAGGAATGGTTTCCCCTTCGATCTTTGTGGCCCACCCTGCAAAGTATTCAAAATTCTCGGCGACCTGCGGCAAGTCGACATATAGAGACTCCCTGATCGGTTTTCCGTTATCAGCTGTCTCCAACTCGGCCAGATGCTTTGCGCGTTCTTCAATGAGCAACGCTAGTTTGAAAAGAAGTCTACCCCGATCGCGCGCACTCATTTTGGACCACTTGCCTTCGAAGGCGCGCCGAGCGGCATTTACAGCTTTGTCTATGTCAGCCTTGTCCGCTTCAGCAACTTCAGCAAGTGGCGCACCGGTGGCCGGATTGGGTGTAGTGAAGGTCTTACCCGACTCGGCATCCACCCATTGACCATCGATGAAGAGTTGATAATTGCGCGAAGTAGCTTCAGCTTGCTTTGTTGATGACATTAATCGCTCCGTTTCTTAAGGTTGAGTGGTGGGTCCGGTGACTATTTTCCATTCACCACATCAAAAGTCCGTAGTACCAGCCAGCAACTCTCTCAACACATAAGGCAGGATGCCTCCGTGCTGGTAGTAATCGATTTCAATCGGTGTATCGACACGCAGCGTGATGGGAACCTCCTGTGTACTACCGTCTGGCCGTTTAATCACTAGTGTCAGATCCTGCAGCGGTCTGACGCCGTGCTCCAATCCAATCAAATCAAAAACTTCAGTCCCATCCAGGTCCAACGACGCTGCGTTGTCGCCCTCTTTAAACTGACAAGGCAACACTCCCATTCCTACGAGGTTACTGCGGTGAATGCGCTCGAAGCTCTGGGCAATGACGGCTTTAACGCCCAGCAGCAGCGTGCCTTTCGCAGCCCAGTCGCGTGAACTTCCGGTGCCGTACTCGTGTCCTGCGAGCACGATCAGGGGCACTCCTTCTGCCTGATATCTTGTGGCTGCGTCGTAGATGCTCATTCGTTCGCCATCGGGCTGATGAACGGTTACGCCTCCTTCAACACCGGGGACCATCAGATTCTTAATGCGCACGTTCGCAAACGTCCCGCGAACCATAACTTCATGATTGCCACGTCGCGATCCATAGCTGTTGAAGTCTTCTGGTGCGACACCTTTCGATCGCAGGTACAGACCGGCTGGCGAATTTGCCTTGATAGCACCGGCAGGACTGATGTGGTCCGTAGTCACTGAGTCACCGAAAATCGCTAAGGCTCGGGCGTCTTTAACATCGCACCACTCGCCGACGGCATTGCTGAACCCTTCGAAGTACGGAGGTTCTTGAATGTAAGTAGACTGCGGATCCCACTCGTACACATTTCCAGTAGTCGCAGGAATTTCATTCCAAAGTGGGTTCTGATCCGCGAAGTCGCTGTACAGTTTTCGATAAGTCTCTGGATCAAAAGCGGTGCGCAACAGTTCAGCGATTTCGTCCAAGCTTGGCCAAATCTGTTTCAGGTAAACATCCTGCCCATCTCTTCCCTGACCTAATGGTTCCCTTCCCAGATCGATGTCCACACGCCCGGCAAGCGCAAATGCTACTACCAAGGGAGGGCTCATCAGAAAGTTGGCTTTGACGCTCTGATGCACGCGAGCTTCAAAATTGCGATTGCCAGAAAGTACGCTGGCACCGATCAAGTCGTGCTCCGTCACCATTTGTTCGATATTTGGATCGAGTGGCCCAGAGTTCCCGATGCACGTTGTGCACCCGTAACCCACAAGATTAAATCCGAGCTCATTCAGGTACGGCTGTAAGCCAGTCTTCTCAAGGTAGTCGGTGACCACTCGCGAGCCCGGCGCCAGTGACGTCTTTACTGTTGGACGAGACTTGAGACCGAGTTCTACCGCTTTCTTCGCAAGCAGGCCGGCTGCCAACATCACACTCGGATTAGAAGTATTTGTGCATGAAGTGATTGCAGCGATCAAAACATCACCGTGACCCAAGTCGAGCTCAGCATGAGGGAACTCCTCCGGGTGTACTTCTTCAACGCGGTCCGGCGTAGGACGGTTGTTTACCATCTCCGTTTCGGTCCACACGCTCGTGTTCGTGGGAGTTACCATTCCACCGGCAGCAACCTGCACCGAATTGGGTTTCTGCTCTCCACCACCAACGATCGCAATCTTAGTCACGTCTTGTGTTCCGATTCGGGCAAAATAACGGAGCGCTACTTCCTCATCTGATTTTCCGTAACCACCCTCATGTACGGGTTTGCGCAAGAGCGTCAGGAAATGTTCCTTGAGGTGTGGCAGTTCAATTCGGTCCTGTGGTCGTTTAGGTCCGGCGACACTTGAGTTGACGGATGATAGATCCAGATCCAACACTTGCGTGTAGTCGCATTGTCCTTTTCTCGGTATCCCAAATATGCCCTGGGCGGTGAAGTACTGGCGGACCGTCGAAATGTGTTCCTCATCTCGTCCGGTCGATCTCAGATAAATTAGAGTCTCTTCGTCAATCGGAAAGAAGCCCATCGTTGCGCCGTACTCCGGCGCCATATTGGCAATCGTCGCGCGGTCTGTGACAGACAGGCTTGCTGCCCCCTCGCCGTGAAACTCTACAAACTTGCCCACGACTTTTGCTTTGCGCAACATCTCTGTAATTCGAAGGACCAGATCGGTCGCAGTCACACCTTCTTTTAGACTGCCGCTCAAGTGCACGCCCACGACATCCGGAGTCAGCATGTAGACAGGTTGGCCCAGCATAGCGGCCTCCGCTTCGATACCACCCACGCCCCAGCCGACAATTCCAAGGCCATTGATCATCGTCGTATGTGAATCTGTGCCAACCAGCGTGTCAGGGAAATAGACATCGTTGCGGTCCCAGACACTTCTCCCCAAGTACTCCAAATTAACCTGATGACAGATTCCAATTCCCGGTGGAATGACGCGGAACCCGTCGAAGGCTTGAGTACCCCACTTCAGGAACTGATAGCGCGAATTGTTCCGCTTAAACTCAACCTGCATGTTCTTCTCGAACGCATCCTTAGTGCTCGAGAAGTCCACTTGCACTGAGTGATCAATCACCAAGTCCACCGGTACCAACGGCTCGATGATCCCGGTGTTTTTCTTGAGACGGGCAACTGCTGATCGCATCGCGGCGAGGTCTACCAATAGCGGCACGCCGGTAAAGTCCTGCAGCAACACGCGCGCGACGACAAAAGGTATCTCTTCCGTTCTGGCTGCGTTGGGCTGCCAGTTGGCGAGCGAGCGGATGTCGTCTTCATTAATCTTCTGACCATCACAATTTCGCAGCAAGGATTCCAAAACAATGCGAATGCTTACAGGCAGCCGCGATACGTCGCCTACGCCTTCTTTTTCGAGTTGCTTAAGCGAGTAATATTGACCTTGTTTTCCAGCACCGCGATCAAATGTTTTTAGTGAATTGAAGGGACCTTGTGGCATAGAAATTCGGCGTCAATTAAGACGGAAAACTCAAGAAGAGTTTACGTCACAGGTTGAAGAGTCATGTTGTTTGGTAGCAAGGTTCAGTTTAGAGGCGCATTGCACAATGGTCAAGCGAGCCATTTTTCAAATCGTACAATTAATTACTGTGAACGCGTCCATCTGCGCCCGACGTATCCAATCGTGCTATAGTTTGCATATTCCCCCCAGGCTAAACGCAGAATTCGAATGTGAGACAACATTTGAGTCGACGTTATTTTCATCGCACAATATCGCATCAAGGAGGCTCAACGTGCCGAGTAAGCAACCCGAAGACTTTATGTACCTGAGCAACAATCCTGATTATGCTCCGAGTCCGGAAATCGAGGAGTTCATGGAGGAGGAGATCCTGCGTGCTCCTAAAGATCCGGAAATGCTGGCACAACGGCTGCGCAACAGCACCGCTGCATCTCCGCGTGACGCTGGTGGTGATTTCGATGCAGAGTGGGAAGATGTGAATGACAGCGGCGCCGAAGCTGTCGCAGGACACAACCCCACTCCCGACCAATCGATGGTAGAAGAGAACGCTAATGCAGTCGGAGTAAACTTCGAAGACAACGAAGAGTTGGAGTTCATTGACAAGATCGATCGACGCGATCGGGATCGCTTCGAATTGGATCCGCGATCAAAAGCTACCGACGACATGCTTTGAAGCACGGTCACTGCTTGTCTTGAGCGAATTTAGATCTTGGCTGAAGCGTGATGGTTTTGATGACAATCTTCTCAGCCGGGCGTTCAGTGCCCGGCTCAACCGGCGCGCCCGCAATTATTCCCACATTGCTTGTACCTTCAATCACTCTCCCGAATAGCGTGTACTCCTCATCGTACTGAGGTGCACGGTCAAGCGTAATAAAGAACTGACAATTTGCTGTATCCCGTGCTTGCTCCTCCGTCAACCCAGCTCCGCCTGCCAAAGCCGGCGTTGCTCCTCGTCGAGCAGCTCCCAGGCTGCCGCGCTCAAATGGAACGTCACTGAATTCACCGGGAACATTTGGATACGGTGAGTCACCCATTCCGTCATTCTGTGGATTGTCGTCTTTAGAAAGGGGATCACCACCTTGAATCAAACCGGCCTCAGCATTGACCCGATGGAACGTTGTTCCATTGTAGAAGCCTTCCTTGATGAGGGTCTTGAACCGCTCAACCATTTGTGGTGCAAGATTGGGATAGAGCTCGATAACAATGTTCCCGTAATCGGCAGTCTCTAGTACCGCGACTTCAGCATCGGGAATGGGAGTAACTCCTGTTTTCAGGTTTGGCGGAGTAAGGTCGGTCTCGTCAGAATCCTTCACAGCCAACTGCTTGGAGCAGGCTGAAACAAGTAGAGTCGCGCAGATTGCGAACGTCAGAAGTCTATTTGAGAAGTCCATAGCTATTACATTCGTATGTCATCGGTGGTGTTAGACCTCACCGGCTGTGCCATTTGGACTTGAGGAAGAGGCTTCGCCCTTCCGGTAAGTTCGCTAAAAGGCTGGGCTGTGCCCCTTTCAACAACCGGAAGCTCGTGAGAGAAGAATTCTTCGGCGGACTACGGCCAGGGCGAAGCCCCAAAACTCTGCTTTACTCTAACTGGAAGGGCGAAGCCACTTCCTAAAATCCAAACGGCGGAGCCGGGCTGGTGATGCTGCTGATCATTTTCTACTTCTTACCTCTGTCCGTGCTGTCCATCAGAATCGTAACTGGACCATCATTAACTAGTTCCACTTGCATCATCTGCCTAAAGCCTCCCGTAGAAAC
>JBKPAL010000267.1:0-7601 GCA_046726395.1 Acidobacteriota bacterium
AACGTGCTTTTGATCGGATCGAACGACGAACTGGATGTGTCACAGGCGGTCGCTCGCCAAATGATCACTGAACCCGTGGTGCTCACAGGTAAGACTGATCTCGCTCAAGCAGTAGCAATCCTGAACGAAGTTGATCTTCTGATTACAAACGACACCGGACCAGCTCACATAGCTTCGGCGTTGGATCGTCCTGTACTTGTCATCTTCGGACCTACAAATCCATTGACGACCAGGCCATTTTCCGACACTGCAGAACTAATTCGTCATCCGCCTGATTGCGCTCCCTGCATGTTGCGTGATTGTCCGATTGATCATCGCTGCATGACCGCAATTACACCTGATGAAGTCTTCGAGCGTGCCCGGAAGCTACTTTCAACGAATACGAATGGTCGAGTGATCTCTGCTGCCGCCATCGAGGCGTGATGCAACGAAGGTCTAGCTAATGAAACACGCAGTCTTCATTGATCGTGACGGCACAATTTCGGAAGAGGTGGGTTATATAAATCACCCTTCTCGTTTCCGGCTCTATCCATATTCAGCGGCGGCAATCAAGACCTTGAACGACAATGGTTGGCTGGCAATACTCATAACCAATCAAGCAGGAGTTGCTCGTGGATACTTTACAGAAGACATGATCCATGTCGTTCACGATCAATTAAACGCGGGGCTGCGATCGAATGAAGCGCGGTTGGATGCTATCTACTACTGCGCTCATCACCCGACCGTCGGCGAGCCACCCTATCGATTCGACTGTGACTGCCGAAAACCCAAGCCGGGTTTGATTCGTCGAGCAACGTTAGACTTTGAAATTAATCTTGCGCAAAGCTGGATGGTTGGTGACAGATACAGCGACGTCGAGTTAGCTCGCAACTCTGGTTTAAAATCGGCTTTCGTACTCAGTGGTTATGGTCGCGGTGAGTGGGAGAACCAGCGCATGAGTTGGAAAACACAGCCCGATCTAATTTCTGAGAACTTGTTAACCGCCGTGCAGTCGATAACCGGGACAGAGTCCGGACAAATCGGCAACACGATTGGCGGTGACAAAGACACCGACACATTGCAGCTTCAATAAACTGTTTCTGTCGAAGGGACCAAACGCTTGAGTCTTGACCAGGTATCGCCAGACGAACGTCTAGTCAATATCGTCCGGCGCTTCTCGCAGCGCCGGATTGTTGTCATCGGGGACGCTATCGCCGATCAGTTCATTCATGGCGGCATCAGTCGAGTGTCTCGTGAAGCTCCAGTCTTCATTATTCGACATGAACACACGCAAACGGTTCCGGGCGGCGCTGCAAATTGTGCTGTGAATCTGGCTTCGCTCGGCGCAAAGGTTTCACTCGTGAGCATTGTCGGTGAGGACGAAGCGGGAAAGGCTCTTCTGGAGCAACTCCGAAATGCGAAGGTGGATTGCTCCGGTGTTATCACATCTGCTGCTGTCAAAACCACCACGAAGGTGCGCATCCTTGCAGGACTGGCACACTCTACTCGGCAGCAGGTAGTTCGCATCGATTACGAAAGTGAACCTCATAATGAGGGTGCGATAAAAGCTCGCCTTCGAGAACTGATTGAGCAACAGGTGCAAACCGCCGATGCAATCATCATCTCTGATTACAACTACGGCGTCGCCGACGAAGAGCTTTCCGAGTCCCTTCGTGCTCGTGCAGGTGCTAAGGGAATTCCTGTACTGGTGGACTCGCGCTTCAGATTGATGAGCTTCACTAGTTTCACATCCGCAACTCCAAATGAAGCGGAACTAGAACAGTTGTTAGGTCGCAATTCCGATTCGATTCAGCAGCTGACTGAAGCTGGTGAACAGATGAGAAAAAGACTCGGTTATCAGGCACTGCTCATTACGCGGGGTAGTGAGGGGATGATGCTTCTGGAAGAGGGTCTTCCGGCGTTGCATCTTAAAGCGATTGGTGGACACGACCCAGTCGACGTGACCGGAGCTGGCGACACCGTAATCGCGACTTACACTCTCGCCCTTGCTTCCGAAGCTCCGTTTGCTGATGCAGCTCGACTGGCGAACTATGCGGGCGGCTTGGTGGTGATGAAACGTGGCACTGCTTCAGTGACCGCGCAAGAGTTAGAAGACTCACTGCTGCACTCAAGAGTTTATGAATAGGTCGGACCATTCCACTTCGGCTGCAGCTACACGGATATTGGACCGCGAATCCTTACTCGCTCGTGTCAGGGTCGAACGTGCAAACGGAAATCGGGTAGTGCTGGCGAATGGATGCTTCGACGTACTTCACGCCGGGCACGTGCGTTACCTTCGAGGAGCTCGGGAATTCGGTGACTACCTAGTGGTGGCCATAAATTCGGATGAGCAAGTAAAAAACCTGAAGGGAGATGGCCGTCCCATACTCTCCGAACAAGATCGCGCGGAAATCGTCGCCGCATTAGAAGTCGTCGATGTTGTGACTATCTTTCCGGAACCCACCGTCGAAGAGTTGTTACTGGCAATTCGACCCGATGTGCACGCGAAAGGTACTGATTACACCGAAAACACCGTTCCGGAACGTGAGACAGTTAAATCGTACGGTGGCCAAGTTGCTATTGTTGGGGATCCGAAGAACCATTCAACGTCTGATCTAATATCCAGGGTCGCACAGCCGCTGGATACAAAACTTAAGGAGTAATGATGATTGCAAGGGTACTTGGATCGTTTCTTCTTATGGCATTGGGTATCGCGTACGCACCTCTTGGTTCAGTGTATGGTCAACGCGAGCGTTTCAATCCCGACGGTGCTTTTTGGATCATGGGCGACGCCCCAAAAGGATTCGAAGACTTTGGCGGTATTAATCTGAACTCAAATCGCAATCGTCGTTTGCCTGCGGCGGGTGTGGACATCAATGGTCGGACGCTGAAATTTAAGACGCTTTCCATTTCCCGTGACAGATTGGTCTTTACAACTGAGGCTGTTCGGGGAATTTCATATGGCTTCAAAGGGAAATTTCTTAGAGGTGGTACGTTCGCGGCACATGACTTAACTGACGTAGCAGTTCTTGAGGGCACGCTCACGAAGTTTTCCAAGGGACAGTCGGTCGCCGAATCAAAAATGAAGTTCACATATTTCGGTGGAACCTGATGGTTCAAAGATCATGCGCAAAGTGCATCGGCTCAATAAATTCTGATGGCTGCCAAAAATTCCCTGAGACAACCCACTCTTAGATCGCCTCATCGAAGTCGGCACGAAGGCCTTGGGGCGTGGGCTGATGTCTGGGGAGACGCTGCGGGCACCGCGCCAGCAGTTACGTCCGCTACTCGTCCCAGCCTTCGCTTTCCTTTTCAACCCTTCAAAATTTCGTACAAGCCAACGAATCAACGAGCGTTTTACCGCAATGTAATTCCCTGCGCACTATTATCGATAGGGAGGCACTGAGACTGTGAGCGTTGGGAGCATATTGCAAAGGTGGAGAGTGCCGCTCGGTTTCCTGTGTGCGGCCATCTTTGTTCTGCTTGCGCGACCAAGTCTTCTAACCCTCTCCATTGGCGGAGCAGTCTCGTTGGTTGGTTTAGCCATTCGCGCCTGGTCAGCAGGTCATATCCGAAAGAACCAGGTACTTGCGACAACCGGGCCGTACGCCTACACGAGGAATCCACTTTATCTGGGAAGTTTCTTTCTCGGCCTCGGATTCACGATCGCCGCGGGCCGTCTAGTCCTGGCCCTTCTCTTCGCTGCCATGTTTCTGGGCATCTATCTACCTGTCATGCGCGTCGAAGCCTCTACCCTCGAGGCCGCATTTGAAGACCAGTATCGACGTTACTCAGACTCAGTGCCTCTCTTTATCCCCCGTCTCTCTGGGTATTCGACTAAAGGAACTGCTGAACCAAAATTTGATAAGGCGCTGTACTTGAAATACCGTGAATATCGAGCCGCCCTGGGCCTCCTTGCCGTATGGGGAATCCTGGCGCTCAAAGCCTACTACCTTAAATGAATCGAGTCGCATCAATTGGAACTCGGCTGGCTTCGGTGCTACTTGCAACGTTGTTGCTTTCGGGTTCGCTCTCTGCGCAAAAGCTCGCGGCGGCGCACTTCGAAAGGGGCGAAGAGCTTTACTACGAAGCCGAGTTTTCAAGAGCGCTACTGAAGAGTATTGACATCGCCGATTTCCGTTTGACTGCTAGTCGGATACCTACGACGACAACCATTAACAATACGGCTGACGAATCACCGCTCTATTCACTCCAATTCACCGGTGAAGTAAAGAGCAAGGGCTTCTTCAGTAAGCTATTCAATCTGAATTTCGTCGAGCGAGTTATCTCGACCGTTGAACCACGTTCATTTGTAGTCCAAAACACAAAACGATTTGACCAGCAAGGAAAACGGGTTCGCTCCAGTGAAACTGTTTATGACCACGACGGCGGCAAAGTGATTTGGACCGAGCTTGATCCGCGAGACCCAGCAAAACAACCGCGCGTGGCGAGCTCACCCTTTACCGGTCAGATCCAGGATGTGCTTTCGGCCATTTATTTTTTGAGAACCCAACCGCTTGCCGTAGGCAAATCTTTGGACTTGACCGTAAGCGATTCAGGAAAGGTTTATCAGGTGCCCATTCGGGTGGTTGAAGGAAAGCGCATGAAGACCGTCGTTGGCCACGCGAATACAGTGGTCCTGGACGTTGGACTGTTCGGCGACAAAGCGCTTATTTCGAAAGAGGGTCAGTTTCTGATTTGGCTTACTGCGGACGAAAAACACATACCTGTCAAAGCTCGCGTCAAAACGGAATACGGGACCGTCGATATCAAGCTTAAGAAAGTCATTCAAAGCGCTACCCGGGCATCGACCTAAAGACTCGAAGTCTCTGTTGAACAAGGCTCCACTCATCATCGGTCACCGCGGCGCCTCGGCCGTTGCACCCGAGAACACATTGCTTGCGTTCAAGCGCGCTATTCACGACGGTGCCGACGGTATCGAGTTTGACGTGAGACTGGCGCGCGACAATGTACCAGTTGTAATTCACGACTCCTCACTCAAACGCACGGCCTCAATCAACAAATCAGTTTCAGACGTTACATCTGAAGACTTGAAGTGTGTCGATGTAGGCGCATGGTTTAAGAACCGATCCGAAGCACGCTCCGAAGGCGACGAAACCGTTCCTACTCTTCGTGCTGTTTTTGATCTCTACAAAAGAGCCCCCGGTCTCTTGTACTTAGAGATGAAAGGAGAGCCGGTGGGCGAGCAATTGCCTTCTGAAGTGGTTCGCCTGATTCAAGAATACAACTTCACCGATCGGGTGGTCGTCGAGAGTTTTGATCTTTCAAGCATCGCTAGGATTAAGCAGATCGCGCCTGGTATTCGGACTGCTGCCCTGTTCGATGGACGACTTCGCCATCGTATTCACCGAGGTGGCAACAAAACTCTGATTGCGCGAGCACAGGAAGTACATGCAGATGAACTCGCTCTTCATCACTCACTTGTGACTCAGAAGTTAATTATGCAAGCGACGCAGAAGATGTTCGATGTTGTTGTCTGGACCGTCGATAAACCGCGTTGGGCTGATTTGGCCCATAAGCTTGGAATTAAGGCGGTCATAACCAACAATCCAGCACTGATGCTTAACGCGCGCGACGTTGCCCGTGATTGAAGGTAAGAATTCGATCGCGTACAGTGACGGTTAAATGAGCCGTCTCGTTCCCTCAGTCAACCGGTTCTTTGTCCACCAGCAATACTCAATCTTCTACCGGCACACCAAGAAGTTTTTTTGGCAGGACGACGTGCGTTCTGACTACGCCGTTCTTTTCCTCCTTGACGGAGAGCTGAGTTACCAGATTGGAAACGAAGCCGGAACAATCAATCGGAATCAGTTTCTTTTGTTGGAACCATCCACCACTGCATCTGCGTCGGGTTCTAATGCGCAGATTGTTTTGGTAACTCTGTCGCCATCTTTCCTGCTCGATCTCGTCCTACGAATGCGGCTTGCTGGACCGGGCGGCAACATTATCTTTCCTGAAAAAGTTATCCGCAAAGACGCACGTCTGACAGATCTGGGGAGGGACTTTGCGATCGAGCTCGCGAGCGACAGTGCCGGGCAAGAGATAGTTTTAGCGGCCTCTGTTGAGCATTTGGCAGTTCACCTGCTTCGGAACTTTTCAAACATGCGACGCTCCGACGAGCTCGAGTTATCGCGCGTCGGACTTATCGATCGGCGGATTCGCCGCGCGGTAGAGTTGATGCACGCGCAAATGGATCGCGAGCTTTCGTTGAAGGAGATTGCCGCGGCGTCCTACCTGTCGCCTTTTCACTTTGCGCGATTGTTCAAGAAGCTAACCGGCGCGAGTCCTCACGCCTATCTCGCCACATTGCGCACGAAGCGAGCTCAGCTGTTGTTGGCTGAGACGGACCTTTCCATCACTGAAATCAGTTCTCGTGTTGGTTACGCGAGCTCCAGTCACTTTACCAAGGCGTTTCGTCAGGCTACCGGGTTAACACCGCGTGGCTTCCGCGGCGCGCTCGTTTCTCGTAACAACCTCCGCTAAATGCGCAAGCCTGCGCCAAAACTTAGCAAGATCCGCTGCGACAACACGCGCATTGGGCCGTAGGATCAATTCAAATTGAACTGGAGGAATCTAGGATGGCCGTTAAGAAAGGCACAGCAATCGCGCCGGCCGAAGGAAAGTTGGGAGTGTTGCTCGTAGGGTTGGGAGCAGTCAGCACTACATTCATCGCTGGAGTGGAAGCGGTGCGAAAGGGTATCGCGGAACCGATCGGAAGCCTCACGCAGATGGGTACGATCCGGCTAGGCAAACGAACTGACAATCGCGTTCCGTTGATAAAAGACTTTGTCCCGCTCGCAAAGTTGAATGATCTGATGTTCGGAGCGTGGGACATTTTCGAAGACTCAGCTTATGAGGCTGCGATGCATGCGGGCGTGCTTGAGAAAGAAACTCTCAACCAGTTGAAGGGTCCACTGCAGAAGATTAAACCTATGAAGGCGGTCTTCGATCAGAGCTACGTCAAACGGCTGAATGGCACCAACGTGAAGAAGGGCGCGAACAAACTTGCGCTCGCTCAACAACTAATTGACGAGATTGCTGAATGGAAAAAGAAGAACAAGTGCTCGCGGCTTGTCATGATCTGGGCAGCGTCTACTGAAATCTTCCTTAAGCCGCACGCGGTTCATAAGACTCTCGAATCGTTTGAGCAGGCGATGCGCGAGAACCACAAAGCAATCGCGCCATCGATGATCTACGCTTACGCGGCATTGAAATCCGGAATACCTTTCGCCAATGGGGCTCCAAACCTTACTGTTGACATCCCGGCATTAAGAGGTCTCGCCGAGCAAAACAACATCCCCATCTGTGGCAAGGATTTCAAGACGGGGCAAACGCTGATGAAGACGATTATCGCGCCCGGTTTGAAAGCACGGATGCTCGGACTTCACGGATGGTATTCGACGAACATTCTCGGTAATCGCGACGGAGAGGTACTGGACGATCCTGCCTCGTTCAAAACTAAAGAAGAGTCAAAGTTGTCGGTGCTCGAGTACATCCTGCAGCCGGAAGTCTATCCACGGCTTTACAAAGATTTCTCGCATGTGGTGCGCATCAACTACTACCCTCCACGCGGAGACAACAAAGAAGGTTGGGACAACATC
>JBKPAL010000268.1:0-4018 GCA_046726395.1 Acidobacteriota bacterium
AAACAGTTCGCAGACTCTTCAAATGCGATCTGTACGATCTGCCATAGCAACGTTCAGTCCGGCGCACTGAAGCCATTCCCTGGTCTGAAAAGCTTCAACATGAAATTCGATCATGCACGTCATGTCAGATTGGGCGGCGCCAGCTGCACCACTTGTCATCGGCCCAGTCGCGGTGGCGTCGCTTTGACTATCCCGGCAGGCTTCAACGCGCATGTTACGTGTTATGGCTGCCACAGCCCCCAAGCTAAATCAGGCGATCGCCCAATCTCGTCGTGTGGTGTTTGTCATCAACCGGGACGTTACGTACGCTCGCGTGAGTTCGCTGCTGCTTTCCGTGTAGGGTTTAGTCATGCTGAACACAATCGGGATGAAGGTTTGAATTGCATTGATTGTCATCGGTTACGCGCGGGGGGCACTCAGCGAGAAATCAGTGGACCACAACCACTAAATCACCACGCTTCTCCGAAGGCACTTAGTTGTGCGTCTTGCCATAACGGAAAACGTGCGTTCGGTGGGGATGATTTCTCAGCTTGTAAGCGCTGCCACCAAGGAACAGCGTGGCGTTTTTGATGTGAGCAGTTATTGGTGCGAAAGTTTCCGCACCATTGAGTAAAAGGCCATTGTAGAGGTCCGCCACCTCTACGATCCGGGCCTAATTAGCAACTCTGAGCTCGTCTGGAACCGGCACATGCGTTGCCAACTAATGGTTCGGGCGGAAATGGTCTCCGATTTGGAAAGGACTAAGGGCAGGTCATGAAAACAGTGAAAACGACAACTCTTTTGCTAACAATGCTGGTGCTAACGGTCGCCGGTATTCCTTCAATCAGGGCAATCGCGAACAGCGAAGACTTCAATGCAGCAGCGACTTACAAATCGAAGTGTGTTGCATGTCACGGTGCCAAGGCTGAGAAAAAATTCGACACCGCGAAGTCTGACGAGGAACACTTGCAAATAATCCTCAAAGGCAAGAAGGCGGAAAAACCGCCCAACATGCCGGGGTATGAAGCGAAAGGCATGACTGCCGATCAGGCGAAGGCGTTACTTGAGTATATGAAGTCGTTAAAACAGTGACGCGTTTCTAAAATTTTTGGAAGCAACTAATTGGCGATCTCCAAGGCCGTCAGAACATCGGTGACGGCCTGGAGGTCGTTTGCTGGTTTCACACCGCGAAAGGTGCCCTTAACGCATGGTCGAAGAAACCGAGGCCGCTGAAAAGAACCCGAGTCTGTTCCAAAACTACATTAGTCTTGCGGGCGCGGCCATCGTAATGGCTTGCATCGCGTGTATTCTTTTGTTGTTTCTCATCGAAGTTACGGGGAGAAATACCACGCCGTATGTCGGTATTCTCGCTTGGGTAGTCCTTCCTGCGATCCTCATACTGGGCCTTGTCATCGTTGCCGTCGGCATGTTGTTGGAAAGACGGAGGCGACGCCGGCTCTCGTCTGATGTTGTAGCCTATCCAACGATTGATCTCAACGATCCGCGGCGACGCCTCTACTTCCTCATTTTTGTCGCAGCGACGTTCGTGTTCGTTTCTGTAAGTGCCTTTGGAAGCTATAAAGCCTACGAGCACACTGAATCAGTGTCCTTCTGCGGGCAGACGTGTCACACCGTGATGAAACCGGAGTTCGTTGCCTTTCAGAATTCTCCTCACGCGCGGTTGCGTTGTGTGGATTGCCACGTTGGCGAGGGCGCCGAATGGTACGTGCGATCAAAGTTCAACGGCGTCCATCAGTTATACGCGGTCACGTTCAAGACATATGACAAACCAATTAAGACACCAGTCGAGAACATGAGACCAGCTCGTGATACGTGTGCACAATGTCATTGGCCCGATAAGTTCTGGGGTAATCAGCTAAAGGTCTTTCGCAACTACGCATACGACGAAAAGAACACTCCGCGCGAAGTTCGTATGCTGATCAAGGTCGGTGGTGGCAGTTCGGAAACTGGCCCAGTGAGTGGTATTCACTGGCACATGAATTTGGCCAATCAGATTAATTACATAGCTACGGACGAACGCCGGCAGATTATTCCGTGGGTGCAAGCGAAGGACAAAGACGGAAACACAACCGTATACGTATCAACTAATTCGCAACTCACGTCTGACCAGGTAGCGAAAACACCAAAGCGGCAAATGGACTGCATTGATTGTCACAACCGTCCTGCACACATCTACAATCCACCGGACACGGCTCTGGATGTTTCGTTCGCTGCGGGCAGACTCGACACTTCCTTACCATATCTGAAGCGTCAAGCAGTCGAGGTTCTAAACAAACCCTACTCGTCGAATCAGGAAGCGGTGAAATCGATTGCAGATAACATCAACACCTACTATCGCACTAATCACGCGGACGTCTATGCCCAAAAGCGCGCATCGATTGATAGCGCAATCTCAGAGATTCAGCGCCTTTATCAAGTCAACTTCTTCCCAGAAATGAAGACAGATTGGCAAGCTCATCCGAATAACATCGGTCATCTAACATCTTCCGGGTGTTTCCGATGTCATGACGGTGAACATGTGAGCGATTCAGGCAAGGTAATCAGAAATGATTGCAATATCTGTCACACTGTACTTTATGATTCGGCAGGTCCTCCAGAACAATATGCGAAGGTGGGCGAGTTCGAGCATCCGGTTAAGCTTGGTGACCTCGCGAAACTTGAATGCAAGAGCTGCCACAGTTCGTCTGGACCATTTCGCCATCCGATCAATCTGGGAGATCTATCTCAATTTCAATGTGCTGAATGTCACACCGGTGAAGGTTCACAGCATATAACTAGAGTCCGTAACTGGGATGCAGCGAATCAGATGGCACGATTGTTAAGCCTGCGGTAACTCTTTCGTCCTGTACAAGTATTTACCTTAACCAGAAAAGAAAGGTGCTGTCATAGCGATGGCAAGGGTTTTGGTAGTGGGCGGTGGCTTTGCCGGCGTCGTTGCTGCCGAGTCGTTGGCAAAGAAACTTGGACCAGAACACGACATCACACTCGTGTCGCGGAATCGTAGGTTTTTGTTCTATCCAGCGCTGGTAGGACTTGCGTTCGAACAATGTGAGACGGATGACATTGAGTTTGATCTGCGTGAAGCAATGCTGGATCGAAGGGTGCGCTTCGTTCGTGGCGAAGTTGCTCGAATCTACCCATCTGAACGGCTCATCACATTTGCACACGGAGATCTAGTCGGTGAAATGCCTTATGACTATCTGCTACTTACGGTGGGCAGACGACTTGCCACAGAGCGTGTCACGGGCTTTTTTGAGAACGCACATCATCTCCTGGGTGTTGATGACGCAAAGAAGTTCGGCGCGGTAGCTCGAAACTTTACTCGGGGACGAGCCGTGATCGGTCACTGCCGGGACGCACGTTTGCCGATCCCGGTTTTCGAGACGGCCTTTACTCTGTCTAATTCGCTCAAAGAAAAGGGCGTGCGCGAGCAGTGCCAGATCACTATCGCCAGTAGCGAAGATCTCGATGCCATGTTTGGTGGTATCTCTATATCGAAAGAATTAACAGCGGCTCTGCAATCACACGGTGTCGAATTCATAGCTGACTTTCCGATTGTGAAAATTACAGCAGATTCTGTGGTCGCGGAGGACGGAAGAATACTTCCTTGCGATCTGAACATGATCGTTCCGCCGTTTAGTGGTCCCGGCGTCTTCGTGGGCACACCAATAACCGATGCGGAGCAATATGCCCGAGTCGATCCGACTATGCGCGTGCAGGATGTGGAGAGAGTTTATGCTGCTGGAGACTGCGTGAGTTTCCCCGGACCGAAGTTGGGCCATATGGCTGTCCGGCAAGCAGAAGTTGCCACCGAAAATCTCGCTTCAGAGGTTCAGCGCCGTCCGCTATCGGAAATCTACAAACATGAGATGATGCTCGTCATTGAAGCGAGTGGCGTTGATTCGATCTTCGTGCACAAGAAGTTCTGGTCCGGCGACGAACCGAATATCAAGCACGGTCGGTTCTGGGCCTGGGCCAAACATATACAAGAGAAATACTGGAAAGCGAAACACAACTA
>JBKPAL010000269.1:0-10071 GCA_046726395.1 Acidobacteriota bacterium
AAAGGCATCTGCATCATGGGAGGCGGGTTGTTAGCGAAGTCTTTACTTGAAGCTGATTTGATCGATGAGTTGGGCCTAAACATACATCCCGTGTTACTCGGCGCCGGCATACTTCTTTTCCATGAGATGGAGCGACAGATCGATCTGGAACTCATTGAGAGCAAGGTCCTGAAGAACGGTTGCGTGTATGTGCTCTATCGAGTGAAACATTAAGCGACATCATTTTCGGTCTTCAGGTTGAGCGATAGTAATAAAGTCAGCAGTTGGTGGTTTCTTGTCACGCAAGCGAAGTTTAATGAACGTGAATACGAGAGCGACGCCGATGGCAGTCGCAAATCCTCCGAGAAGTAGAGTGCCGAGGTCGTTGAACTCCGAAATAGCGGAGTTTTGAATCAGATAAATCACAATCAACAGCTGGTAGTACGCGAACAACGGAACAGGCAGCATGGTTGTTATCCTTTCATCAACTAGTCACGTAGCCAGCACCTCCTTAGACACTCTTGGGCGTAGCTTTGTTCCACCGAACAAAATGACAAGTGCTTTTAACTATTAAGTGAGACCTTCATGAGCGACTACAAAGACCCAGCCATACGAATAACGTTACTACCGCGAGATACGAACTCGCAGGGTACGGTTTTTGGTGGAATCATCCTGAGCTACATCGACATGGCCGGGGCTATCGAGGCCCATCGGCGCACGCGAATGGAACGATTCGTGACCGTTGCCATGCGCGAAGTGATCTTTCATAAACCTGTCTTCGTAGGTGACCTGGTGAGTTTTTACGCTGAGGTAGTCCGAATCGGTACGACGTCTATCACAATTCGTGTGATCGTCGAAGCGGAAAGAGTCACATCTATCTCAGATGACCGAGTGAGGGTTACTGAGGCTGAAGTTGTTTATGTGGCGGTAGATGGGAACAGGCAGAAGACGAAGATAGTTGTTAATGACCAAAGGTAGAAGCGGAGAGATTTTCCATTCGTCATTTTCCATTTCTCATATGTCATTTCGGCAGACCAACGCGGAAGATTGACTACTGATAAAGCAATTGTTTGAAGGCTACATGAAGTATTCTTAAGAGACTTCGACCCATGAAGAATGTGGAAGAAAAACCTTGTGATTGTCCAGACTGGGACATTTGTGGTTGTAGTAATCAGCCTCCATATCATTGCATGTACTGTTGCAGGGATTTAACACCAGAGCAGTTGGAGCAGTGCGATATTCCGAACCTCCTCAAGAAGCAGCCGCCCTCTAGGCCTGAATAGCAGCAGTTAGGAGCCTTCTGGTTGTCTCCTGTAATCACAACTCTGCAGCAAATGACGAATTGAGAAATGGAAAATGATAAATAGAAAATAGATCGGATCAATTTAGTAGCGACTGCATCCGCCGTAGTGCCTTAGCCGCCTCTGCAAAATTCGGTTGTTGTTCGAGCGCCAAACTGTAGTGTCGTACAGCGTCTAAGTATTTCCTACGCATCTCGAATACCCGTCCCAAATTGAAGTGAGGGAACGCGTAGGACTCATACCTTGGCGCAAACAATGCCCGCTTAAACCAGCGCACACAACCGTACGAATCGCCCTTCGCTAAAAGATAACTGCCAATATCGTTGTAAGGATTACCCAGTGTCTCGTCGACGCGAATAGCTTCTAAACACTCCTCAATCGCTTCGTCGTACCGATCCTGAAAGCTGTAAACCCAGCCTAGGAATGTATGAGCTTCAGCAGTCGGATACGTCTCGATGGAGCGTTTGTATAGTTCGATGGCTTCTTCGTAATTGTGGGCGAGCTGAGCCTCATACGCCTCCTGAAACAACTGTCTCGCCTCGTATTTCGCACTTGCTGAAGTATCGTCGTCCATCGTTTCTACTCTTTACAATCCGCCTGTGAACTCTGGGTCTGATCCAAACGTTTGATGCGTCCCTCTACTTTTGGCGCGATCACTTTTAGGGCTGTGAGTCTTTTTGTCAAAACGTCTGCATCGATCGGTGCGCGATCTGGCCCAATCAAAAGTGGCGCACCTTTGAACATCGCGTAGCCATCGCCTCCATCAACCGCAACGAAGTTTGTTGTTGCAAGCGTGTACTTGCGATTGTCATCGAGCGGCCGACCACTAACCGTAACATTCGTGACTCGAGAACCGGCTGGTCGTCGTGCATCAAACGTAAACTGAATACCGGACACTTGCGGGAAGCGACCCGGTTCGCGATCTTCTGCACTACGCCCAACGCCATGTTCCAACGCCGCACGAATCGTGGCTCCTGTAACCTGCAACTTCACGACCTTGTTTTTGAAAGGCAGGATCGATAGCAAGTCTCGCCTCGTAAGTACACCCGGTCCAATAATCGAGTCTGCCCTTATTGATCCGCCGTTCATCAACGCTACATCCGAACCGGTCGCCACGCGAAAAGCATCGGTAACAAAGTTCCCGACGTTTGTCTCTTGCGTGCGACTCGCTGCACTGCCGGCATTGAGTGGCACCTGAGTTCGACCCACGCGCACCGCCAACTCTCTCAGCAGTCCGGCATACTTGTTGGTTACTGAAGCAAACTGCGGATCGGCCGCAATTTCCGCGTCCACGGGAATGATTTTCCAGTCGATGCTCTCTACTTCGCCACTCGATTTCGAAATATTTAGATCGATTCTGCCTAGCTCACGCGCATCGGCAGTCATCTTGAAAATCGGTGCTCCTCCGGCAGCTGACTGAAGCAAAGTGTGTTCGTGGCCACCGATGATTACGTCGACATCAGAACAGCGCGCTACTTCTTTGTCTTCACCCATCGACAAGTGCGTTAATGCGATTACTACTTTCGCGCCCTGTGCATGGATCTGAGAAACCATTGCCTTCGCGGTATCACAACTGTTTCTGAAGTCGACGTCGGGTCCAGGACGGGAAGTGATCTTTGTTTCAGGTAGTACAAGACCAAAGATGCCTATCTTTACTCCGTCGAATTCACGAATGACGAATGGAGCTGCTCCCCCGAAAGGTTTGTTCGTTTTAGTATCAATCACATTTGCTGCAATCCATTTGAATCGAGACTCCTGCATCCGTTGCTGCAGTACCTCGGGACCGAAATCAAACTCATGATTGCCGAAGGTTGCGTAATCGAGTCCTGCGGTGTTCCACGCATCAATCATTTGCGCGCCTTTGTAAGTAATTGACTCGACCGAGGGTGAGATCGTGTCGCCGGCCAGAAAAAATATTAAGTTGGGCGACTCCTTCTGAATCTCCTTCTTGAGCGTCATCACTCGCGCTAGACCACCACGTGACCCTTGATCTACTGCGGCGAATTGATAGACATCGTTTACTTGCAACAGAGTAACTTTGATGAGGCAGTTCGTCTGCTGCTGAGCTCCGGAAGATAGAACGGTTGTAAGGATGAGTGCGACCGTAAGCAACGTTCGGGTTCGCACTAATCTGGAATTGAGCATGTTGGTCTCCAATTGGACTGGATATGGCGATGAGAAGCCGCTGAATTATACTCGGCGAAGTAATCGTCAGATATAGGAAAGAGTTTGAGCTCGGTGTCACCAAATGCAAATACAGTTTTCATAACCGGATTCCCCGGCTTCATCGCAAGTCGACTGCTGCAGCGTCTAGCGCAAGAGCCGTTGCAATTTCTATTACTAGTGCAACCTGCACTCGCTGAGCGGGCCAGGAATGAAGTTTCGGAAATTGCTCATCGAACCAACAGGGCTCCGAATGATTTCCACCTGCTTGAAGGCGACATTACAAAGACTGACCTCGGTCTTTCGAGTTCGGATGCGCAGAAAGCTGTTGATAACATCATCATCCTATTTCATCTGGCGGCGCTTTATGATCTTGCTGTCGATCGCGATCCAGCGATGTTGGTGAATCTCGAAGGTACCAAGAACGTCAACAACTTCGCCTGCTCGATCAAACACCTCAATCACTATCATTACATCTCAACTTGTTATGTTGCTGGTAAGAGAAAGGGCTGCATACTCGAGACGGAGTTGCGGCACGATGCAGGGTTCCGCAATTACTACGAAGAGTCGAAGTACCTAGCTGAGATTGAAGTCGAGGAATTAAAGTCCGAACTACCGATTACGATTCATCGTCCGGCCGTTGTCTGCGGGGATTCCGTGACAGGAGAAACGGTTAAGTACGACGGCATCTATTATCTGATCCACTATTTGGCGAAGTGGCCCAGCGGCTTGTCACTGCTAAACATCGGAAACAAGGAAGTCCGACTGAATCTCGTTCCTGTCGATTTTGTAGTCGAGTCTTTGGCACGTCTGATTCATGAGCCCGACGCTGTAGGAAAGACTCTTCAGCTTGCTGATCCGAATCCACTCACGACAGAGGAGACTTTCAATGCTATCGCCAAAAGTATCGTTGGGCATGGCTCACGAATTACTGTGCCTGCGCGCGTGGTTGAGGTCACGCTGATGTCGCCTCCATCGCCGGCAATTACGGGACTGCCTCATTATGCGGTGCCGTACTTTTTTCTGCGTCAGATTTACGACACCTCTCTGTCGCGGCCGTTGCTGAAAAAGCATGGTTTGGAATGCCCGCCATTTGAATCATACGTGAAGAACATCGTGGACTTTGCGTTACGCAATCCAAAACTCGCCGCGTAAGGCTTTATCCGCACGATATACAGTATGTGCTTAACTCCCTTGTTTTCGTACGCATGCTTGTCTCGCAGCGGCTCTGCCTCGCCGTAAGGACCGAGTTAACGAATCGGGCTTCGCCCTGGTTCGGCCTGGCCCAATTGCGGAATGAAACTTCATAACGTCATCAGGGAGGGCAGAGCTAGAAACCAGGGGCACAGCCCAGACTAAGATCCATCCGCTTACGGCTAGGCAGCGCCGTCGTCTCACAGCCGGCGGCGAAGCCGTTACGAAACAGCGCGTATCAGCGAGCGAGATGGTTATCTTGACTAACCCTCGATTTAGAATTATTCTAAATATAAATCATGGCCAGGTTAGGAAGTCAGGGAGAGCAGAGACTGACGCCGCAGCGAGAGGCGGTGCTTCAGGTGATTCGCGAAAGCGTCGATCATCCGACCGCGAGCGATATCTTTGAGGCGGCACGAAAGGTCTTGCCGTCTCTTAGCTACGCAACCGTATACAACTCCCTGAAGTTCCTTCGCGAAGCCGGGCTCGTAAGGGAAATCTCATTCGGCGACAGCGCGAGTCGTTACGATGGAGTACTGGAACGCCACGATCACGCAATCTGTAAAGAGTGCGGCAAGCTCGTGGATTTCGATCTTCCGGAGACCGCGGAACTCATGCGCGCAGCAGCCCGCAAGTCGCGATTCAAACCTGATTCTATTCATTTGACACTTACCGGCATTTGTCCGGAGTGCCGTCAGTCGGACTAAATACTAAAAGGAGAACATGGAGGATTCATGACAGCAGCAACAGCTTTGGCAGTGGAGAAGGCGATGGTGGGCCAGCCAGCGCCGGATTTTGATATGGCGTCGACGAAGAACATCGACAAGCTAAACGAAAACGTAAAGCTTTCTGACTTCAAAGGCAGATGGCTCGCCCTACTCTTTTACCCGCTCGACTTCACGTTCGTTTGCCCCACTGAGCTGACCACGTTCAGCGATCGTTACAAAGATTTCCAGGACATTGGCTCCGACATCATTGGTGTTTCTACAGACTCGGTTTATTCACACCGCGCCTGGATTAAGACGCCGCGTGATAAAGGAGGAGTCGCGGACCTCAAATTCCCGCTAGCTGCGGATGCGACAAAGAATGTGGCTCGTGACTATGGTGTGCTAATCGAGGACCGAGGGATAGCGCTACGTGGATTATTTGTAATCGATCCAGAAGGCATCTTACGTTATAAGGTGATTCATGATCTGAACATCGGTCGTTCGGCCGAGGAAACTCTGCGAGTCATTCAGGCTTTGCAAACCGGTGGTCTTTGCCAAGCCGAGTGGAAGCCGGGCCAGAAGACTCTAAACGCCTAGTCTCAACTAAGGACAATAAGCTGATGGGTGTCGGAGATCCGGCACCCGTCATTTATGTGGAGAGAACAAATCGCCATGGCTATGAGAATTGGAACGGAGATGCCTAATTTAACAGGCGCGACAGAATGGCTGGGTGGCACCCAAGCTCATGCGGAAAATGAAGCGCTGGGTCATCCGACACTAGTGCATTTTTGGTCCATCAGTTGTGGAATCTGCAAAGACAACCTACCGCGCGTAGCTGAGTGGCGCGATCGGAAAAAGGATGAAGGCCTTCGAGTGATCGCGGTACATATGCCGCGGTATGAGACGGATACCAATATTGAGGACGTGCGCGCAGCCATAGCATCATTCAATATCACTGAGCCTTGCGCGATTGATAATGCTCATCAACTTCGCGAAGCTTTCAACAATGATCAGGGATATGTTCCGGCCTATTATCTCTTCGACAGTGAGGGAAAGCTGAGAAGTTTTGCGGCAGGTGAACAGGGACTCGACATGCTGAAATCCGCGCTCGATCGTTTGTTAAATCAATCTAAGTCGGCGACGGTGAAGTCTTAACTGTGGGGCGTCCCTCCGTGGGCACCCATCTTTGATGCGCGTAAACACTTCACTGCCTGCCAACGAAACAGGGCCGGCGGATAGACGCCCCTACAGATCAGGTCAGTTGTGCGATTTGATTGAGAATGAGCAGTAACAGATAAATGCTCAGCACCGCAGCTCCGATAGCCAGACATACCAGCAACAGAATAATCAGGCCAACAAAGATCCAGTCACTAATCTTCCCCTCACGCGCTTCACTTGCAGACACCATTGCGCGGTCGCGTAACAGTTCCACGTTCATCAGATTAGACTTCCACCACGCGTCGAACAGATCGCCCACTAGTGGCAATGAACCAACGGCGTAGTCGATAGCAATGTTCAGGCCCATGCGAAGCAACGTGATCTTTGGCACGCCGTATCGGACCGCAGATACGAGGATGTAGAACGAAACCAGCGAAGTTGCAGTGTCACCAAAACCGGGAAACAAACCGAGAATTGCGTCCAGTCCGAACCGCCAGCCGATAACCGGTATACGAAAGACTCCATCCATAAGCCAACTAAGCCGTTCGATACTCTCTTGTACTTCGATCGTACTTGTGCTTCGTGCTGGTATGTTGTTCCGTAGTCTGTATTCCGCCGCTTGATGTGCACTCATTACTTAAATTCTTCCTAATCCGTTACCTAATTCGCGTCATTTGCTGCCAAAAGAATTTTCCGACCTTTGCAAATGCTGTTAAGGCTCCGCGATCTCCACTCTTTTGTTGGCCGGGTTTCGCTGGCAACCCCAACGTATTGGCCAGTTCAGCATCTGGACGCGCGACATCTTCATCGCCGTGCTTGGTTGCAAGCCAGCGAGTGAAAGTACGAGTGACTGCCTGTCTTTGTTCGACTGGTGTCTCAGCAATGAACGCCGCCCGCAGATTCTGCAGCTCAGCGATCTCAAACATATTTGATTTGTAATAATTTTGCAGCGCTCTGAAAAATCGTTCGTCACCGAGCATGCGTCTCAATTCGATAAACATCAACGCACCCTTGGTTGTAACGATCGCTTCGTATTGAAATGAGTTGCGATACTCGCGACTCGGCCGATTTGCAGTCATGTCTTCGCCGCCGAAGGTTCGGTACAGCCGATAGACACCGGTGAGTTCGTCACGCAAGACGGCCGTCGCTTGTTCATCGCCATATACCTCGCGGTAGTAGAGCAACGCTGACCAGCTGGCGAGGGCTTCATCAAGAACCGGTTCACGCGCGGGATCGCTTCCGACGGCAACACCCCACCATTGATGGGCCATCAAGTGTGCAACCGTCCATTCGAGGCTCTGCTCAACCGCGGCCCTTTGCTCACGAATGATTTCAGGCAGATTGCGCATAGCCGGAGAGTCAAAGTCGACGTAGAAAGCGCTCGCAATGAGATTGAAAGCAGAAAACTCGGTGCTGCCGAGTCCAGCGACAAGAGGCGCCTCCACGATGGTTACGCTGTCGAAAGGTAACGGACCAAATCGAGAATTAAAAATGCGTGCTGCATCTGCTGAGATCCTCAGGACCCGTTTGCCGATCCGCTCATGTTCGGGAACAAAAATTGAGCGGATCTTCTTGCCGCCCACATCCACTTCTTCCGTACGCAGATTTCTCCCTGCGACGATCGTAAAGTCGCGGAGACCAGATCCGGAAAACGTAGTCACTTCTTTAAGGCCACCAGTCTTCGAGCGTTCGAAGCCAGAAGTAAAGATCGAGACTCCGGGAGAGACTTCGATTGAAACCTCGTAGTCGGCAATTTCATTGAATACAAAGTCGCCGATACTTGGTTCCAATTTTCTGTGCCACTCTTCACCGTCATGTACAGCCAACACCGGATAGAATGTAGAAAGCAGCATTACTCCGCGACTGCGAAAGTTGATGTCGCGTGGTCGTCGAATCTCGCGCTCAGAGCGCAATGCGGCGCTGATTTGCTTCACCACGTGTGTTGTCAGTCCAGTTTCATCAGCATCGATCTCAGGTACGCTTCCTCTAAATCTCACTTCGATCTCTGTCGCTTCGCCAGGCGGCAGAGGTTCGCGCAGGTTAACGCGCAGAGTGGTTCCCTGATCGTCGAGCGAGAAGGAGAGTGGCATCTCGGTGTCTGCTGAACGGACCCGTGTAATTTCGAGACGAGGTTCGTCGGGCTCGAGTCCCCCTGACGACGAACTAGAGTCGACTCTCAAATTCGAATAGAGATGGAAATACAAAACGGAGGCTGAGCGATCCGCTTGATTGAACCAGCGAAGTCGTTCAGCACCGGTGTAGGAACGGTTGTCAAAGTCGAGTTCCAGGGAGATCTGGTAGTGCGTTCGAAGAGGATTCTCGGCTGTTACGACAGGCGGTTGCTTTCGCACTTGTAGTTCGTCTTGAGCAGACGACGAACCTAGCAGCGTCAATCCAACGAGGATTGTTGCAAGTCTTCGGTGTTTATGAACCAAAACCATTTAGCGACCTGCGATTCTAATACTCCGTAATCGTTATTGTGTTAACCAGATCGCCTCGAACGATCTTATCGACGACGTCCATTCCATTGATTACGTTGCCGAAAACTGTATACCCGCCATCAAGGTGAGGTTGAGGTGAATGGGTAACGAACCACTGTGACCCGCCGGTGTCCTTCCCTGAGAGCGCCATGCCGACAGCACCACGATCGTAAGGAGCTTCGTTGATTTCACAGCGAATGGAATAACCCGGTCCACCATTCCCGTCACCTCGTGGATCTCCGCCTTGAATGACAAAGTTTGGCACTACTCGATGGAACGAGATGCCATTGAAGTAACCGCGTTTTGCCAGCTGAACAAAGTTGTCGACGGTGAGGGGCGCATCTTCTGGTAAGAGTCTGATTTCGAAGGTCCCTCTGCTGGTTACCACTCTCGCATTGACGCTCTTGCCGATTCTTGAAGTGGCACGTCGATAATCAGCTGTCCGATTCTTCGTTTGTACCGTAGTTCTGTCGTTAGTGAAATCCACTCCATTGGCTTTCAACACGCTCTCGGTGCGTCTGCGAACAAGATAATCTTCCGATGCGAGCGCAGACTTAATCGCAACGTTCGCAGTATCGTCCTTCTGCTTTCCGAGCGCATCGAGGGTCGAGAGTGCCGCATCGTTCATCTGTTTGTCTTCAAGAGCTTTTGGTAATGCCGCGACTAAGGCCGCACTAGTGGTTTTGTCTGGAGGTAAATCTCCAAGTAACTCCGCTGCAGTCGCGCGAGTGACAGCGTCAGGCTCGTTAAGATGAGTGCGTAAGACAACCGCAAGATCGGTTGGCTTAAACGCAGCGAATGCTCTAAGCACATCCGGCACAGCGTACTCGGGATGTTGCCCTGCTTTTGGCTTTACACCAGCATTGCCGTAGTCGAGCATCGCGCGTAACAAAGCTTCGGCTTGAGCCGCAAATTCTTTTCTGTTCTGGTCAGTCTCAGGTAACGCAGCTATCTCACCGAGACCCGGGGCAATGTTTGATGCGAGACGCTGGTTCTCCCACATTGCTGCGCGAGCATCTTTGCTTATTAATTTGAGATACTCACCAGGAGAGATTCGCGCAATCGCGATTTCTAATTCGGGTAAGCTTC
>JBKPAL010000270.1:0-9522 GCA_046726395.1 Acidobacteriota bacterium
GATGGTAGATTGCTGACGCTGGAGGACACGGTGGAGTTTTTCAATCTCGTGTTACAAACAAATCTCACCCCACAAGAGAAGAAGGACCTTGTAGCATTCATGCGCGCGTTGTGAGGTCTGCTGAGTTTTGCGCACTTCGCCGTCTGGACTTGAGGGATAGCGACCCTTTCGGCGACGCTAAAGAATCATGGGCTCCGCCCTTTGGACTTGAGGAAGCGGCTCTGCCCTTCCAGTCGAGTGCTCACCTAAGAGTCTTTGGGCTTCGCCCTCTGGACTTGAGGAAGCGGCTCCGCCCTTCCGGCACCGCGTAAAAGAATGCTGGGCTCCGCCTTTGGACTTGAGGTAGTGGCTTCGCCCTTCCGGCACCGCTCCGTAAAAGAATTGCTGGGCTCCGCCTTTACTCTCTAGATCAAACTAATTAGCCATTCCACGTTCTTCACCAGACCCCATGAAAGAAAACCTGGCGGAGCCCAAAGACTCTTACGTGAGCACTCGACTGGAAGGGCGGAGCCACTACCTCAAGTCCAAAGGGCGGAGCCCAGAATTCTTTTACGCGGTGCCGGAAGGGCGGAGCCACTACTCAAGTCCAAAGGGCGGAGCCCAGCAATTCTTTTACGGAGCGGTGCCGGAAGGGCGAAGCCACTTCCTCAAGTCCAGAGGGCGGAGCCCGACAATTCTTTTACCGAGAGATGCCGGAAGGGCGGAGCCGCTTCCTCAAGTCCAAAGGGGCGGAGCCCAGCAATTCCTTTTCGGAGCGACGCCGGAAGGGCGGAGCCGCTTCCCCAAGTCCAAAGCGGCGGAGCCCAGCGATTTTTTAAGCAGCAACTGGAAGGGCCGAGCCACTTCCTCAAGTCCAAAAGGCAGAGCCCTCACAGGCGATCGGAGGCGGACTTTAATTCTTCGAACAAGCGCACCAGATCACGTTGCTGATAATGCGCATTTAGCCCACTAGGATTTGGTAGTACCCAAAGCATGGTTTCGCCGATGCTACGTTCCTGACGCCCGACCTTAGCTGAAGGATCATTAAAGGCTGCCCGATAAGCACCCAGTCCCAAGACACTAAGGATCTTTGGACGGTACCGTTTCACTTTTTTGCTCAATTGCTTGCCGCCTTGCAGAAGCTCCTCACGAGTTAAAGCGTCGGCAGAAGCACTAGCCCTTTGCACTACATTCGTCACACCGTAACCCTTCTCGAGCAACTCACGCTCATCGAATGCCGACAATAGACGATCTGTGAAACCTGCTTGATACAACGCAGGCCAAAATCTATTGCCTGGTCTCGCAAAATGGTGACCGACTGCTGCGGTATAAAGACCAGGGTTGATTCCGCAAAAGAGTATTTTCAGATTGGGAGCAATGACATCCGGGACCGTTTTGTTTACTGCTTCGAGTAGTTGCTGTTTGGTTGGCTTCCAAGGGTCATTGCCGATGTGTTTGACGTTTGAAGCTCGTGTCTCCTTAAGCGTCATGTGAAGAGCAGCACGGCGAACCGATACTTAGTAGATTTCGAACGACCGGTGTTGAGAGGCGCTGGTCTTCGCAATCCGATCGACGACCGTTACGCTGAGCATGTATCTTCCGGGTTGTAGCCCCGCCAGTGGAATCTCTGCCGCATAAGGAAGCCGTTTCATATCGGAGACACCCTCTATCGCAATCTTTTTTAGCGCTGTCGTTACCACTGGTTGATCGTCTCGAACTAATTGAACCTGAACTGCCGCATCGGGTTTCGCATCCTGAGCCACGGCGGCGTTGTAAGCAAAAACCAGGAAACGCATAAAGGCATCGCGATGAAAACGACGGTCGACGCTGATGTTCACCTGTCCCAATACATTAGCATTCGAGGACGCATTCGCAGTGTCTTTAGATTCGCGTTCACCAACGAGCAGACTACTCAGAGTCAACTGCCCGGCTGATAGATTTGGAATCTCTATCCAACCGTGAGCCGATCCTGTTTTCCCGCTGAGAACATCACGAGCACCAACGCGCACCTGGTAGAGCCCAGGAGTGAGATAGATCGGAAAACTAAAAGTCACGTCCGGAGGATCTTCGCTAGGATTGGCTGTCGAGCCGGGGCGTGCGGTTATGGTAAGTCGCTCGTTGAATTTGCCTCCCACGCGACCTTGATCGTCATAAACAGCACCTATCAACTCAACGACAGCCTTTGACTTATCGCCGTCAACACCAAATGTCAGGAACTGCCCCGGCACTTTCAAAGACGTCGATAACAGTTCACCCTTTGTGGCCGTGTTCACATAGGACAGACTGAGTATCACTGGAATCGCTCGTACGGGAAAAGCACTGGTGAGCGCGGCGCGTAACTCTGTCTGCGCAGTCTTCGGTGGAGTTTCTGTTTTCTTTTTTGCGGTCTCTGCTGACGGCTCGACGTCGAAGAAGCCTTTTCGCACGCGTACCTGTACATCTGATTTGCCCACAACTCTTACATCGATCTTTCTAAACTTGCTCTTTTGCTGTCCCGTGTCGGGCCTCCAAGCAAGTAAATAGTAGGTCGAGGTCTCCTGCAGCGCTTTCTTTAGACCGGTGTCTAACGCATTCGAATTGAAGAAAGGTCGTCCACCTGTGTCGCGCGCCAGCGCATTCATCGCATCCTGAGAAGCTACCAACTCGCCTTGCGAAGCGCGCGCCAGTCTTCCAGTGGTATCGAAGGCCACATCGGTGCTCGCGTCGGGCAAACCTGTTGCGAGACCACGAGAATCCATTGAATAGATCACAACTCCACTGCGGGCCGCGACGCTGGTTAACCTTTGCAGACGTTCGAAGGAATCCCCGTTGCGATTGTCCAGAAAGAACCCATTGGAAATAAAGAACACGATCTTACGACCGGGAAGGTTGATAGAGGATCGAACCAGACTGTCGAGACCGCTTAATGAGATTCGGGTAATATTCGCAGCTTGGACCAGCATCTGTTGCGCCCGTTCCATTACCATTGAGGTCGCCGCCTCACGCCCTAAATTCGGTATCTCTCGCAGCAATGCATCGACAAAATAATCAGTTGTGTCCTTCTCGTAACGGCTGATTAACAGCGCCTGATATTCCGTCATAGGAGGCCGCTGGCCATCACTGACCGAAGTTAAGTTTGGTTTGAGTCGATCTATAGCAGCCTTCAATACTGCACGGTTCTCTGTAAGTTGTTGGAGAAAGCCTATCTGCCCCGTGGCAGAAGCAATTCCCGCTTCGTCATTTTGGCCCATCTCTTTTTCTATAAACTGAGTGATCATCTTGCGCGTGGATGCAGCACCCGCAAGGTCTAAGTGAATGTCATCGATGTAGAAGAAAATGGTGCGTCCGCGATCCAGCGGAACAGCGGCGAGGCCTCGTTTAGGAGAACTGTTCGAACCGCGGGCAGCCGCGAGCTGAGATTCTTCGTTAGCACTCCCGGCTGAAATGAGCTCGAAGAACTCGATTGGCTTCTTCTCGCCGTCTATCCGCAGCTCAAAATCTTCTCTACGGAGGTTGTTCACAAACTGCCCTTGCTTATCAAAGACCATCACGTCGGTTTGCACGAGTTCGGTATAGACTCGGACTACATCTGGAGGGTTCTGGCTCTGTTGAGTCTGGGCGTAGGCTGAAATGCAGGTGACTAAGAGCCATCCGAAGCTGACGGTGAGCAGCGCTCTTGGTCGAGGCATAAAGGCGGTCATGGCGTTCTGTAGGCTTAATGAATTATGGGAAACTACCTAGATCGTCGGAAGTTTCCGAACGGCCTTATCATACAGTTCGGGTAATGGCGCTGATTAGTTACTATGTATCAGGTTCGGCGTTGTGGCAACGCTAAACCGACTTCCAAAATTTCGTACTCCGTGCATCTCAGTCTCTCAGTGCCTCCGTGGTTTTCTTATGAGTGAACGAGTGCTCAAACAAAAGAAGACCACAGAGGCACCGAGACACTGAGATGCACAGAGAAATCGCTTCAACATAAATAATGACGAAGAGTTCACCAACAGTGTCGCTGGAGAATGTCACCAAGCGTTTCGGGGACTTTACTGCGGTTGACAATCTGAGTCTTCAGGTCTTTCCGGGTCGTATCTACGGTTTGCTTGGTCCAAACGGAGCCGGCAAAACGACGACCATACGCATGATAGTGAACATTACCGCACCCGATTCGGGCAGCATTCAGGTGTTTGGACATTTGACTACCTCGGAGCTACAGGATCGCATCGGCTATATACCGGAAGAGCGCGGCCTGTATAAAAAGATGAAGGTGCGCGATCAATTGCGCTTCTTTGCCGAATTGAAGGGCGTCGGTCGCAAAGAGGTGGACGAACGAATCGATTACTGGTTGGCTCGAGTAAAGCTCAGTGAGTGGAAGAACAAGAAGTCAATGGAGTTGTCGAAGGGAATGCAGCAGAAGATCCAGTTCATTACTGCTGTCCTGCACGAACCTGATCTGCTGATCCTGGATGAACCTTTTTCTGGTCTTGATCCACTCAGCGTTGAGATGCTGAAAGACATCGTCATTGAGCTAAGGCAAGCAAACAAGACCATCATCTTTTCCACTCATGCCATGGAGATTGCGGAACGGATTTGCGATGACATCTGTCTCATTAATTGTTCTCGTAAAGTTTTGGAAGGAAGTCTGAGGCAAGTCAAGGAGAGTTTCGGTCGAAATGCGGTGGCTCTACGTGCTGACAGAGTTGATGGTGTATTGAGCGACCCCGAGCTGGTGACTAGCATAGTTGAGCATAGCGACGAAGCTGAGGTATTGCTTGCGCCCGGTGCGAGTGCGCAGGATCTGTTGAAGCGACTTCTTGAAGGTGGGTCTTTGATCAGTAAGTTCGAGATGGTTGAGCCAAGCTTGAAAGACATTTTTATAGCGAAGGTGACCGAAGGTTCATGAAAAAGTTCCTGGCCGTCGTAAAGCGCGAATACCTGCAGCGAGTACGTACGAAACTATTCATCTTCGTAACGATCCTGGCGCCACTTGCCCTTTCGCTTTTTAGTGTGGTTCCGATTCTGATCATGAACATCCGGACCGGCGAGAGCACTCGGATCGCAGTCGTCGATCAAACAGGGAAGCTCTACGCGCCGCTTGTGAGGGACCTTGAGTCGCGTGAGTCTCAGGACCAACCGGATCACCCTAAAAGGAGTTTTCAGTTGGAGAGAGCCAACGCTGACGGCAAATCCATCGATCAGATCAAGAGCGAGTTGAACGAGCGAGTAAGACATAAAGAACTCGATGGCTATCTCATCTTACCTGCCGACGTTTTAGAGCATGGAGTTGCAGAATTTTTGGGGCGCAACACCGGAGACATCTTTACGAAGGAGAGACTCGAGGATGCCTTGAGCAATGCAGTCCGAGAGCGACGTCTTGCCGAAGCGAATATTGATGTGAAGATTGTTCGCGAGTTGTCGGAGCCGGTTTCGTTGGAAGCGTTACGTGTTGGTTCCAGCGGCGAAGAGAAGGATTCAGGTGAAGGCTTTTATCTGGTTTTTGGCGCCGGGTTCATTATCTATCTCACCATTTTGATGTATGGGCAGATTGTTCTCGGTGCAGTCGTTGAAGAGAAGGAGACGCGCATAGCTGAAATCTTGTTCTCTTCAATGAAACCGTTTCCGATCATGATGGGTAAGCTCGTGGGAGTTTCACTGATCGCACTCACACAATTGACGATCTGGGCAACTGCGTTCCTGGGCTTCACTCTGTTTGGAGTGGGAGTAATGGCAAGGAAAGGCGTGGAGGTGAATATTCCAGACCTTCCGATCATGACGTTCGTATACTTCGCTCTCTTCTTTCTGCTGGGTTATTTCCTCTATTCGACAATGTATGCCCTCGTGGGTTCGATGGTGACTACGGCGCAAGAGGGTGGTCAGCTGGCAATGCCGATCATCATGTTACTCGTCGTTGGGTTCTACCTAGCGTTTCCCGTAATTCAGCATCCAGACTCGTCCTTCGCCTTCTGGGTTTCAATGTTTCCGTTCTTCTCGCCGATAACTATGCTGGTGCGAATAGTCACGCAGACACCACCGTTCTGGCAGATACTGCTATCGCTGGTGCTCGGTTTCATGACTGTTCTATTAGTAACGTGGCTGGCGTCAAGAATCTATCGCGTGGGAATGCTCATGTATGGTAAACGCGCGACTATACCGGAAGTGCTGCGTTGGGTGAGACAGTCATGAATCGACGTTGATTAGTGATTGACCATGATTGAGATCGAGAAGAAATACCGGTTGACGAAGCAACAACGTGCGGATGTGCTACGGCGTCTTCCTAAGATTGGAGCGGATTATCAGGGTACGGAGCTCGAGGAGAACACGCTCTATCACGGTGAAGGTTTAAATGGCGCTTCAATTTTGCGGCTAAGGCGCGTCGGCAGAAAGGCCATTCTCACGTACAAGCAGCGACTGCCTTCTACTTCGTCAATTAAGCACCAAACGGAAAACGAAACGCGAGTCTCCAATGCAGAATCGATGGCAGAGATTCTCGATGCGCTTGGATACACTCCGGCGCTGGTCTACGAGAAGCGACGTGAAACCTGGCGGCTCAGGAAAACTGAGATCGTTTTAGATGAGCTACCGTTTGGACTCTATATGGAGATCGAAGGCAGCGAACAAGAGATTGGAAAGATTGAACGAGACCTGGGAATCAAAGGGCTGCGTGCGGAGAAAGCTACCTATCCGCAGCTCGCTTCCAAACATGGTCGGCGACAGGGAAGTCTGATCGAATCGAGATTCGACTGACTAGATTGCCGGCGATGGGGCGTCCACGTAGGAACGCCCCCTACAACTATCTCTTTATTCCAATCCACACCGTATGCGTGCTGCCGTCTGGCAAGGTAGCTTTCAGCAACCAAGTACCTTGGGTGAGGTTCCCGTCTCTCGTGCTCAGGTTGAAGTGCCACTCTGTTCCGGTCAATCGAAATTGATTTCCCGCTGTGGCTGCATCTGTAGGTGTGGCATCGATCGGATCGTCGAAAGTAGTCGAGCTGCTGTACCTAATCGCTTGCAGGGTGTGCACTCCGGTGATCACCGGATTGCCGCAGGTGCTGCCATTCCATGAATTGATCGAGAACTTAATCGGAATGGTGCTGCCCAACTTAAAGGATCGCAATGGATTCGCGAAGCTACCGCCGGTTGCGGTTTCGATAGCACCGCCGATCGGCGACAGGAAGCCGTTGAAGCAGAACGCGGTGCCAATGACAATCTGAACTGATCCGCTGGCGTTGTTGTAATTTCCCGTTACGTCAGTGAAGGTCCAGTTGGCAGTTCCCCCAGGAACGAACGTAAAGCTTGCGCCTAGATCGAGTCCGGCTAGTGTTTCGTTCAAGACGCCCTTAGCGGTACCAGTCGCGCCGTGCGAGAATCCGTCAAACACGCCTGAGTAACCGTTGACGATGATTGTCGCGTTCGCCTTACTGATCGCTATAGCAGCTGTGCCCGTGGCATTGTTGTAATTCCCGGTTGAGTCAGTGAACGTCCATGTGGCAGTCCCGCCAGGAACATTCGTGAAGCTTGCACCGAGATTGAGTCCCGCCAGCGTCTCACTTAAAACACCTGTCGCTGTTCCGGTCGCACCATGTGCCTGACCGTCGTAAACACCCGTATAACCGGTAACGTTAATGGTGGCGTTTGCTTTGTTGATGGTGAAGGTCTCGGAGTCAGAGCTGCCGAGATAGTTAGCTGACTCGGTATAGCTGGCGCTGGCTGTAGCCGTACCGGCGTTGACGTTGTTGGAGTAGCTCACGGTGAGTGACTGATTGAGACTGCCGGGCCCAGTGACCACTGCCGTGCAGGGTTCCTGTGCCGCACCGTTGTAAGTAAATGGACCGGCACCACAGGTGACCGTAGTCGTAGTGGCAGCCTTGTTGATGGTGAAAGTCTCGGAGTCAGAGCTGCCGAGATAGTTAGCTGACTCGGTGTAGCTGGCACTGGCTGTAGCCGTACCGGCGTTGACATTGTTGGAGTAGCTCACGGTGAGTGACTGATTGAGACTGCCGGGCCCAGTGACCAGTGCCGTGCAGGGTTCCTGTGCCGCACCGTTGTAAGTAAATGGACCGGCGCCACAGGTGACCGTAGTCGTAGTGGCAGCCTTGTTGATGGTGAAAGTCTCGGAGTCAGAGCTGCCGAGATAGTTAGCTGACTCGGTATAGCTGGCACTGGCTGTAGCCGTACCGGCATTGACGTTGTTGGAGTAGCTGACGCTAAGTGATTGATTGAGACTGCCGGGCCCAGTGACCAGTGCCGTGCAGGGTTCCTGGGCCGCACCGTTGTAAGTAAATGGACCGGCGCCACAGGTGACCGTAGTCGTAGTGGCTGCCCTGTCTATGTTTGCAGTGGTAGTCGCCGTTGTTGAACTCAGGATGTATCTCGCGGCGTCTGCTCCACTCAGGGTTAGACCAGTAGCCGTGACCGTCTTCCCTGTCCCCGCAGTCGCTGTATCGAAGTTGGCAGTTCCTCCAGTTACCGATACATCATCGTTCACTGTCAAAGCACTGGTGAACGTACGTGATGCAATCGTTGCGGACGTAGTTCCGTCATACTCCTTATTGTTCGCTGTAATCCCAGGTGTAAGTGTTCGATCGAGATCGTAGATCTGCCCCGCGAAGCTGCCGTTGCCAGTGCCTCCACCCCCTGTTGTGCCCGTTCCAGTGCCGCCTAATTTGTTAAGAGTAGTATCGAGGATAGAGTCGTTGTCATTCAGATTGAGGAGAAGCGTTCCGGTTCCGTTTCCTGTGGTCGCCGTTACGGTATAAGAGGAACCGCTTCCGGAAACGCCGGTTATCACTGGGGTGCCAGTTAGGCCGCTCGAGACCAAAACGAAGTCACTCGCGTCTACGCCTGTCACGTTCTCGCTAAACGTTACATTCCAGCTGACGGAAGACGAATTGGTGGGATTGCTGCCAGCGCGATTAATCGAAACAACGCTTGGATTCGCCCCATCAACCGTCACGCCGTTTGTCAGTGTGAACGTATTGCTGGGTTGGCTAGAGCAACTGTCGTTGCTGTAAGCGATGAAATATGCGTGGTGCGTACCGCCGGTGGCAGGTGCGGTGATACTGAACGTCTCACTGTAGTTTCCACTTCCGTCATGGTTGGTATGATCGACGCACGTCACCGCGCCGGGCGCGCTCGTGGAAATTAGCCAACCAGTAGACCTCCAATTCTGATTACCACCGCCGTTGTCAGTTGTTACGTTGACCACGGCTGTAATGCTGGCCCCAGAAGCGACAGTCACCGAGGTACCGCCATTGAGTGTCACGCTGGTTATGGTTCGAGCATCTGTAAAAGTCGTCTGAGCGGTCCAAGCTGAAGATTGTCCTTTAGCGGTAACAATGAACTTTATGTTCAGATCGTAATCCTGAACGACGTAATTCCCGGTGAAGTTACCCTCAGCATCTGCGATAACTTGTAGACCTCTTTCCTGGTCAGTGTGGGGATCCTCATGGATCATCAGCCGCACGGTTTCGCCGGCCTGGAATCCACGACCAGAAATCACCACTGTTTCATCAGGTGCATAATCCAGTTTGTCAGTTGTAATTGATGCAGGAGAACTGTTCAGGGTGGATG
>JBKPAL010000271.1:0-3949 GCA_046726395.1 Acidobacteriota bacterium
TACGTTTTTAAAGGCGGACCAAAACCTGCACTCCTGCAAGATAAAGTGAACTACCAGGTCACGGATGCAAATGTTTGGAAGCATTCACCGTCGATTGCCGCAATGTCCACGTCGAAGCTGCGGTTTTATCTCACGGCAGTAAAGGAAGGCTCAAGGTATCGGCTCAGTGAGAGTGGGACCAGGCCCGATGAGTTCATCATGCAGAGCGTAGACCTTGCTGATCGCACCGACGTAGATATGCCACGTCCTGGCGGTGGTGTGCTCGACAAAAATATTGACAGCACGTATGGATTGGTTTTCGTTAGTGCTCCATTCACGCAAGCTACCGAAATGAGTGGTCTATTTTCTGGCCTACTAGCACTTCGCGACTAACAAGAAGGACTTTGATTTTGAGATCGATCTCTACAAGTTTACGCGGAGTGGTGAGTATCTTCAGCTTGCGCCGTATTGGGCAAGAGCAAGTTACGTCCAAGACCGGACTGAGCGTCATTTGCTCACGCCGGGCCAACGTCAACGTCTTAACTTCACTAGCATCCGTTTGATGAGTAGCCAGTTTGAGCCGGGAAGCCGCGTCGTTGTGGTTTTGAGTGTGATAAAAGAATCAGGACGTCAGATCAACTACGGTAGCGGAAAGCCGGTGACAGAAGAAACGATTGCCGATGCCGGAGAACCTTTACAGATTAAGTGGTTCGCGAATAGCTACATCGATGTTCCGATTCGCCGATCTTTCTGAAGTTCAACTAAGTAAAATTTCTTCACCCAATAGTTAATGATAGCTAATTAACTGATGTAAGTTAGGTGAAGATGCAAACAAGTGCGGAGTAATCTAGAATGACAGCACCGCACTAATTCCCCTGTTCTTTCCCTCTGATTTGGCTTCGACTTAAATGGCCTTCAATCCAGGCACGCATTTAGGTCGCTTTGAAATCCACTCACATCTCGGCGCGGGCGGAATGGGTGAGGTGTACTTGGCGGAAGACACGCGACTGCATCGTAAAGTGGCTCTCAAAATACTTCCTGCCGATGTTGCTTCCAATCGAGATCGAATGCGCCGCTTCGAGCAGGAGGCAACGGCGGCCGCTGCACTCAATCACCCCAATATCGCGCACATCTACGAAATCGGAGAAGCAGAGGGCGCGCATTTCATCGCAATGGAATTTATCGATGGCAAAACATTGCGCGATCTAATCCGCGGGGTTAGCACTAGTTTGCCGAAGCTTCTGCGTTACCTACAACATGCTGCCGAAGGTTTGGCCAAGGCCCACGCTGCCGGAATCGTCCATCGCGATCTGAAGCCCGACAATATCATGGTAACGCGGGATGGCCATGCAAAGATTCTCGACTTCGGTCTGGCGAAATTAGTTGAAACACCGCCTACCGGGACAACCGACAGCACTCCCAGCGATGTCGCAACCGCAATCCTGCGACCGCATTCCACACCCGGAACTGTGATCGGCACGGTGGGATACATGTCGCCTGAGCAGGCACGAGGGAAAACAGCGGAGATTGATCATCGGTCGGACATATTCTCGTTTGGATGCATTCTATTTGAAGCCGTCACGAGTCACCGGCCGTTTGAAGGGTCTGATGCGATCGACACACTAAATAAGATCATTCGAGAACCAACGCCAGCCGTCAGCGGTTTTAATCCACAGGCGCCTGCCGAAATTCAAAAGATCATCCGTCGATGTCTCGCTAAAGATCCCGAGGAGCGTTACCAGTCGATTAAAGACGTAGCGATTGAGCTGAAAGAGTTGCGACGCGAATTGACCGGCGAACTTGACACCACGGTTCCACCGATCAGTTCCGCCGCGACGAGGAGCCAGGATGTTGCGACCAGCAGCGGCGCGGCGGCGGTAACCAGCTCCAAAGCCCCAGCGAGCGCGGAAGTTATTCTCGGCGAGATCAAGCGGCACAAGGCGGGGGCGACCGTCGCGCTCGTCGCGCTCCTGCTGATTCTCGGCGGCGCGGGCTACGGGCTCTATAAACTGCTCGAACGCAGAGGCACGGCCCGGCCGTTCCAGACCTCAAGAATCACGCGGCTGACGAGCACGGGCAAGGCGAGCGACGCCGTCGTCTCGCCCGACGGACGCTACGTCGTCCACGTGGTTGACGACGGCGGGCAGCAGAGCCTGTGGGTCAGGCAGGTGGCGACGACGAGCAACGTCCAGATCGTCGCGCCCGCCGAGACCGCCTACCTGGGGCTAACCTTCTCGCGCGACGGAGACTACGTCTACTACGTGACGCGGGATCGCAACACCCCGATAGGCAACCTCTACCAGATACCGGTGCTCGGCGGCACGCCCCGAAAGTTGAGCGAGGACGTGGACACGCCCGTTGGCTTCTCGCCCGACCAGATGCGGCTCGCCTTCATCCGCAACGAGCCCCCGACTCAAAGTCATCTCATCGTGGCCCAGGCGGACGGCGGCGGAGAGCAGAAGCTGGCCACGCTGAAAAGACCTGACCAGTTCCTATACAACGAAGCGAGGGGTCCCGCCTGGTCGCCCGACGGGAAGGTGATCGCCTGCGGGATCGGGCGCACGGACGCGAGCGGAGAATACCGGAACGTCGCCGTCGTGGACGCGAGTACCGGGGCGCTCAAGGAGCTCACTTCGCAGCGGTGGTTTGACATCAGGCGCGCGGCGTGGCTCGCTGACGGCGCGGAGCTGCTCATGGTCGCGGCTGACACGCCCGCAACCATCGAGGCGCAGCAGGTCTATCACGTCTCCTACCCGGAGGGTTCCGTGCGTCGGGTGACGAACGACCTGAACAACTACTCCGGCATGAGCCTGAAGGCTGACTCCGACGCTTTCGTCACGGTGCAGCGCGTGACGACCGCGAACGTCTGGATCGCGCCCGCCTCGGACGCCGCCGCGGGCAGGCAGATCACTTCGGGCGCGAGCAGGAGCAACGGGATTGTGGGCCTGGCGTCCGTGCCAGACGGTCGGATCGTTTACTTCTCGTTCGCCAGCGGCAACGCCGACCTGTGGATCATGAAAGCCGACGGCTCGGAGCAGCGGCAACTGACCGCCAACGCGGGAGCTAACATCTTCCCGGCAGTCTCACCGGATGGGCGGCTCGTCGTCTTCGTCTCTTTTCGCACGGGCACGCCCCTTCTCTGGCGGATGGACACGGACGGCGGCAACCTCAAGCAGCTCAGCAGCCAAGCCTACTTCGGTCAGCCCGCCTTTTCGGCAGACGGTCGCTGGATCATCTTCCAGCCGAGCAGCCGTTTCGGCTTGTGGAAAGTCCCTGTCGACGGCGGCGAACCCATCCCGCTGAACCAGGCGCCGTCCGGGTTCGCGCGCGTCTCGCCCGACGGCAAGCTGATCACCTGCATCTACCGCGAGACGCCCAACGCCCGCTACCAGTTGGCGATCCTGGCGTCCGAAGGCGGGCAGCCCGTCAAGACCTTCGACATCGCCCGCACATTCGACTGGATGCGGGGGCTAAGCTGGTCGCTCGACGGGCGCGCGATCCGGTACGTGGACACGCGCGGCGGCGTGTCGAACATCTGGAGCCAGCCTGTCGAAGGCGGGCCGCCCAAGCAGTTGACGAACTTCAAATCCGATCTCATCTTCGCCTTCGACCTGACGCGCGACGGCAAACAGCTCGTCCTGTCGCGCGGTACCGTCAACAGCGACGTCGTCTTGATCAGCGACTCCAGATGATTCTATGCAGATTGCAGGCGCAAAACTGGACCGATATGAAATCCACTCCAATTGGCGCAGGTGGGATGGGCGAGGTGGGTCTTTGGGCACAGGCCGGAGAAGCCGACAAACCTTTTGCTTTACTCGAGAAGGGTTACCAGCAGCATGATGAAGGAATAGTAAGGCTCAAGGAACCTATATTTGACCGGATTAAATCGGATCCACGGTACAAGGATCTGCTTCAGCGCGTTGGTCTGCCTCAGAACTAATTTGGCACAGCATGCGCTCGTCCAAACCTA
>JBKPAL010000272.1:0-18307 GCA_046726395.1 Acidobacteriota bacterium
ATGTTCCCCAAAACAGCACTCTGGCGAAGCTGTATTCGCCAAAGAATTGACTGTGAGCGAGCACGCCCGCAATCAACAGAGTAATGTCACCTTCGACCATGGCTAAAACGAACACTGCATAGACGCCATAGTCCAAAATCAGCTGGTTAAGAAGATTCAGGTGCATTCGGTTACTAGCCTACAGCACTTGGCACGAAGAGAGCAGTAGAAGTGGGTAGCACATCACTTACGCACTGTATGACACTGCTGCTGCTGATATTGTTGCCCACTCACTACTGCTTGCTAATAACTGCTGATCCTCACTGCCCTTTTGTGTCTGGTTCGTGATCTTGCGATGGTTTTACCACAAGCACGGGACAAGATGCGTGGCGCACAACCGCTTCAGCGGTCGAACCGAACAGAATCCGTCCCAAACCCGTGCGACCATGAGAGGCAATGACGATTAGATCTACCTGGCGTTCCCGCGCAACTCTAACAATCTCAGATGCTGCTTCGCCGTGTACGATGACTTCCTCAATGTCGATCCCTTCACACTCTTCGCATTCAGCGAGCTTTGGGAGCTCTCGCTCCGCCGAATCTTCAAGTTGCTCGGTAATATCAGCGATGGGCAAAGGCTCAGTCATTCCTGAGTAACCCACGGTGGGAACGATCGGCTCAATGACATGCAGACAAATCATGGACGCGCCAAACTTCCTTGCAAGTGAGGCAGCATACGCCAACGCATAGTTGCCGCATTCGCTGAAGTCGGTGGGCAGCAGTATGTTGCGAATCTGCATGAGCGAAACATTTCCGATCGCCAATTGCGGATTGCCAATTCGACACTAGCAACGCGCGCGATTCTCAATCTGAAATCGCCTCAATCGCTTAGTAACTGAATAAGATGATTCCGACGAATGGCAAACACTAGACAATGGAAACTGTCCCATTCTACACGCCGCGAGACCTGTTTGACAGCCCCTGAACCCTCGACTATCCTTCGTTTAAGCTTTAGTTCCTGCCTGAACATTGGAAGGTTTCTAACTCAATGTCCTCTGCTGTTGAATCATCGGCGAGCTTCATCGGAATTGATCTTTCCGGACAAAAGGTACGCGCCGGAATTGTGAGTAGCGATGGAGTGATTCGTGAACGTCGAGAGAACGAAATCGCACCGCAACACCTGGTCGAACAAATCGGTAGCGTGGTTTCGGAATTCCGCGCCGCCAATCCACGCATCGCAGCAGTCGGAGTAGCCCTCCCGGGTTTAGTGAACCGACAAACCGATCGAGTTATTGCCTCACGCGACCTTCCCGCTTCGATTCGCGAGGACCTGCACGCGAAATTGATTCGGGCAACAGGAATGCGGGTTGAGCTCGAGAACGATGCAAATGCCGCTGCTTACGGTGAATACAAAGTGGGAGCCGGTCTCGGCAGCCGCGACATGTTCTACATCACCATTGGAGAAGGTATTGGCGGAGCTATCATTCTCGACGGCAAGCTTTGGACGGGCTCAGCCGGCTTCGCTGGAGAGGTTGGACATATCACCATTGACACAGAAGGAATCGAATGTGTCTGTGGCAATACCGGATGTCTCGAAACCGTAGCGTCGAGTCCTAATATCGTCAGACGTGCGAAAGAACGTCTGTATCGCGACTCAACTTCATCCCTGTCTCGCCTCGCCATGAACAAGGACTTCACGGCCGCGGACGTTGCTCATGAAGCTAAGAATGGCGATGACTTTTCACTCATGATGATCGAACGCACGGGAAAGTACATTGGCACTGGAGTAGCCAGCGTCATTAATCTACTCAACATTGAAAAGATCGTGTTGGGTGGTGGAGTGATGGATGCAGGCAAACTCATTCTCGATCCGATTATTCATGAAGCAAGCCGAAGAGCATTTCAACCATGCTTCGAGGCCACAAGGATCGTCGCGGGAACTCTTGGTGCAGATGCAGCAGCAATCGGCGCTGCAATGTTGGCACGCGATGCTAGCGCTCAATAGTTGTGCGGTGTCGATCAAACCACCACGCCCAGATCACCAACAACCAAGCAAATAGAAATGCTGCTATTACCAATGTCTTAACATTGGGCGGCGGTGGCGCGACAATGTTGTAGGCGTAGAAGAGCATTAAGATCATCACGAAGGCCCAAAACGCCCATTCACCAATTCGATCCTTCGCACGTGTAGAGCTCCAGTAGATCCACATTCCCGCTAAGTACATTCCCATTTCAACGGCGATGGTGGCGCGCGGATGGTTCCAAAGTCCCAACCCGTATTTTGGTCCACCCGCATACAGCGGCAGATCAGGTCCATGCGTTATTAGATCGAGGACCCAGTGGCTGACTACCAGCAGCCAGATCGTTAAGGAGCCTCGCCAATAATGCGCAGTCATCTGGTACAGAACTGCGAAAAGAGTCGCCCAAGCCAGGACCGCTACCAGTCCGTGTGAGATCGGAATTGAAACAAACTTGAGTGGTGTGAACCGAGTATTGCCTGGTTCGATTCGTACTTCTTCCCACCCAATCAAAATAAAAATGGGCCAGAGTAGATCAAGCAAAGTAGCTGCAGCTGTCAGTGTGCCGAACGACGTCTCGGGTGCAAACTTTTTAGCGGCCAACGCAACGGCGTAATGTCCGATGAACACTGTGCCTCCACGATTTCTGTCTTGAAGAAGTGAGCGTAACTAGCGAGTGAATATCTCACAATCGATCTCTGAAAACGAAAAAAATAAGGCAATTTGAAAATTCGTTTTCATCTGGTAAAGTACTGACCACGTTGCAAGAATAATAGTTCACACGGCAGAGTTTTTGAGTCGAACACAGAAACTCAGCAGGTTTCAGTGCGACTACGTTTCGCATCACTCCGTTTGCGCAGTGCCCAGTCTGTTCGTTTTCCGGCGGCGCTATGATCAGAAGTCTTTCGGCTAAGGGATCGTAAGCTGCGGCATGCCACAGATTTTCCATCACAGCACCAATGCTCTTGCAAAGCTGAGCATCTACGGAGCTGTATTCATCCTTCTTGCAGCACTCTGGGTAACTGCAGAAATCAATCGCTCATCCTGGAACACCGGTCAATGGGTCGAACGCCAGCAGCCGATCCAATTCAGTCATAAACATCATGTCGGAGACGATGGCGTCGATTGTCGTTACTGTCACACCACAGTAGAAACGGCAGCGTCAGCTGGTATTCCGTCGACCAACACCTGCATGAACTGTCACAAGCAGGTATGGGCAGATAGTCCTTACCTGGAACCAGTGCGCGCGAGTTTTCGAACAGGAAAACCGCTGGAATGGATAAGAGTGCACGACCTGCCTGACTACGCGTATTTCAATCATTCGATTCACGTTAATAAAGGAGTGGGCTGCTCAACGTGCCACGGTCGCGTTGATGAAATGCCAATCGCTTATCAGGCCGCGACTCTTCAAATGGAGTGGTGTCTTGCCTGTCATCGCGCTCCAGAAAAATTCGTTAGACCGAAAGAAAAGATTTTCGACATGACGTGGCGTCCTGAAAACCGTACAAAAGCTGAAATAGCGGAAGGCTTAGAGCTGAAGAAGAAGTTCCACATTCAAGAGCCGAATGTATTGACGAGCTGTTCGACGTGTCACCGCTGATCGTCGATAGATTGTCTTAGAGAAACAATGCCGAGCGACAACCGACATATCAACTTCGCGCTGATGCGACAGTACATCCTGGACCAGCAGGACGCATCCGAAGATGCGCGCAAAACTACTGCGGGTAAGAAATACTGGCGTAGTCTCGAAGAACTAGCTGACTCGCCAGTCCTTCGAGAATTCGTGCAGCGTGAGTATCCGCAGCACGCTGAACAATGGAATGATCCGGTCGAACGTCGAACCTTCTTGAAACTGATGGGCGCTTCACTCGCCTTAGCGGGGCTGAGCGGCTGTGTATATCAACCGCCAGAGAAAATTGTTCCGTACGTGAAGCAGCCCGATGGTGTTGTTCCTGGTAAAGCGCTCTTCTTTGCGACAGCCTTTACTTTGGGAGGTGTCGCTACACCATTACTCGCGCGGAGTAACGACGGCCGGCCCACGAAGGTTGAAGGTAATCCCGATCACCCCAACAACCGCAGTAGCGATCCTCAAGCTATCGGTTCGAGTGCTACAGACATCTTCTCACAAGCTTCAGTGCTAACTCTTTACGATCCTGATCGGTCGAAGACCTCTCTTTATCGTGATGAGACTCGTCCATGGACAACGTTTGTAGGCGAGATACGTGGCGCGCTTGATGAACAAAGAGGAAAACAAGGAAGTGGGTTGAGGTTTCTTACTGAGACAGTCACCTCTCCCACTCTTGCGGCTCAACTCAAATCAATCCTCACAGAGTTTCCGCAGGCGAAGTGGCATCAGTACGAACCGGCGAACAACGATAACGCTCGTGCCGGAGCAGTACAGGCTTTTGGTCAGCCGGTGAACACGATCTACAGCTTTGATAAAGCTGATCGTGTCCTTTCACTCGATGCCGACTTCTTGTCTGGCTTCCCGGGAACGCTCAAGTACGTTCACGACTACACAGCACGGCGACAGATGACAGAGGGCGGGAAGGAAATGAACCGGCTCTACGTTATCGAGACCACACCATCGACGACGGGCGCGAAAGCGGACCATGCTTGGACCATAGCTCCCAGCCAGTTGCAGGCAGTCGCGATGGCAATCGCACAGAAGATCGGTGGCGGTGGTCCCGCGATCACTGCTCAGCCAACAAACATCGATTTGACTTTTGTCGATCCGTTAGCGCGCGATCTTCAGGCACACAACGGAGCAACAATTGTGATTGCCGGTCGAGAAGCTTCACCGGCAGTGCATGCCCTGGCGCACAGTATGAATGCTGCGTTAGGGAACGTTGGTAAGACCGTTTTCTACACGGATCCACTGGAAGCAAACTCAGTAGACCAGCGACAGTCACTTCAGGAACTGATCAATGACATCGACGGCGGACGAGTCGAGTTGTTGGTAATGGTCGGCGGAAATCCCGTTTACAACACACCGGCTGATCTCAAGTTGAATAAGGAACGGATGTTCAAGGTAAAGACACGAGTGCACTTGAGTCTTTATCGCGACGAAACTTCTGAGCTTTGTCACTGGCATGTTGCCGAGAACCATTACCTTGAATCATGGAGCGATACGCGAACGTATGACGGCACGGTTTCCATTGTTCAGCCACTGATTGAACCACTCTATCAAGGCCGCAGTGCGCACGAATTTCTCGCGGTGTTTACTCCGCAATACGACATCAAGGCTTACGACATTATTCGTGCCTACTGGCAAGCGCATGGAAATCAATTAACGTCCGGGACGCAGCAGCCCACCCCAACAGCAACGCCAACTGCCACCCAAGCTGCAAGTCCGAGTGCTAGTTCCGCGCCATCAGCTGACTTTGAAACCATCTGGAGAAAGTGGGTACACGATGGATTTATTCCAAACTCCGCACTGCCCACCAAAACTTTCTCGGCCAGTTCTGGAAGTTCACTTCACACGACACAAAGCTCCAGTGCTGCCGGCCAATTCGAAATTGTCTTTCGTACTGATCCGACGATTTACGACGGTCGGTTTGCAAATAACGGCTGGTTGCAAGAGTTGCCTAAACCGCTGACGAAGCTCACGTGGGACAACGCTGCGTTGGTAAGTCCAAACACAGCACAGCGGCTCGGACTAGAACGGGAGATCGGCAAGATGGGTGGCGACATTTATGTCGACACAATAAAGATCGACTACCAGGGAAGGTCGCTTGTAAATGTTCCCGCATGGATCACGCCGGGTCAGCCAGATAACGTCATCACTCTTCACCTTGGTTATGGTCGACGTCTCGCGGGTCGCGTTGGGCTGAACGGTGTCGGTAGGGGTCACGGTTTCGATTCGTATGCCATCCGCACGGCAGATGCACCCTGGTTTGGAACGGGCGTCCAAGTCGCGAAAGGGATTGGGAAGTATCAGCTATCCGCAGCGCAGATTCACTTCCTAATGGAAGGTCGCGACATAGTTCGGACCCGAAACGTTGGCGACCACGACCACGCTGAAGGCGAAGAACACCACGAACCAAGTCGCGATTACACGCTCTATCCAAACTACGATTACAAGAACCAGGGAATGGGTTACGCGTGGGGCATGGCGATCGATCTGAATAATTGTGTGGGCTGCAATGCCTGCACGATCGCTTGCCAAGCTGAGAACAACATTCCCGTTGTCGGCAAACAAGAAGTCGCACGCAGTCGCGAGATGCATTGGATTCGCGTTGACACGTACTTCAAAGGTGAGCATGCCAGCACTCCAGAAGGCACTCAATTTATGCCGGTGCCCTGTATGCACTGCGAGAACGCACCGTGTGAACCTGTCTGCCCTGTTCATGCGACCGTGCATAGTGCTGAAGGTCTCAACGACATGGTTTACAACCGCTGCGTCGGTACGAAGTACTGTTCGAACAACTGTCCATACAAAGTCCGGCGCTTCAACTTCTTCCTTTACAACGACTGGAACACACCGACGTTGCAGTTAATGCGCAATCCCGAAGTAACCGTGCGCAGCCGAGGTGTGATGGAAAAATGCACTTACTGCGTGCAGCGAATACAAGAGGCGAAGATTCAATCAGAACTTGAAGGTCGTAAAGTGCGAGACGGTGAGATCATCACTGCTTGCCAGGCGGTGTGCCCGGCAGATGCCATCGTGTTCGGTGATATCAACGATCCGAACAGCAAGGTGTCACGCATAAAAGCAAACGAGCGCAACTATTCACTTTTGGGCGAACTCAATACGCGTCCACGCACGACATATCTGGCTGATCTAAAAAATCCGAATCCGGAGATCAGCGTCAAACACTGAGGAGTGTTCTTTGTGTAAGCGGAACTGTCCGCTGACACCGTGACTAAGATGGAAGACGAGCCACATAGTCATCTTCACCATACGACAGCACCGGTAGTCGATCCGGGACTAACGTTTGCTTCGGTAACCGACAAGATCAGTTCAATTGTCTTGAAGCGCAAGACACCTTTGGCCTGGTTTATCGGTTTCGCGATCTCGTTCGCCCTGTTCCAGTTGATGATGCTCGCCATCTTCAATCTGGTGTTTGTTGGTATCGGCGTTTGGGGCGTCAATATTCCGGTAGCGTGGGGAATCGACATTCTCAACTTCGTGTGGTGGATCGGCATCGGGCACGCCGGCACCTTGATATCCGCCATCCTGCTTTTGCTGCGACAAGAGTGGCGCACATCGATCAATCGCTTTGCAGAGGCGATGACTCTTTTCGCCGTGGCCCAGGCAGGCATGTATCCGATATTCCACCTAGGCCGCCCCTGGTTGATGTACTGGCTGTTTCCTTACCCAAACACGATGGGCGTCTGGCCTCAGTTTCGCAGTCCACTCATGTGGGACGTGTTTGCGGTCTCAACATACGCAACGGTCTCAGCTCTCTTTTGGTTTATCGGATTGATTCCAGATTTCGCCACGTTGCGAGATCGTGCCCGCAGTAAACCATTTCAAATCCTCTACGGACTGTTAGCAATGGGATGGCGCGGTTCGGCCCGTCACTGGCATCGCTACGAGATGGCCTACTTACTGCTCGCGGGATTGGCGACGCCTCTCGTTCTCTCAGTGCACACGATCGTCAGCTTCGACTTCGCAGTGGGAATCATTCCTGGATGGCACGCCACAATCTTTCCACCTTACTTCGTGGCAGGTGCAATCTATGCGGGATTCGCGATGGTGTTGATACTGACTATTCCGCTGCGGAAGCTTTACGGACTTGAAGCCTTCATCACCATGCGTCACATGCACAACATGGCAAAGGTGATGCTCGCAACGGGATTGATTGTTGGATACGGCTACATCATCGAGGCGTTTTTTGGTTGGTACAGTGGGAATAAGTATGAGCGTTACATGATCTGGAACCGTATGACCGGTCCATATGCGCCCTATTACTGGGCACTGATCCTGTGCAACATCGTGACCCCGCAGTTTCTCTGGATAAAGAAAGTGCGATCCAACTTGCTCTTGCTGTGGCTGATTTCACTTGTGGTGAGTATAGGCATGTGGTTGGAGAGATTTGTCATTGTAGTTGTCAGTCTCCAACGAGAGTTTCTGCCGTCGTCTTGGGGCATGTACCAGGCGACGCGGTGGGATTGGGCAATGTTCATCGGAACAATTGGTTTCTTCTTCACCTTGCTGTTTTTATTCATTCGCTTCCTGCCGATGATTTCGATCTTCGAGATGCGGACGATCCTTCCGGAAGCAGAAGTAGAAGAGTGAGGTTATTGACGATTGCAAATTGACGATTGACGATTGACGATTTGTCAGTACCGGGAGTGGTAGGAGTGTCTGAAAACTCAACCCTCTCATTCTCCCCAAGCTTTAGCTTGGAGTCACACGTCGGCCGAGACTAGTAACCGTTTCAACGGTTTTCCAAGCTATGTCACGGTCAGCTCTTTGCGGATAGTCAGACGGTGTCATGTCACTTTAGCAGCATTGCATTCAATAAACCGTTGAAACGGTTTCGAGTATCGGTTTGCGCAGTTACCCCAAGCTAAAGCTTGGGGAGAATGAGAGGGTTGAGTTTTCACACAGTCTGGTAGTGACCGGCTGGACCAAAACTACTCGTGGCTAAGGACGATAACAACAGACTAGAACCAGACGGACGAAGCGGCGATGGGCCAGGCGCTCAAGCCATAGTCGTGCCAGCACATGGTCATACCCATCATCATGCCCCACCCCTTTATGGAGTGATGGCGGAATTCGATAATCCTTCGGATCTGGTCGCCGCAGCTCGCACCACTTACGAGGCGGGCTATCGACGCATCAACGGATACTCTCCGTATCCAATTGAAGAACTGTCAGAAGCAATCGGCTTCACGAAAACCAGTTTGCCGTTGATTGTCTTGATCGGCGGAATTGTTGGCGGTGTGGGCGGTTACTTCATGCAGTACTGGATGGAAGTAATCGATTACCCACTCAATGTCGGTGGCAAGCCATACAACAGCTGGCCCGCATTCGTTCCGATCACATTTGAAATGACGGTACTGTGCGCCGCATTTGCAGCAGTGCTCGGAATGCTCGCGCTGAACAAACTACCTCAGCCTTATCACCCGGTGTTCAATGCGCCGAATTTCGCGTTAGCAACACGTGACCGATTCTTCCTCGTAATCGAAGCAAACGATCCGAAATTCAAACATGAGGAAGTGAAGCAGTTCATGCAACACCTCGGTGCGAAAGATGTCGCCGACGTAGAGGTCTGAGGAGCCGAGATCAGAAGTCAGAGGGTGAGGTTTTCTTTGGTTCGTGTGTGCAATGACGAAATGAGAAACGTCAAATCACAAATGGAAATTCATTCCCGACCTGCACAAACACTGAGATCTCGCGTTTCCTGGCTACTGCTTACTGCCTTCTGCCTACTGTTCACTGTTGCGTGTCGGCGCGACATGCAGGACCAGCCGAAGATGAAGCCATACAGAGCGTCAACCTTTTATGCAGATCAACTGTCGATGCGTCCGCCTGTCGAAGGCACAGTTCCTCGCGGCTTCCTGAAGAGCGAGGTTGAGTTCTTTACCGGCAAGAAGAGAACCAGGGCTGGCGCGCCAACCACGCAGCCGCAACCAGCTGGCCCCGCACCCTCAGCAAATGCACCTGCGAATGTGCAAGGCGCGGCCGCTTATCCAGATGACATCGACTACCTTCCAATTCGGCTCGATGAGACGGTACTGCAACGTGGCAAGGAACGTTATGAAATCTTCTGTTCGGTGTGTCACGGCTTGACGGGAAATGGCGACGGCATGGTTGTACGGAGAGGTTTTCGTCGCGCCACATCGTTCCACGATGATCGCTTGCGACAGGCTCCGGTGGGTCACTTCTTCGACGCTATCACAAATGGCTGGGGCGTAATGCCCAGTTATTCAGCGCAGATTCCAGCTCAGGATCGCTGGGCCATTGTCGCCTATCTTCGCGCCCTTCAGGCAAGTCAACCCGCGCGTACGGGCTCGCAGCCGACTGAAACAGGTGCTGCGGCTAGCGGAACATCACAAGCTTCACCAACACCAAGCGGAGGTCACCAATGATGGAAAACTCCGCAGTTAATTTCGACTTAAAACGGTACCAGCGACTGAGTCTCATCGTTGGTGCGGTGTTTCTGGTGATCTTTCTTATCGGTGCTTTCATCCACCGTGATCAGTTCTTTTTCTCCTATGTTCTTGCTTTTGTCTTCTGGCTTGGCATCTCGCTTGGCTCACTAGCGTTGCTGATGCTGCAACACCTGACTGGCGGTGGATGGGGCATGGTAATTAGGCGGCCACTCGAAGCGGCCACAAGAGTCTTGCCATTGATGCTGATCCTCTTTGTGCCGATTGTGCTCGGCGCCCATTATCTTTATCCATGGACCCACGCGGAGGAGATCACAAAGCTCGCGGCGGTTGGTAAGACGAAATACCTGAATGTTCCGTTTTTTATCGGACGTGCATTGCTCTTCTTCGCTGTCTGGTTCGCGTTGGCCTACTTCTTAAACCGGTGGTCGCAAGAGCAGGATCGGACCGGTGATCGAGCACTAGCTAAAAAGATGCGAGTCCTGAGTGGCCCCGGACTAGTCCTTTTTGTGCTGACCGTTACGTTCGCAGCAGTCGATTGGGTGATGTCGATGGATCCGGAATGGATGTCGACTATGTTCGGCCTGCTGTTCGTAGCTGCGTGGGCTGTTAGTGCGCTCGCTTTTGTCACCGCTGTACTCGCGGTGCTCGTTAACTACGCGCCCTTGCACGAGGTCGTCGGCAAACTCCACTTTCATGACTTAGGAAAGCTGTTGTTGGCGCTCGTAATGCTGTGGACGTATTTCGCGTTCTCGCAGTACCTGATCATTTGGTCCGGGAATCTGCCTGAAGAGATTCGCTATTATCTGCCGCGAACCCGCGGCGGTTGGGGCGTAATTGCCCTAATGGTAGCCCTGCTGCACTTTGCGTTGCCTTTTCTGTTTCTGCTCTCTCGCTCTATCAAGCGGGATCGGCGCAAGCTGGTGATGATTGCAGTGTTGATCTTGGTTATGCGGCTCGTCGATTTCCTTTGGATGATTGCTCCCAATCATACGCATGGGGCATTTCATATCAGCTGGATGGATATCGTTGGACCAATTGCTATCGGCAGTCTTTGGCTGGGGGCATATTGCTGGCAGCTCAACAGGATGCCGTTGGTCGCCATTAACGACCCTCGGTATGAAACCGTTTTAGAACAGGCCCACGCACACTCGGGTCATTAACAACAAAGTCAATGGCAGGAAGTAAACACAACGGTCACGATCATCGAGTCCATGTCACTGAGACTCCTGATGTAAGCCACATCAAGAACGTCGATGTGACGCATGAGCTGAGTGACGTAAACGTAGACGGCATTGTGAAGTTCATCATTGCCTTGACGATCATGACCGTCGTTACGCTCGGCTTAATGTGGGCGTTATTCATCTACTTGAATCGCAGGCAGGTAAGTCAGGATGTCGTCGCAGCGCCTGGGCCAATGGCGATGAGCGAAGAAGAGCGACTCCCTCCCGAGCCGCGGCTACAGGAGGCAAAAGGATTTCACGTACAACTGGAAAATGGCCAGTCAGTCAATCTTGATACTCACCATGCGCCAGCCGATCCACAAGCTGAATATCAGGTGTTGGAGCAGCAATGGTTGGATGTACTTGAAAAAGGAAAAACAGGGCCGGGCGGAGAGGTCGTAGCGATTCCGATCGAACAAGCTATCAAGCAGGTGTTGCAGAACAACGCACTACCCACTCGACCTGAACCAGGGACTGAAGCGATCACCATGCCTACAGCTGCGAGCTCAGGACGAATGACTGTTAAGAATCAATGAAAGAAGTATCAGTAACATGAAGTTAGTCCGAATGTTGGGGTCTCCAGTTAGAGCAATGGCGACGATTCAAGTCGTTCTGTTGCTGATCATTTTTAACGTGCCTGCTGCTTTTGCTCAGATGGGAATGCCGAAAGCCGGCTCACCGATGTACAACTCGCGCCCGTACACGCCTTCTGAACCCACCGGTCTGCCGAAGGCGCTTGAAAATGTTGGGATCGATCAGAAGCTCGATCAGCAACTACCGTTGAACCTTGTCTTTCGGAACGAACAGGACCAGGAAGTCAAACTTGGAGAGTACTTCGGCAAGAAGCCGGTTGTGATATCGCTTGTCTACTACGACTGCCCGATGCTCTGCAATCAAGTGCTCAACGGAATGATCAGCGCGTTCAGAGTGATGGCGTTTCAACCAGGACAAGAGTTCGACATAGTGACTGTCAGCTTCGATCCGCGTGAGAAGGCATCATTGGCTGCGGCAAAGAAAAAGACGTACATCGATTATCTGCCTGAAGCCAAACGCGCAGTGGCGGCAAACGGGTGGCACTTTCTGACCGGCGACGAAGCAAACATCAAAGCTCTTACTGACGCGATCGGATTCCGTTACCGTTTCGACGAGAGTACTAATCAGTTCGCGCATGCCAGTGCCATCTATGTTACGACCGCGCAAGGAAAACTCGCTCGCTACTTTTACGGTATCGAGTATGCGCCGAAGGATCTGCGTCTGGGACTTATCGAGGCTTCAGAAAACAAGATCGGAACGCGGGTGGATCAGTTGCTGCTCTATTGCTATCACTATGATCCAGCGACGGGAAAATATGGAGCCACAGTCATCAATATCATTAGAGCCGGCGGCGTGTTAACAATCATCGGCATGATCGCATTGCTGTTGGTCCTGCGCCGGCGCAGTGCCGCAAGGTTTCGCTTGAGAGTCGGAGGTACTGCCTAGGCATGCAAACTCCCTGGCTGCCACTTCTGCCGGAAAGCGCTTCCACGAAATCGGGAGACGTCGACGCCCTCTATTTCTATCTGACCGGCGTTACGCTCTTTTTCACGCTTCTGATATCAGGCGTCATCATCTTCTTCGTCATTAAGTATCGCCGGCGCACACCGTTTGAAATACCTCGACCGGTGGCTGGATCCCACAAGCTCGAGACCATCTGGTCAGTGATTCCACTCGTGATTGCACTCAGCATGTTTGTGTGGGGAGCCCAGCTCTATTTCGAGCAAGTCAGACCCCCAGCCAATACGAATGAGATCTACGTAGTAGGCAAGCAATGGATGTGGAAGTTGCAGCACACTACGGGTCAGCGAGAGATAAATGAATTGCATGTGCCTGTCGGACGCAAAATTAAGTTGATCATGACGTCGGAAGATGTCATTCACAGTTTTTTCATTCCTGCATTTCGCATCAAGACCGACGTGCTTCCCGGCAGATACACCGTGCAGTGGTTCGAAGCGACGAAGCCAGGCAACTATCACCTTTTCTGTGCTGAGTACTGCGGAATGAACCATTCGGGAATGATTGGTTCAGTAGTGGTAATGGAGCCTGCAGAATTTGATAACTGGCTCAGCGGAAACGCGAGCCAACAGACGCCAGCTGTTGCCGGTCAACAACTTTATCAGTCACTCGGTTGCGTTACCTGTCACGGTGGCAGTGGTGAGGGAGGACGCGGACCAGCGCTGGCGGGATTGTTTGGACGGCAAGTGTTCTTAACAAATGGTCAGACGGTAACGGCAGATGAGGGATACATTCGGGAGTCGATCGAAAACCCGCAAGCAAAAATCGTAAATGGGTTTGGTCCAATCATGCCGACGTTCCAGGGTCAGCTAACTCCCGAGCAGTTGATTCAGATCATGGCGTACATCAAATCGCTCCAGGTCACGGGGCCACAGCCCGCCACGCCTGGCGCCGTTCCGTCACCTGGAACAGCGAGTCCTGCGGCTCGTCCGGCGGCAACGCCCGCAGCAACACCGACAAGAAACATTAGGTAGATTTTCGGTATCAGTTATGAGAGCAATAGAAGCATTCGAAGTTCCGGCACCCGCCAAGGTGAATTACTTAAACGCACGCTACGGTTTGAAGTCGTGGCTGTTGACGAAGGACCACAAGCGGATCGCGTTGCTCTATTTGGGTTCAGTCACTTTCTTCTTTTTTATCGGCGGCATCTACGCGATGCTGATCCGGCTGGAACTCTTAACACCGCAAGGCGACTTTCTTTCTTCAGCCACCTACAACAAGACGTTCACACAGCACGGTATCATCATGGTTTTCTTCTTCTTGATACCTGCGATACCAGCCACACTGGGTAATTTTCTGGTGCCGATGATGATCGGTGCGAAAGACCTGGCATTTCCCCGAATCAATTTACTCAGCTGGTATATCTACCTCGTCGGAGGCTTGATCACGATCTATGCATTGCTCGCCGGCGGCGTAGACACTGGATGGACCTTCTATCCTCCCTACAGCTCGACATTCTCAAACACTTACGTGCTGGCGGCCGGTCTGGGAATTTTTATCAACGGGTTCTCATCGATCCTTACAGGCCTAAACTTCATCGTTACGATTCACACAATGCGAGCTCCGGGAATGACGTGGTTCCGGATGCCGTTGTTCCTATGGTCGCATTACGCCACTTCGTTGATCATGGTGCTTGGTACCCCTGTGATTGCGATCACTGTTCTTTTGCTGGCGTTCGAACGATTAGCTCGCATCGGTATATTTGATCCAGCTATCGGTGGCGATCCCGTTCTCTTTCAGCACTTGTTTTGGTTTTACTCACATCCAGCCGTCTACATCATGGTGCTCCCCGGAATGGGTGTGATCAGCGAGCTGATTGCGAACTTCTCGCGCAAGAACATCTTCGGCTACACGTTCGTTGCCTTCTCGAGTCTTGCAATCGCCGTATTTGGTTTTCTGGTCTGGGGACACCACATGTTCGTCTCAGGCCAGTCGGTCTATGCCGGCATGGTCTTTTCCTTTCTGAGTTTCGTTGTGGCGATCCCTTCGGCAGTCAAAGTTTTTAATTGGACAGCCACCCTCTACAAAGGCTCCATCTCGTACGACACGCCGATGCTTTACGCACTTGGATTCATTGGTCTGTTTACGATCGGCGGAATGACCGGACTATTCCTAGCCAGCATGGGTTTGGATGTCCACGTCCATGACACTTACTTCATCGTGGCCCACTTCCACTACATTATGGTCGGAGGGACGTTGCTCGCGTATCTCGGTGGACTTCATTACTGGTGGCCCAAGATCAGTGGCCGCATGTATCCAGAAGGCTGGGGACGTTTCTCTGCGCTGGTGATCTTTGTCGGATTTAATCTGACGTTCCTGCCACAGTTCATCGCCGGCTATCTGGGTATGCCACGTCGCTATCACGCATATCCGCCAGAGTTTCAGGTCTTCAATGTGTTATCGACTGCCGGCGCGTCCATCCTCGGCTTTGGCTTGTTGATTCCGGCAATCTATCTCGTTTGGTCCATGCGCTACGGCAGAGTTGCCGACGCGAACCCATGGCATCTACCGGGTCTCGAGTGGCGCACACCCTCGCCACCGCCGACAGAGAATTTCCTCGTGACCCCGATCGTTACCTGGGAGGCTTACGAGTTTGCGCCGCCTGAAGAGACCGAAGTCGTCGGTGTGCTGCGCCGTGACAATGATCTTGCTGATGCAGATCGACCAATCGACGGCAAAATTTGAAAGCTCCGAATTAGATGAACCATCGACAGAGATAAAGGGGAGATTAACCTTGGCGGAAAGCGTCGCATTAGAGCATGGGGCCCACAGTCATCCGGGACTGCAGCACCACTTCGAGAACATGGAGCAGCAGCGCGAGGCCGGAACACTCGGGATGTGGATTTTTCTAGTCACCGAGATCATGTTCTTTGGCGGGATGTTCTTCGCCTACACACTCTATCGATGGTCGTATCCGCTTGAATTTGCGTCTGCAAGTAATCACCTCGATCTGCCGCTTGGAACCATCAACACGGTCGTGCTGATTCTCAGCAGTTTCACGATGGCCATGGCCGTTTTCAGTTCGCAGATCGGCAAGAACAGGAACCTCGTTCTGTTCCTCGTTCTAACAATCGTGCTGGGTCTGACGTTCTTGGGAATTAAAGCTGTCGAGTATCACGACAAGTATGAGGACCGACTCATCCCGGGACAATTGATACCGGGCCGCCCTTTCGATCCTGGCAGCGTTCATCTGTTGCCCGGTGCCAACAGCACTAAAGTCGAAATGTTCTATTGGATTTACTTTGCAATGACGGGCATGCACGCCATCCACATGATCGTGGGTGTCGGACTCCTATCAGTGCTGTTGATCCTTGCCTGGAAAGGAACGTATGGACCTGAATATCACAGTCCGGTAGAGATTTCCGGTCTCTACTGGCACTTTGTAGATATCATTTGGATCTTTCTATTTCCGTTGCTGTATCTCTTAGGACGGCACCTCGAACATGGCGGGGCAGGTCATTAGCATGAGCGAGCACATAGTCCCAGTAAGAATCTACGTCGTGATCTTCCTCGTTCTGATGGTGGGAACCGGTTTAACAGTCATCGCCGGAATACAGGACTTCCCTGGCCCATTGAACGTGATCATCGCGCTCACGATCGCCTGCATAAAGGCAACACTCGTGATTCTCTACTTCATGCACGTTCGTTACAGTTCGCGACTTGTCTGGGTAATTATCGGCTCGGCTTTGTTTTGGCTGGCGATTCTCTTCGTGTTTACTTTCAGCGACTATTGGACCAGAAGCTGGATCGTCACGTAGAACTATTCCTCAGGTCTCAATTTCATATCCCGCACAAGCACCACGCGACCACACCCCGGACACTCAAATTGCAGCGTGGCATCCGACGTCTTTACAGGAACTGAGCAGTAAGGGCAGACACCGCTAATTTCGTTCTTCGCAAAGAGATCACGCATCATGATCAAAGGCAGCACTAAACCCGCGATGAGGAGCGGTATTCCGAAAATCAAGCCGATGGTGTTGCCGCTTCCGAATGTGAGGCTGATAACCAAGCCAGCTATGAAGAGGATTAATCCAAGAGCAATACTGAAAGAAAAACTGTAGGCGCTGTCGAATGTACGTCCCGGCTTATCGGCCTGGGCCTTGTTCGCTTCCATAAACCAATGCCTCCTTCAGCTCGTCTGTTCAAAGCGCTATGGGGATTGTCGTTTCGGAGACCCTATGTCGTGGTGTCAAACTTTTTACTCCCGCGATTTGGACTTTGTCAAACAGATCTGAATCTCACCGTTAGCCGTAGCAAAAGTGGACGATCCACGAAATCCCACGAAGCCACACGAAAAGAAAGAAAATTCGTGGCGGTTCGTGTGGTTTCGTGGATCGGTTGTTACTCACGGGCACAGAAAAGCTGAGACTTCATGGTCCGCTTTTGGGCGTTCGAGACGTTGCTGCTAAAGTACCGGGTTTCAAACGGCAAGAAATTTCTCTCAGGAGCATTTACTGCGAATCTATGAGCACATCTGTTACTACGGCTTCCACGAATACGTTCGAAGCATTCCTTTGGAAGCATGACGAGGAATCATGGTCTGGAGTTATCACGACACTTCTCCGCTCAATCCATGAAGTCGATAAAACTGCGGTCCAAATCTGGTTTCACTTTTACCCACTATCACTATTCAAGGCGCTGACGACAGCTTCTGATCCGGAAAAACTCACCCGGCAGTTGTTACTGCAAGGTGACTTCTACCTCAAGAATCAGATCGATTCATCGCACCGATTCCTCTACGGCCATCGCTATTGGCCCACCGTAAAGGCCTCCGTTGAAAAGCGCGCGACCAATTTCGACGCGAACTCGCAGCAAACTCTCGCAGACCAAATTCTCGAGCTCGCAAAACAAACTGCCTCAGAATTGAAAGTGCAGCCCTCACTCCTCGTGGGAATAACCGCTATCGGATTCATGACACTGCAGCAAGTGGGGCTCAATTCTTTCAAGGCTGCGCCGGGCAAGATCATGATTGACGACAAACACGCTCGTAGGTCTCCGGAGCAGATTTTGAAGGAACGTGCGAAGGACGATAGCCAGGGGTTGTTTGGATTTCTCCGAACCGTGAATAAGAAATGGACGGTTACTTACGACGAGAATGATGACAGCGCGAAATATTTGATGAACCACATGCAGGATCTCGCTTGGGGTGCTGCCGATGATCGCACCCGGAACTGGCGTGAAATTGACGCGCGACGGATTGAAGGCCCTATTCCAGTCGAATGTCGCTCGGCTTCATGCGGTACGTGCTGGGTCGGCGTTCTCGGTGGTGCCGAAAAACTCTCTGACGTCGCTGCTCGTGAAGGAAAGCAGATCAAAAAGTTCGGATACATCGATACCACAGAATCCAAACCTCTCATTCGACTTGCTTGTCAGGCACAAACGCATGGGGCCGTTTCAATTGTGATACCACCCTGGAATGGCGTCTTTGGTAAGTACCTTCAAGCCCAGGCCGAATCTATCGACGATGAGTAATAG
>JBKPAL010000273.1:0-6201 GCA_046726395.1 Acidobacteriota bacterium
CGTCATTGAAGCGAGTGGCGTTGATTCGATCTTCGTGCACAAGAAGTTCTGGTCCGGCGACGAACCGAATATCAAGCACGGTCGGTTCTGGGCCTGGGCCAAACATATACAAGAGAAATACTGGAAAGCGAAACACAACTAAAAATCAGAAATTGAAAATTCCAATTCTTAATTTCTGACCTCATCCTCGTCGGGATGGCCCGAACAGCAAATTGAATTATTTAGCAGTTAATTGCTAAAAGCCTCATCAACGGCCCTCGTTTCTGACACCGCCTTCAATCCTTCAATATAGAGGAGCAGTTTATGACCACTCCCGTTCGGATTCTCGGCTTCGCCGGTAGTCTTCGTCGTCAATCCTATAACCGAGCCGCCCTACGTGCGGCGACACAGCTTGTACCCGAAGGTGCGATCCTCAATACGTTCGAGCTCGACGGGATCCCAGTTTTCAATCAGGATGAAGAAAAGAGTCCTCCAGCAAAGGTCGCAGAGTTTAAGCACCTTATTCGCGAGGCTGATGCGATTCTGATGGTGACTCCGGAATACAACTATTCAGTGCCCGGAGTCTTGAAGAACGCGATCGACTGGGCGTCGAGACCTTTTGGAGATAGCGCCTGGACGGGGAAACCGGTGGCTATCATGGGTGCGTCTGTGGGGACACAGGGTACCGCTCGAGCTCAATATCACCTCCGACAGATGTTCGTCTTTCTGAACATGTATCCGGTTAACCGGCCTGAGGTTATGATCGCCAATGCAGCGGAGAGGTTCGACGAGGCCGGAAACCTGACCCACGAGGCTACACGGAAATTCATAACGCAACTATTGGAGAGCCTGGTCGATTGGACTCGGCGACTCACCGGGACGCCCGCCCGATAGCAGATATACAAAACACCCCCGAACTCCACACCCTGAGCCAAAAACCGCAGGTTTTTACTGGCACACCCGCCTTCGTTCGGTCCCCAGGGAACGATGTTGAATCCCGCCGAAAAAGCTCTTGACACTCATACACGCGATACATTAAAACCTGTTTGTCTTTGTTATTCCGACAAGAGACGCTCTTTCCCTCCTCATCTCGCTCTAAACCAAACCACTGAGGTGCGCTATGTCCTTTCCATTTATCTCCGGACTCGGGTCCAGCGATTTGGCGATTGATCTCGGTACCGCGAATACCCTCGTTTATGCCAAGGGCAAAGGCGTGGTCGTCAGCGAACCGTCTATCGTCGCTATTAATAAGGTCACCAACCAGGTAGAGGCCGTTGGCAAGGATGCCAAAGAGATGCTAGGCCGAACGCCCGGGAACATTATTGCCATCCGCCCCATGCGCGATGGCGTAATCGCTAACTTCGAAGTCACTGAGAAAATGCTGCAGCACTTCATCCGGAAAGCGCATAACGGCCGCAGCTGGGTAAGCCCGCGCGTGGTTATCGGCATCCCTAGCGAGATTACGCAGGTTGAGCGGCGCGCAGTTGAAGACTCGGCTTACAGAGCCAAGGCATCTGAGGTTTATCTGGTTGAAGAAGCGGTCGCCGCCGCAATTGGCGCTGGTCTCCCCATCACGGAACCACACGGCAACATCGTTGTCGATATCGGTGGCGGTACTACAGACATTGCGGTAATCAGTCTGGGTGGGATCGTCTACTCCCGCGCTGTGCGCACAGCCGGCGATGCTATGGATGAAGCTGTCGCAGAATTTATCAAGCGCAAGTACAACTTGCTGATCGGTGAGCGCACCGCCGAAGAGATCAAGATTGAGTTGGGCAGTGCCTTCGCCTTTGACGAGCCGCTCTCGATGGAAGTACGCGGCCGCAATTTGGTAGAAGGCATTCCTAAGGTGATCACTGTTACCGATCGTGAAGTGCGTGAGGCGCTCGATCCTGCTGTCTGTTCGATAGTGAACGCAGTGCGCGTCGCGTTGGAACGCACGCCTCCCGAGCTCTCTGCGGACTTCATCGATCGTGGCATCGTGCTCACAGGAGGAGGCGCGTTGCTGCGTAACCTTGATAAGAGATTGACTGCGGAGACAGGACTGCCTGTGTGGGTCGCCGAAGATCCACTCACTTCGGTGGTATTGGGGGCGGGCAAGATGCTTTCGGATTTCGCACTGCTGAAGCGAGTGAAGTGGGAAAACACGCTGCAGTATTCATGAGTGGATCCTAGTTGGTAGTTAGTTGTTCGTTGTGGTTTTGGAACCTGGCATAAATGTGTCAGGACTCATGATTCGTAAGCTTACTTGTCATGCTCAACTCAGAAGAGCAGCGAAAGCGCGCCGAAGTCATCATCTTGATATTGGCTAAGCTCTACGTGGTGTTAGAGCTCTCGCCTGATTCGTGTCCAGTCTGCCGCAAGAAGCTGAATCACGACGCCGAGTGTCCGGTATCTCTCGCATGGTCATTACTCGACGATGAGCAGCAGCATGAAGCGCGAAATGCAATTCGAGCGCTTGCACTAAGTTTGGGTTGCGATGAATCAACCGCTGATCCCTTCATTCATTAAACTCTCGCCTGCCATTCTCCCCGCCAAAAGAACTGATCCACGAAGTTTGTAGGAGCGTGTCTCAGTGCGGTTCCCCATCGTTGCCGCTCGAAATAAAAAAGGGGCGTCCACGAAGAGGCGCCCCTACAAATCAAGACACGACTTTTAGACTACGGCTGCGTCTGTGATCTTAAGCCCCTTGTCTATGATCGCGAACGCTTCACGCAGTTCGGCTTCATTGATGCACAGCGGCGGGTTCGTAAAAAACGTATTCCAGCGCACAAACGTGTAGAGTCCTTCCTGCCTAAAGAACTTTCCTAGCGCTTGCATTTCTGGAGAGGAGCTATTGAACGCTGCCAGCGGCTCACGAGTCTGACGGTTTCGCACCAGCTCGACAATTCCGAAGAGTCCAATGTTGCGGGTCGCACCAACTGACGGATGTCGCCTCTCGAGATCTTCAAGTAACCCGCGCATTACTGTTCCCATCTTCCTTGTATTTTCAATAAGCCCATCTTCTTCATACACAGCGATGGTTGCGAGCCCGGCAGCACAACCAAGCGGATGACTGTTGTAAGTCAGACCGCCGTAGAAAACATTCTTCTCAAAATGGTCGGCGATATGACGCCGCATGCCAACCGCACCGAGCTGCACATAAGCGCTCGTCAAGCCTTTAGCCATCGAGATCAGATCGGGTACAACCTTCCAGTGGTCAATAGAGAACCACTCGCCGGTACGTACGAAGCCTGCCATCACTTCATCTGCAATGAGCAGTATCCCGTGCTTGTCACAGAGAGCGCGCAATCCCTGAATGTAACCATCGGGCGGAATCAGAATCCCATTAGTGCCCGTAACGGGTTCGACAATCAACGCTGCGATAGTCTTTGGACCTTCCAGTTCGAGGATCTCTTCAGTTCGCTCGAGCACTTCTTCAGCGGTTTCTGACTTCCGATTAATCCCATGATAAAACTCGGGAATACGAAAGACGCCAGGGATGCCGGGTTCTGCGGCCCAACGCCGCGGATCGCCCGTCAGCGTGAGAGCGCCCGCAGTGCCGCCGTGGTACGAACGATAGCGTGCGCCAATCTTATGTCGGCCGGTGAATAGTCGTGCTATGCGAATGGCGTTCTCGTTTGCCTCGGCGCCACCATTCGTAAAGAAGAAGGCATCGATGTCACCAGGTGTGAGCTCCGCCAACTTCGCACCCAATCGTGCACGCACGTCAGTCGCCATAAAGGGATTGGCGTATGGCAGTTTCGCCGCTTGCTCGTTGATAGCTCGGATGACTCGTTCATCGCCATGCCCGATGTTGACGCACATGAGCTGGCTGTTGAAATCGATGAAGCGCTTACCTTCAGGAGTCCAGAAGTAGATGCCCTTCGCGCGGGCTACTGGAATCGGATCGACTGCAGCCTGCGCTGACCATTCAAACAGAGTGTGACGGCGGCACAGCTCGACAATTTCATCACCGGTTAACTGTTCAGCAATTGTGTTTTCTGAAATGTTTGCCATGGGACGCGATGCTACTGAAATCGCGAATTATTGACAACGTTACGGAAGGACTGCTCCGGGGGATGCGTGATTTCGTACGATTTGTGGCACATCGTGGATTATTTCAGCTAAGATCACGACCGATGGTGGCGCCATAGGTATGAGCATGCGCCACTCCACCCCGCAGTTTTTCTCATCATCGGATTAGACCGACATTCAAAAATGATCACTCTAGCCACTCGTTAATGGAGACTGCGTATGACCTTCGGCTTCTTCCTACACGGTGAAGGAATAATATTTAGCTTCCTGACACGCACCTCTTCATCTCTGCAGTTGCCATAGCTGTTTTCGTATACGGCTTAATGAAGTACAAATCCTTGCCGGGTGCGACCGTCGCTATAGTCTATGTGATCCTAACTCTAATTTGTGTGATGCTCTCAATTAGTCTCGAGAGTCTGATGTTCGAAAGCATTGCGTGGACTCTAACACTTCCGTGGAATCTGGTTGTGCCCTGTTACAACTTCGATAGCAGGTGCCCTTTAACCGAGGGTTTTACGCTTGTCTGTGCAGCCCTCAACGGAACACTTGTACTTCTTGGTTTCAAGATTTTCGAATCGTCAGGAGGCATGAATTGTTCGAGCTGGGTAAGAAGGACACAGCCACGGAACAGGTCTTTTAACGATTGCGAGTCGCGAAGAACAGAAATAGAATGCGGGCCAAAATCGACATTGGTTTTCACTGGAGGACGACATGAAATTAAAAACGATTACATTGGCTCTAGGACTATGCTTTGTCGCAGCAATCGTGGCCTCAGCAAGTATTCCCCAGGGCAGCTCCCACATGGGCACCTGGAAACTGAATGAGACCAAGACAAAGCTAGCCGCGGGCGCGCCGAAGAACCATACCGTTGTGTACGAAGCTGCAGGCGACAACATCAAGGTCACGGTTGATGGTGTCGACCGCGATGGTAAACCTGTTCACCACGAGTGGACAGGAAAGTTCGACGGAAAGGACTATGCCGTGACGGGTGACGCCACTTCAGATATGCGGTCTTACAAGATGATTGATGAACGCACTGTGGAGTTCACCGCCAAGAAAGATGGAAAGGTTACTCTCACTGGACGAGTTATGGTTTCCGCCGATGGTAAGACGCGCACGGTAACCACTAGCTCAATGGATGCCCAAGGAAAAAAGATGGAAACCACTGCTATCTATGACAAGCAGTAGCTGAAGTTTTTTTGATGAGCTGAAGTAACTCAACCGCTGATTAAGACAGCTAAGCTGAAGTAAGAGATCAATGCCCTCCCACTAGTTAACGACGGGAGGGCATTGGTATTTAACGCATTTTCAAAACCGAAGGGCGGTTGCGACCGCATGCTAAACTCAATTACGCGGTCCAACTGGCGCGAGCTGAGGAAGATCCGGACGGGTTGCACATGAACATCAATTGGAAACAGCAGGCCGGAGTAATCTTCAACGTTCCTAAGCCGGAGCACTTCACAAACTATCAACACTGCTGTGAGTGCGCCGAACACGACCAGACACTCCTCGCATTCGACGTCGCCTCCATTGGTTTGGACCAACTCGGCAATGCAGGTTGGGATCCATTTTGTTTTTCGTCACCTGAAGGCCTGATCTATTACATGCCCGCCATCGTTAGACTCACGCTGGATACAATCGACAACCCTCGTGAGAGCTATCTCGACCAGATGCTTTTTCATTTGATTAAGGATGGTGCCGGAAACAGCTTAGTGACTGCATGTAATGAAAAGCAACGAAGGTTCATTGCTCAATTCCTGGAGCACCTGATTACGGATCACGCTGAAGCGATCGCGGGCGAAGTCTTCGCTTCAGACGACATTCTGAAAGCACACGAGATCTGGTCCGGCGCGGAAGGCGGCAAGTGAATCGTTTAGTTTCGCGCGCGGCTCCACAAGCACCGCCAACATCAAACTACTTGGAATAGCACGACAACGAGTACGACAAGGAATAGCGCGAATAAGCTGCGGAATATTCTTCCGCTATTCCAGGAAGTAGTCACATCCGAAATGCCCGCAGTTCGTTTCGCGATCCCAGATGAAGAATCAGATTCGGAGTGGCCCTGATCGCACTGATTACGCTCTCGCAGCCAGTCCATGTAGGCAGACGCCTGCATCTCGTCATGACGTCTTGTGACCGGATCGTTGAATCGGTTGTTGAATGGATTATGGAGTACGTCGTTTGGTAGTGCTGGTCTCATCTTTC
>JBKPAL010000274.1:0-4237 GCA_046726395.1 Acidobacteriota bacterium
CGCAACATTGGAAAGCCTTACGGAATGGTCCTCGTTACCGGGCCCACCGGAAGCGGTAAGACGAACACGCTATATTCCGCCCTGCAATCATTGAATACTGTTGAGACCAACATCATGACGGCCGAAGACCCGGTCGAATTCAACCTGGTAGGAATCAACCAGGTGCAGATGAAGGAACAGATCGGTCTCAACTTCGCAGCGGCCCTTCGTGCATTTCTACGACAAGACCCCAACATCATTCTGGTCGGTGAGATTCGTGACTTTGAAACTGCAGAGATTGCGATCAAAGCCGCATTGACCGGCCACCTCGTACTCTCCACCCTGCACACAAACGACGCGCCCTCCACCATTTCGCGTTTGATGAACATGGGTATCGAACCTTTTCTCGTGGCTACGAGCGTTAATCTCATTCAGGCACAGCGACTCATTCGCCGCGTCTGCAAAGACTGTAAGCGTGAACATCCCACACCTGTTGAGGCACTCGTCGAAGTCGGATTTGCTGCAGACGAAGCGAAGAAACTTAAGACTTATAAAGGAAAGGGATGCGCAACCTGCAACAACACCGGCTACAAAGGCCGCATCGGTCTTTACGAGGTGATGGAGATTAGCGACGAGATCCGCGAGCTGATCCTTATTGGAGCTTCTGCCCTGGAACTCAGAAAAAAGGCCATTGACGATGGCATGGTTACCCTGCGCGAATCCGGCCTTCACAAGATTCGTAACGGACTAACTACTCTCGAGGAAGTCGTCCGCGAGACTGTTGCGTAAGGAAGGAACTGACATGTTAAGAAGAATAACTTTGGCGTTGCTGATTTTGGTGTCTATCGGAGTCATGCTTCCGATCGCCAGTTCGACTGCGCATGGAATTCGGCAAGTTGTCGCATCCAGGAATAGCGGCCGCCATTATCGCCGGCATTCCCGTGCGTGGTGGAAAAGATACCGCGCTCGGTTGCGTAAGCGTCGCGCTGCGGCTGCTGCTGCGTTAGCCGCCCATCGTAATTCCCCGCTTCCGCCGGCGTTGCCAAGTTACGCGGCTCTCGCTGCGCGTATCACCGCGACACCGGAACCCACTTCGGTTGACGTAGCTTCGCAACCCGGTTGGAAGGGTCAACCGTTTGGCAGTCGTGGTGAAATCCGATTTCGCAAGGAGAATGGACCAGGTGCACTAGCAGGTCACGCTGCTTTGTCGGTCGTAGCATTGAGCCGACCCACTCCTAATTACCTGACTGCTCGTGAGCAACGTCGTCTGCTCTCCGGCGTAGCGCTGTCCGACTTGCGCCGCATCGTCATTGATAAAATGATCGCTGCAGGTGGCTGGGTCATCAACGACTTCGATCGTGAAGTGACTGGCCATCGCGTATTTGTCGTTACTGCGCAAACGCCCGCTGATGGACGCTCGCCTGAGAAGTCCTGGAACTTCTATTTCACTGAAGTGAAGGGACGTGTCTACAGCCTGACAACCAATACTCCGCCGGAATTTGCCGATAGCATGGCAATTGAAGCTGAACGATTCATCGCTTCACTCTACGCTTCAGGCGAAATTGCCAGTCAATAGCAAACGGTAAATTCCACCTCTTCGAACTACTTGCCCCCTCCAGAAGACTGGTTGTACTGCATCTACGCGAGGAGCGCGTCTAAATGGCACTGAACGAGAGTACTCCGCAAATATCGTTGTCTGAACTTCTCCGAAAGCTCTCGGAGTTCGGTGGTTCAGACCTTCACATCACCACTGGATCGGCACCGCAGATCCGTGTTGACGGGCACCTTCGACCACTCGAAGGTTATCGGATACTCACCTCTGCTGACACCAAGCAGCTGGCGTACTCGGTCCTCACCGACGCGCAAAAGCATCGTTTCGAAGAGAACCTTGAGCTCGACTTCTCGTTCGGCGTCAAAGGATTGAGTAGGTTCCGCGCCAACCTGTTCAATCAGCGTGGCGCAGTCGGTTGCGTATTCCGCGCCATTCCTTATGAGATCAAAGCTTTCGAAGAGCTCGGGTTGCCGACGATCGTCAAACAACTCTGCGACAAGCCGAGAGGTTTGATTCTCGTCACTGGACCAACCGGTTCAGGTAAATCAACAACGCTTGCAGCGATGATCGACAAAATCAATCGGGATCGCCGCGAACACATTCTCACTATCGAAGACCCCATCGAGTTTCTTCACAACCATAAGAACTGTCTCGTCAATCAACGTGAAGTAAACGCCGACACTCATGGATTCGCTGATGCGCTGCGCACCGCGTTGCGTCAGGATCCCGATGTCGTCCTCGTCGGTGAAATGCGCGACCTCGAAACGATCGAGTCAGCCTTGCGCATTGCTGAAACGGGTCACTTAACCCTCGCAACCCTTCATACCAATTCGGCCGCCTCTACCATCAACCGCATTATCGATGTGTTTCCCGCAGACCAGCAGGCACAGGTTCGCGCACAACTCTCCCTGGTGCTCGAAGGCATCCTCTGTCAGGCGTTGCTGCCCCGAATCGAAGGGACTGGTCGTGCGATGGCGCTCGAGATCTTGGTTCCGAACTCCGCAATTCGAAACCTCATCCGCGAAGACAAGGTCCACCAGATCTACTCGATGATGCAGACAGGTCAGGACAAGTATGGAATGCAGACTTTCAACCAAGCGCTCGCGACGCTCTATCACAAACGGCTTATTACGCAGGAGACCGCGCTACAACGTTCTTCGAATGTCGATGAATTAAGAGAACTGATTGACCGAGGCGCAGGAGTAAACCCAAACGCCGGGAAACACGCCAGTCCCTACGCCCAGGCCCGCCCAATCGGAAGTCGTCCGTCAGTCTAGCGGATCACAAACACTCTCTCTGGAGCTCTTAGAAAATGCCTACTTACGTATTTAAGGGCCGCAACAAACTTAACGAGGTCGTCGTCGGCGAGAAGGTCGCTGAGAACCGCGAAGCTCTGCGTCAGATTCTGCGACGCGAACAGGTGACGTTAACCTCGGTTAAGGAAAAGGGCCGAGAGATCGGCATACCCAAAATAGGTGGGCGCAAGAAAGTTAAAGCCAAAGAGCTTTCTATATTCACTAGACAGTTTTCCGTAATGATCGACGCCGGACTTCCCCTGGTCCAGTGTCTCGAAATTTTGGCCCAACAGCAGGAGAACAAGTTCTTTCAACAGACACTGATGCAGGTGCGACAAGATGTCGAAGAAGGCGCGACGCTTGCTGCTGCGATGGCTCGCCATTCCAAAGTGTTCGACCAACTGTACTCCAACATGGTTGATGCCGGGGAAACAGGCGGTATTCTCGATTTGATCCTCCAACGGCTTTCGACGTTCATTGAAAAGATCGTCAAGCTGAAGCGGGACATCATCTCCGCATTGATCTACCCATCTGCAGTCGTTGCGATGGCGGTTGTTGCTGTCGCTGTGATCATGGTCGTGGTAATTCCGCAGTTTCAAAATATCTTCATGGGTCTCTTGGGACCTGGCGAGCAGTTACCCCTGCCGACGCGAATAGTCGTTGGCATTAGTAACTTTCTGGCAGGCTGGGGCGGACTTGTGATTCTAGGGTCAGTAATCGGAACCGTCGTTGCAATCCGCTACTACTACAAGACACCAAACGGACGTAAAAACATCGACCGGCTGATGTTGAAGCTCCCAATCTTTGGAAACATCTTGCGGAAAATTGCCGTCGCTCGATTCTCACGCACCCTTTCCACGCTTTTGTCTTCTGGCGTACCAATCTTGCAATCGTTGGACATCACGGCCCGAACAGCTGGAAACGTAATCATCGAAGAAGCGATCATCAAAGTTCGAAACGGAGTGGAGCGAGGTGAAAGCTTTGTCGAGCCGTTAAAAGCTACTGAGGTATTCCCGAACATGGTCGCCCAGATGATTGGTATCGGCGAGCAAACGGGCGCACTCGATGCGATGTTGGGCAAGATAGCCGATTTTTATGAGCAGGAAGTGGATGCCGCAATTGCGAATTTGCTCACGTTGATTGAACCGCTTCTGATCGGGTTCCTCGGTATCACGATAGGCGCGATCGTTATTGCTATGTATTTGCCGCTGTTTACGCTGATTGGCAAGCTGTCGCAGGGAAAATAGCGCGCACGAAGCTGAAATGGAGGAAGGCTCAGGTAGTCACGACTGCCTGAGCTTTTCTTATTGATTTCGAGTTTTAAATTTCGAATTTCAAAATTTCGTCTTTGGTCTTCGGACTTTTCGATGTTCGTGTGTTTTGACCGAGACTTGATTAGGTCATAACGCAA
>JBKPAL010000275.1:0-4764 GCA_046726395.1 Acidobacteriota bacterium
CAGCGCGACACCGCTTTGGATTCCATCTTAGCTCTTACTTAATGCCCTCTAGCACAACACTACGATCCAAAGCGGTGTCGCGCTGCGCTTGCCACCGCACTCGAAAGCCGCGCGCTCTCAGCCTTCAGCCGGTCCCCAGCCACCGCCGCCAGGGGTTTCGATACGCACGCGATCTCCCGCAGCAAGATTCCAACTTCCTTTTGACCCCACAGAACTAATCTTCTCGCCATGAATAATCGAGTTCTTCCCAGCCTGGCCCGATCCTCCACCTGCTAACCCATAAGGTGAATGTTTTCTCCGATCGGAAAGCATCGACATCCGCGCCGGCACAAGTACCTCAATCTCTCGCACCACACCATCGCCACCTTTGTGTGCTCCCTCGCCACCAGATCCTTTTCTTATCGAGTACTCTCGAACACGCATTGGATATGCGTACTCTAATGCTTCTGCAGGTGTGTTCAGACTGTTCGTCATGTGAGTATGCACGGCACTCAGACCATCTCGAATTGGTCGTGAACCCATTCCACCGGCAATCGTTTCGTAATAAGAGAACTCACTTCCGTGTCGCACATCGATGCCACCGATCGTCAGGTTATTCATAGTGCCCTGGCTCGCAGCGGGAATTCGATCCGGCATTGCCTTCGCGAGCGCTCGAAAGACAACATCCACCGTTCGCTGCGACGTCTCAACATTGCCACCGGCTACGGATGCCGGATGTTTCGCATTTATGACTGTTCCTGTTGGAGCAATAACTTCAATCGGCTCCATCAAACCCGCACTGGCCGGAACATCGGGTCCCAACAAACAACGAAAGGCGTAAGCAACCGCTGAAACTGTTATCGCCTCAACAGCATTGATTGATCCACTAACCTGCGATGCGCTCCCGGAAAAATCCACTGTCGCGTGATCTGCTTTAATCGTTATCCGAACCCGAATGGGAATTTCTGCCTCACTGATCCCATCGTCATCTAAAACGTCTTCTGCGGCATAGGTACCGTCCGGAATTCTCTTGATTGCTTCTCGCATCAACCGTGCGGAGTACGCAATCAGGTGCTTTCCGTAAAGAGTGGCCTCACGTTCGCCGCGTCGAGCAACAATTTCTAGCAGCCGTGTAGCACCGGTCGTTAATGATCCAATCTGCGCTTGAAAATCAGCTTCTCTCTCAACGCGACCGCGAACATTCGCCAGCAACAGCCGCATCACGTCTGCATCGATCTCTCTGTTACGGACGAGGCGAATCGGGGGAATGCGTAAGCCTTCACCATAAACGTCGGTAGCTAATCCCATGGATCCGGGATTAGCTCCACCGATATCAGCATGGTGAGCTCGATTGGCAACATAAAAGATCGTGTGCTGGCTCTTTCCTTGTGTTAGCACAACTGGCATTACCAGTGTCACGTCCGGAAGATGCGTGCCGCCGGCGAATGGATCGTTTAAAGCCACGACATCACCCGGCTCGATGTCGACGTCTTGAAGCGCAGCAGCGACGGCCATTGGCATCGAGCCGAGATGCACTGGCATGTGATCACCTTGGGCTATCACGTGGCCCTCGCGATCGAATACTGCGCAGGAATAATCTCGCCGTTCCTTGATGTTAGGTGAGAAAGCCGTGCGACGCAGCACGATTCCCATCTCTTCTGCTACGGAGGTATAGAGTGCTCGGTAGATTTCGAGAGTTGTGGGATCGAAGTTCTGATTTGTCTTTCTCACCAATACCTCTCATCAAATATCAAAGGTTTGATGAGCGGGGGTAAACCGCCCTTCCGGACCTCGAGACTTCCAAGCTTGAGTGGTAATTGGTGCTTGAAAGTCCTTCAACGTACATTCATCCAATCAAGAGTGAAAGTCTCGAGGTCCGGAAGGGCAGTTTACCCGCGCTCAAGTCTGGGAGGGTTCCGACTCTTGTGTAGGGCCGTTTCAATAATTAAGTTTCCAAAAGAATCGACGATCACCTTAGCACCCGTTGGAATCAAAGTTGTCGCGGAATATTCAGCTACAATGGCAGGTCCCCGAAACTTCATTCGTGGCTTCAATGCCTCGCGTTGATATACCGCCGTTCTGAGCTTTCGACCCTCAAAATAAGCCATGACGAACTCGCGAGCTTTTGCCCGCGCAGAACTCTTTCCTGTTCGCAATCGTGGCTGTGCGAGTGGACTGACAAGCCCACTCGACCGCAAGCGCACGCTGACAATCTCGATAACATTCTCTTCATGCGCGTATCCGTAACGCGTTTTGTGCGCCCGATGAAACTCATGCCGAACATCATTACCTGAAGCTTTAATATCAAGCTCAAAAGACTGTCCCTTATAACGCATGGCAAGCAGACGCTCGTGACGTTGGTTCTTCAGCGGAAATCCTTCTTCAGTCAGAAGTGAACGCGCACTCTTCTCAAGCTGCCTGAATGTCTTTTCGATTTTCACCTCGAAATCTTTATCTACTTCCAACATCACCGTGCGGCTATGGTCTTTGATCACATCGGCAGCAACCACACCAATCGCCGACAACGCACCCGGTGAACGCGGCAGGATGATCCTTGGAATCTGTAGAGAACGAGCGAGGTCAACTGCATGAAGGCCTCCAGCACCTCCGAATGGAAGCAAAACAAATTCTCGTGGATCATAGCCACGCTCTACGGAGATTTTGCGAAGCGCACGCTCCATGTTCGCGTTGACCACTAACAAAACACCTTGAGCAGCTTCCTCCAGACGAACGTTCCGTTGTGCTGCCTTGCCCATGTCTTCGGCGAGACGGCCCAGCGCCTCTACCGCTCGCTTCACATCAAGCTTGAATTCACCACCGAGTAGACCATCACCCGCCAAATGGCCCAGAACAAGATGAGCATCAGTGACAGTTGGCAAGAAAGATTTGCCGTAACAAGCTGGCCCAGGATCGGCGCCAGCAGATTCGGGACCGACGCGAAGTGATCCACCTTCATCAACCCGCGCGATCGAACCACCTCCCGCACCTACCGTATGAATGTCGAGGACAGGAACAGCGACGGGAAGATCTGCAACCAGTGCTTCGTTAGTCATACGCAGCCCGGACCGATCGCAGAGTGCAACGTCTGTGGATGTTCCGCCCATATCAAAGGTGATTAAGTTTTGAAATCCGGCGGCGTGAGCGACACGCATCGCACCGACTACACCGCCTGATGGTCCAGACAGAATTGTGCGCACCGGTTCTTGCGCAGCCATCGCGGCAGAGATGATGCCTCCAGAAGACTGCATGACTCGCAATTGCGGAGCGTGTGTCTCCAGGCGACGTAAATATTCACCCATTAAAGGCTGCAGGTATGCATTGATGGCAACGGTCGACGTACGTTCATACTCTCGATACTCCGGCAGGATCTGATGAGAAATTGAAAGCGGAACGTTCAACGTCGCAAGCGCATTGGCAATCTTCCGCTCGTGTTCCGGAGCAACAAACGAGAAGAGCAGACAGATCGCCACTGCTTCCACGCCCGCGTCTTTCAATTTTGAAAGCACTGATTGAATTTCAGCATCATCAAGAGCGAGCAGCACTTCCCCAGTGGCTGCAATCCTTTCACGGACACCGAATCGCAAAGTGTCAGCCACGATTGGCTCAGGACGGACCACATCAAGGTTATAGAGTTCCGGTCTGGCCTGACGACCAATCGCGAGAACATCTTCAAAGCCTGCCGTCGTGATCAACGCCGCACGACAACCTCGTCTTTGGAGCAACGCATTGGTTCCCACAGTGGTGCCGTGAACGACTTCGAGAGACTCCAACCCCGTACTGGTCAGTTCTGCTACTTTTTGTAAACCTGAAGTGATCGCCAGAGATGGATCGTGAGGTGTTGAAGGAAGTTTGAAAACTTGGAGTTGCCGGTTTAGCTCGAAAACAAAATCGGTGAAGGTACCGCCAGTATCGACACCGACACGAACTGTATTGTTGGAGGCTGAATCTGTGCGGGAGGTACTGCCGGAGCCTAGTCTCATCAGGGCTTTACCTCAAAAGTCAGACAATAGCACCACACGGCAAGGACTTTGTAAAACTCAGAGTGGAACCCTTCGATCCTTGAGCGGGGGTAGACCGCACTTCCGGACCTAAGAGACTTTCAAACTTGAGTGTGGAGATCGCTGCTTGGAGAGGCTTTCAACAGCGGTAGCAAACCACACAAGTTTGAAAGTCTCTTAGGTCCGGAAGTGCGGTTTACCCCCGCTCCGTTTCGTTACCTTCAGCTGCCAATTTTTGCCAAGTACTCTAAGGCAGGACCTCTGATCAGCTATTCAGGATATCTGTCTTCAGCCTCGACTCACCCCACATTCATCCAGCAACCCCTCTTGCTTGACTCCCTTGCCGCATCGAGTACCTGTTGAACTCGAAGACCATCCTCAAATGTCGCTGCACCCTCAACAGTAGTCTTTCCATTGCGGAGTGCTTCAACAATCGCGCACGAGAGCGCCGCAAAACCTCTGGACCAACTTGCCGGACGCATTCCCGGCGCCATCGGATCCTGATGCACCTGACATGGTTCCCATTTTCCAGAACCAGTCGGCGAATGCCACAGCTCTCCCGTTTCTTGAATCATGAGTGCGCCAGTCGTGCCGTAGATCTCCATTCGATTTTCATGACTGCCAGATTCAACCACAGATAATGAACCCAAGCCGGTCGCAGCCTTTGTGAGTTGGGAATCCTCGAAACGGAATAGCAGCTTCGCGTCGTCATCCGAAGTTACACGTCGCAGTTTTCCAGTCGCTTTATCCAGTCGTTCCGTGATGTGGATCGAGAGCAGGCTCCAAA
>JBKPAL010000276.1:0-19671 GCA_046726395.1 Acidobacteriota bacterium
AAGCACGCTCCTATCTGCATTGCTTCGCGTGCAGCGAGGTCATTCGGGTTTTCCAGGACGTGTTCATAGTTGCCATCCAACAGTTTCCAGGCTTCGCGAGAGAACATTTGGGAGATCCGCGTTCTGCGCTTTGTTACATAAGTCTCGACCGCATGAGTTATGGCATCAAAACCGGATGCGGCAGTTACGTCTGTCGGTTGTGAAACTGTCAGTTCCGGATCGAGAATGGCCAACTTGAATGCGGCCTTGGGATCGCCGCACGCCATCTTTGCATGTGTCTGAGCATCAGTAACTACGGCGTAGCTCTGGACCTCGCTACCGGTGCCTGCGGTCGTGGGAATGGCAATCATCGGCAACATCGGGTGTTTCGCTTTTCCATAACCGATGTAGTCCTGAATACGACCTCCATTCGTCAGAACGAAGTTGATACCTTTTGCACAATCGAGGGAACTTCCTCCACCGAGTCCTATGATCGAATCAATGTCTAGGGATGCGACCGTTCGTCGACCTTTTTCGATCGTCTCGCTGTCAGGCTCAACAAATTGATCGAACCGAAAGACTTCGACTTCAGCCTCACTCAACAACTGCGCGGCTTTATCGGCGTATCCTGTTGCAGCCAGCCCGCGATCAGTCACTAACAATGACCGGCGAAACCCAAACTCGCGCGCCACATCATGCAGCCGCGCGAGTGAACCACAGCCGGAAATCAAACGCGTTGAGAGCTTGAACTCGAACATCGAAGATTAACGATAATAACTCGACAGTGGAGAGACTGAATTCTTCATTGAAGCTGGTGAGGAGCTCTCTCGATAGTTAAGGAGATGCAGATTTAGCCTGGGATGTATCTGCCAATGCATAAAGTTGATTACGATTCGAGATAAACAATACGCCATGTGCGGGCACTGCTGTGGAGTACACAGAGCTGCCCATGTTTATCTCGGCGAGCACCTTCTTAGTCTTCCCTTCCTGCATTACGACCACATCTCCGTCTTCATCGCCAAGGTAGATCTTTCCGTCGATCAGCATCGGCGATCCCCACACCGCCGCGAACAGATCGTGCGTCCAAAAGACCTGACCGGTCTTTGCATCCAACGCATGAAGGAAGCCGCTGAAGTCCGCCTGATAAACGATTCCATCTTTGATTGCCGGGGTTGAGATCGAACGGCGGATCTTGTCGAAGTGCCAGACTAATCCGGTCTGAGTGATGTCACCGCGTTTGGTCGCATCGATGCAGTACATGTGACCAACACCTTCGCCATGTTCTGGATCCTGTCCATTGGAAATGTAGACACGGTCCTCATAAACGACGGGCGTTGAGATCAACTCGTTGCGTGTCTTGGGCCACACCGAGTCCTTTGGATTGCAATCAAACTCCCAAAGCTTCTTCCCGGTTAACGCCTCGTATCCGCGAATCCATCCGTCGCCCTGTGCATGAATCACCTGCACCACGCCGCCTACGGTGCCTACTGTGGGAGAGCTCCATTGACCGTGCAGGATTCGATCGAATACCGAGTTGTCTTCCCAGACTAGTTTCCCGGTGTTCTTGTTCACCGCAATAATCGCTGGCGCTTTCGGCGAAGGAATGTTGACGTGGCTTTCATCCTGGCCATTAGATGTGCTGACGTAAATGAGATCGCCGTACGCGACAGGAGACGAGTTTGCCAGGTTGTGAGGTAAAGAGCCGACCTCTTCAATCATGTCAAACCGCCAAACAACGTCTGCATTAAACTCTCCGGTCAACTTCTCATCGGTTACTGGACCATCATTCTCTTTATCGCGAAATCCCTGCGTGTCGAGACACATCAGCTCAGCGCGATTCGAAACATAGTAGACACGATCACCAATCACGAGGGGTGACGAAGCGACACCCTGATAGGGCCAATCGTTGACGCGGCCTGCAGCTAACTTGTCGTGGACCATCTGCCAAAGGAACTGGCCATCAGACTCACGAAAGGCCATCAACACACCTTTGTCTCCGGTAACCTTTGGATCCTTCAATCCTTCATTGTTAGTGCCGACGTAAACTTGGCCTCCTGCGACCACAGCGTTGCCGTAGGTTTGTGAGCCAAGTTCTGCGACCCACTTAACGTTCTTCTTGGTTTTGACGTCCCAAGTGGTCGGAAGTCCCTTCATATTCGAAATCATATTCCGGTCAGCGGTACCTCCCCACATGGGCCAATCGCCTGACCCTGGATCAGACGCGCTGACCGTGGATAAGAACGTTGTTCCACATAATGCAGCGATGGAGACCGCAGCCGTGACAATTAGAATTGAGTAGCGAATTTGGCGTCCTGAATTATTTTTCTTCATGATGACCTATATATTTTCTGTGGGTCCTTTGTGTAGCAAGTTCTTAAATTCTTATTTTCTTGAGAAAGTTTCTCTCGTTACGGCTTGCCGCCTGGTGTGAGGCACCGGCTTGCCGCGCCGTAAGCCTTTAACTCTGAATTGGGCTATACCCTTGGTTCAGCCTCGGCCCCTATTGCGAGCTCAATCACTCACGTAGAGTTTAGGGCAGATCCCGGACCGGGGACGCAGCCCAAAAGTAAATTGAGCGTTAACGGTGCAGCAAGCCGGCGCCTCACACCCGGCGGCAAGCCGTTGCCACCGTTTGGTTGCGGCTCAGTCGCCGTGTCTCCCTGTCTCTGTGGTTTCGTTATTCGATAGAAAATTCAAGCATCAGAACCACGAACCAGAACGCACAGAGAGATTAGGGATTCTTGTACACCCGCAAGTTGTCAAAATAAATCTCGGCAAGCGCATTACCGAAGATACCGGGCGCACCCTGACGATTAGGAATCGGATCTACGCGTTCAATCATCCATGCCGCTGGTTCATTCTCACCTACGGGCCAGACTTTTCCACGGGCTCTTACTTTTCCATCCGGCAGGGTCTCCACCGAAAGTTTGAGCCGGTACCACGTGTCGGGCTTCCAAGCATACGGGATGGAAACAGTGCGAGCGGTCTCGGGTTGCCAAGGCTCAATGTGCAACATCTGACTGTTACCGTAAAGCGTCAGTACGTACCGCTGCGCAATCACTCCAGCATCGCCTTGTTGCCTTCGCTTCTGCGTGGCGGAAACATCTGCTTCGACTGTGTAGTTAGCAAAATCAGATGGGCCCATGTAGGCACGTGCGCGGCTCACGAGCGACGAACCTTCAGTAGTCTTCACCAGCACCTTATTCCCATTAACATCTCTCACAACGAACTTAGGTGTTGTGTTTACCCAGCTGGGCGGAATGCTATTGACTGCAGCATTGTCGAAGTTCTCACTCCAGGGCAATGGGGGAAAGACACGCACGCTAGCAGAGCCTGTTAGATTGCCAACCGTCGCCTTCACAAGACCAGCTTGGGCCACCGCATCCGATTGCGCCGTGAATTTGCCATCCGTCACAGTTCCTTTCAGCTGGTCCAGTGACCAGGTCACGCTTTTTTCTTCGCGGATAAAGTTGCCGCGTTCATCAAAGAGTCGCACACGGAAGTTCATCGAGTCTCCCGGTTTTAGTATGAGTTCCGTCGGAACCATCTGGACGTGCGTGGGCTCACCAGTAGCTTTGGCACCATTCTCGACTGATGCAGACGAAGAATGATGCGACGTTGCTTTCTTCCCGATGCAATAAAGGTTCGTGTCGCTCACCAGAAAAACGCGACCGTTAGAAATCGCAACTGACGCTATGATCGCTTCCGGTAGTTGTTCAGTACCGAGCTGGTCCTCGTCCAGGATCTTAACGCCCGTCGCTGAAGGCTCAAGGATGAAAAACTTCCCATTCTCAGTTCCTACATAAAGCTTTCCATCGGCTAATACAGGTGAGGCCTTTTGTATCGTGCCAAGATTTTGAAGCCAGACCTGCTTGCCTGTGTTTACATCAAACGCAGCGATATTGGCCCCGTTATCAACCTGATAAAAACGATCACCATCCAGCACTGGCGAAGAGAAGCCACCTTGCCAGCCATTCGTCCGCCACTTGATCTGTTCCTTCTTGATCTCTCCCTTCGCGGTCGCATCAACCGCGACCACCATGCCCATCTCGTTTGAATCGAGGTTCTCCTCGCTGTGTGTCAGGATTGCTGTCGTTCCGTGCACGACGACTCCAGTATTAATGCCACGCTTACTGATCTCATATCGCCAGACTGGTTCACCTGTTTGCGGCTTGATCGCATGAACCACTCCGTCGCTCGCACCCTGAATCAAGAGCCGCGTTCCGTTTACGTTCGCAATGATCGGAGGTGCGTACGTCGTGTCGTACGGTCGTCCGCCGGGGGCACTCACCCAGACGGTCTCGCCCGTGCGCTTATCAAAGGCGATGAAACGGTGTGCGCCACGTGCGTGTTGTCCCCACTGGAAAGTTACGCCACTGATAATTACGAGATCTCCATCGATGATTGGCGAGACGGTGCGCCCACCGTGCGTGGTTAACAATCCAAAATCTTCACCGAGTGAGCGTTCCCACAAAACCTTTCCATCTTTGGTAAATCCCAACAGTGTCCCACCGACGCCGAATGCGTAAACATTCCCTGTTGCTGGATCAGCGGCAGGAGATGCCCAGCCGACGCGATGTGGCGGAACATCACTCAGGTAAACGTTGAACCGATGCTCCCACAGGAGTTTTCCTGTGTCGGCATTCAAGCACATTATTCGTTCCTGTAAGGTCTCCCCCTTTCCAGCTGTGTTCTGCAGATAAAGATGATCGCCGAGTACAACTGGAGTTGAGCGCCCTCCGTAAGGTGCTTTCCATGCGAGGTTCTCACCCGTCGGAGACCACTTCACAGGTAACTTTGTCTCGTGCGAAATGCCATCCCTTGCGGGTCCTCGCCATTCCGCCCAGTCGCTTGCGCCCACCGGCAGTACTAGAAGAACAGCAGCCAGTGCGATAGCGACATACGAATAAATGGAAAGAAGTTTAGACATTTTGGATTTCACTGTTGATGATGGATTTTAGAAATTTGAAGCAGAAACGCGTACTGACTTGCAACAATAAAGATGTAGAATACGTAAACGCGAGTTGCTGAGATTCGGTTTTTCTCTTCTACATACATCCTACTGGTTGGGATGAATTTACCACCTACCACTGAACTACCAAAAGCGAGGAGAGGTTTCAATGAAGCTCAATCAAAGAATCCTTCTTCTGCTGGCGATGTCTCTAGTGCCGACCGTGGCCTCGAGCCGTGCCATCCTTTCGGTGCGATCTCATTGTCAGACGACTACTTCCGCGCCACAGAACACCAAACAAGAGTTAAATGATCAGCTTTGGGAAGCAGCACGTAAGGGTGATGCGGCTGCAGTTACGGCACTCTTGGACAAGGGCGCCGACGTGAATGCCAAATTCCGTTATGGCACGACTGCTTTGTTTAAGGCGGCAGAACGGGGTAACACCGAAGTTGTAAAGGTTCTGCTCGCTCGCGGTGCTGATGCAGGTGTTAAGGACACATTCTACGGAGCTACTGCAATGACCTGGGCTCTCGACCAGCAACATGTGGACGTCGTCCGAGCTTTACTCGAAAAAGACGCGAGTAGCGTCGACGACGTGTTGGTAACTGCAGTAGACAAGAACAATGTGGCTCTAGTTCGTATTGCTCTTGAAAAAGGTGGGGCGAAGTCCGAAACGCTCACTGCGGGCCTTGTGGCTGCACTCGCCGATAAAGAAAAAGCAGAAATAGCCGAGCTCTTGAAAAAATCTGGAGCACAACCACCGCTGGAAGTGGATGCGGCAACGCTCGCAACTTATGCGGGCAGATATAAACCCGAACAAGGCGCCGACGTAGTTGTTGCAGTAAAGGAAGGAAAACTGGTAGCGACACTCGGGGGGCAAGGCTATCCGTTAATGGCCCTCGAGAAAACGGTTTTCAGGCCTGTCGCATTTCAAGGCCTCACGATCACGTTCAACAGTGAAGCCGGTAAGGTAGCGAGCTTCACGCTGAAACAAGGTCAAAACAATAACGTGTTTAAGAAGATCGAGTAAGCAGCTGCTGTTTCTGCACGCGGGATCGCTGCTAAAAAAAGTCACTCCTGAGGTCTGCACAATGAAAAGAACCACTGTTGTTCTTGTCCTCATCTTCGTCGCTTTCGTTGTTAATGCTCACGCGCAGAACTGGCCTCAATTTCGTGGACCGGGAGCGTCGGGTGTAGCGGAAGGACATTCGGCTGTTACTTGGGACGGTGAGAAGCTTGAGAATACTCGATGGAAAACAAAGATACCGGGACTAGGCCATTCCAGTCCTGTAGTTTGGGGAAACAAGGTTTTCGTTACCACTGCAGTCACTACCGCCGCTAAAGATGAAACCCGTTATGGTCTATACGGCGACGTTGCTCCAGTTAAGGATGATCCGAGACACACTTGGAAGGTCTTTGCGCTCGACAAACAGACAGGAAAGGTTCTCTGGGAAAGAACTGCTTATGACGGAGTGCCCAAAGTAAAACGTCATCCCAAGTCAACACACTCAGACTCAACACCTGCAACAGACGGCAAATATCTGATCGCTCTCTTTGGTTCACACGGTCTCTATGCCTACAACCTGGACGGAAAACTTCTGTGGAAACAAGACCTCGGTCTGCTTGATTCAGGTTGGTTCTATGACCCGGATTACCAATGGGAACATGGAAGCTCTCCGATTATTTATCGCGATCTGGTGATTGTTCAGGCCGACATTCAGAAGAACTCCTTCATTGCCGCTTACAACATCAAAAACGGAAAGCTCGTTTGGAAGACTTCGCGCGAAGAAATATCTTCGTGGGGTACTCCAACCGTTTATGAGGGGAAGACTCGGGCAGAGCTCATTGCTAACGGTTCGAGAGCTATACGCGGTTATGATCCGAGGACCGGCACCGAGCTGTGGCGCCTTACACCCAATTCGGAAGTCACGACGCCAACTCCGATAGTTGCGCACGATTTGATCTATGTCACGAGCGGCTATCGTCCTATTCAGCCAATTTACGCGATTCGGCTTGGTGCGTCGGGAGATATCACACTTAAAGACGGCAAAGAGTCTTCACAGTTCATCGCGTGGAGCAAAACGCGCGGCGGTCCATATATGCCGACACCAGTCGTGTATGGTGATCTGCTTTACACATGCTCGAATCAGGGAGTGCTTACCGCTTACAACGCTAAAACTGGCGAAAGAATTTATCAGGAGCGATTAGGGGGAAAGGGCGGCGCGTTTACCGCTTCACCGGTCGCAGCAGATGGAAAAATCTATTTGTCGAGCGAGGACGGCGAGGTGTTCGTTGTTAAGGCCGGTCCGAAGTATGAGTTGCTTGCTACGAACCGTGTCGGCGAAGTGATGATGGCTACGCCTGCAATCTCGGATGGACTGGTGATCATCCGCGCACATAACCATGTCTTTGCGTTCGGTGACGGCACGACAGCAAAGAACAAATAACGAACCGCGAAAATCAGAACGATCCGCACCACGAAGATGTTGGCAGTTAGTGAAAGTTCGTGTAATTCGTGGATCGTTCTCTTCGTCAGGGAAAAGGATCTAAGTAAAAACCGCATCTCATTGAGGAACTGAAGTCATGAAATTATTTGTGCGCATCAGCATCGCGACAGCAATCATCTCAACCATTCTTTTGCTAAATGTCTCATCCTTAGCGGCCAACTGGCCTCAGTGGAGAGGACCTTCAGGCATGGGAGTATCCGACGAGAAGAACTTGCCCACTCAGTGGGGCGTTGGCAAGAACATCAAATGGAAGACGCCGATCGCAGGCAGGGGCCATTCCTCACCAATCGTTTGGGGAAACCGCATCTTCCTGACAACAGCAATTGAAGGCGAGTTGGTGCCCGGTGCGAAAGCTCCCAAACACATGAACGGCGATAAAGAGTTCGTGCATCCGGATAGCGTCGGCGCGAATCGTCAACACACATTCAAGCTGATCTGCGTCGATCGTGAAACGGGCAAGATCCTCTGGGAACAAATCGCATTTCAAGGTACACCGTACGACGACCGACATCGTAAGAGCTCCTACGCAGCGTCTACGCCAACTACCGACGGGAAACTAGTCTACGCATTCTTTGGCAGTGAGGGGCTGTATGCGTACGACATGAAAGGAAAGCTCGCGTGGAAAGCCGACTTAGGAAAGCTCGGCACTGTCGGTATGGGTACGGGAACCTCTCCAATACTTTACGAGAATCTGGTGTTGGTTCAGTGCGATGAAGAAAACGGTGCGGGTTCGTTCATCGCGGCCCTCGACAAGAAAACCGGAAAGCAAGTCTGGAAGACTCCGCGACAGGTTCAGGTCAGTTGGTCCACTCCTCTGCTGGTTCGTACCGCAAAACGAGCAGAAGTGATTGCCAGTGGTACTGAAGCGATCATCGCGTATGACCCGGCTACAGGTAAGGAGTTGTGGCGACACAAGGGAGTTGATAGCAATGCAATCCCCTCTCCCGTAGCTAATTCTGAAATGGTTTTCGTCGCCGCTGGTTTTCCCGCGAAGATTGCGATGGCGATCAATCTCGGCGGCGCAGGCGATCTTGCCGAGGCAGTGGCATGGAAGTACTCCAAAGGAACGGCATACGTGCCCTCACCGATTCTCTATGGTGAGTATTTATATCTCACAACTGATCGAGGCATTCTCACGTGTCTTGATGCGAAAACGGGCACAGTGAAATATGAAGGCGGCCGAATTCCGATCCCAGCAACGTTTACCGCCTCGCCCGTCGCTTTTGACAACAAGATCCTACTCACAAGTGAAGACGGCGACACGTTCATTATCAAGGCTGGACCAACGCATGAGATTCTCGGAACAAATTCGATCGGTGAACCCGTCTACGCTTCACCAGCGCTCGCTGATGAAAGGATTTTTATCCGCGGCGAAAAGAATCTTTACGCTATAGGAAACTAAGAGCGCGTCATCCACAGCTTCACAGATTGAAATAGCCAAAAGACTAGAACCGAGTTTTGGTGAATCTGTAGATGATCAAGGGAAAGGTATCGTGACCAGTAAATCCGAAGTTCGAACTCTTTTATCTTCGGCACTTCTTTTAGTAATTATCGCCTTTGCATCAAGTGCCAAGACCCCGGGTAATTGGCCGCAATGGCGTGGGCCAGATGGACAGGGAGTCTCAGCTGAAACAGGCCTGCCCAGCGAATGGAGCGGGTCTAAGAACATTAAGTGGAAGACTCCAATATCCGGACGCGGTCATTCATCGCCCATCGTTTGGGGCACGAGAATCTTTCTAACCACCGCACTCGATGGCGACGCAATTCCCGGACGGACGCCGGGCGTAACTCACAAGCTGCTTGACGGCACAGATTTCGTTCACCCTGATGCCGTGGGCGCTGATTTCAAGCACACATTCAAAGTGATCTGCCTGGACCGAGATACAGGCAAAGTACTGTGGGAACGGGTTGCGTATGAAGGGCCAGTGCACGACAGCCGCCACAAGAAAGCGAGCTTTGCGTCTTCAACTCCGGCCACCGATGGGAAGTATGTCTTTGCTTTTTTTGGTACCGAAGGCCTTTATGCCTACGACTACAACGGCAAGCTTTTGTGGAAACAAGATCTCGGTAAGCTTGGTACAGCCAGCGTCGGATACGGCGTATCGCCAATACTCTTTGGTGACCTCGTGATCATGCAGTGCGACGAAAGCGGTGGTCAGTCGTTCATCGCGGGCTTCGATAAAAAGACGGGCAAACAAGTCTGGCGCGCACCGCGAAAGGTTGACGTAACATGGAGCACTCCAGTGCTGGTCCACACAAGCGGGGGTACCGAGCTCGTGGCAGCAGCGGCTGAAGCAATCATGGCCTACGATCCAAAGACAGGGAAAGAACTGTGGCGGCACAAAGGTCTTGAGAGCAACGCCGTACCATCTCCAGTGGTGTCGGAAGATCTAGTTGTAGTCACCTCCGGCTATCCAGCGAAGATTGCACTCGCGCTGCGAGCCGGCGGCACGGGCGACATTACCGGTACGCCAAGGTTGGTCTGGTCCTACAACAAGGGAACAGCCTATGTACCATCGCCGATTCTCTATGGCGACTACATCTACTTAATGACGGGTAACGGCAGCATCACATGTCTGGATGCGAAGACAGGTAAGTTGGAATACGAAGGTGCGCGGGTGCCGAAATCAACAACATTCATGGCGTCGCCAGTGGCGTTCGAGGGAAAGATACTGCTGACGAGTGAAGACGGTGAGACGTTTATTATCAAAGCCGGACCAAAACATGAGGTGATTGCAACCAACACGCTCGGTGAACCCGTGTATGCGTCTCCTGCAATCGCAAATGGCAGGATTTTTATCAGAGGCGAGAAGAACCTTTATGCGATTGGTAACTAACGAGGTCTGATTGTTAACAAACCGATACTGAGCTACGTTAACACTGAATAGGGCATCGTTGGTGGAGGTTCCTCGCTAGAACCGAAATTAAAGGAGTGACAAAGATGTTCGAAACGCAAGAATCAGCTCCGTGGTATCGATCGCTAATTAGCCTTATCGTTGCGACTCTTGTCATTCCTCCTCTTGGTCTTGCCCTGCTGTGGATCCGTCGCGATTGGTCGACCATGACAAAAGTACTTGGCACTGTAGCTATCCTCCTGTTGACCACTGGATATGTCCTACTGTTTCAGACACTGCAGCGCTCCAGCGCAAACGAGGCTCACTATGCAGAGCTTGAGCAACATCGGTCTCAGCAACAGAACGGGTCATCTGCACAATCCGCAACCGCGCCACAAGCTGCTGCTAATAATGCAAACGCAGCTCAACCATCGGCGTCCGCGAGTACGTCAACTGTATCTACGCCAGAAGGCGATGCGGCGCATGCCACACGGAACTATTGGACCGACTTTCGCGGTCCCAATCGAGATGGACGCTATGATGAGATGCCCGTCACAACTCAATGGCCTGCGGATGGTCTAAAACCAATCTGGAAACAACCGGTCGGTGTTGGCTACGCTTCGTTCGTTGTTGCCGACGGTCGCGCGTATACGATTGAGCAAAGGCGCCGTCAGGAAGTTGTAACGGCTTATGACGTGGAGACTGGACGAGAGATCTGGGCCCAGGGTTGGAACGCGGAGTACTCGGACAGCACTGGCGACGGTCCTCGTGCGACGCCGACGTGGGACAACGGAAAGATATATGCGCTGGGTGCGACGGGTGAGCTGCGCTGCCTCGATGCAAAAACGGGTGCGGTGATCTGGGGAAAGAACATCCTCAGCGACAACGGAGCCCAGAATCTGCAGTGGGCTATGGCAGCCTCGCCCTTAATCGTCGACGACAAGGTCGTGGTATTGCCAGGAGGAGCTTCGAACAAATCAGTCGTTGCTTATAACAAGAACACCGGCGCACCAGTGTGGAAGTCCCTGGGTGATCAGCAAGGTTACGTATCGCCGATGCTCGTAAATTTAGCGGGACGTCGTCAGATAATTGTTGTTACTGCGTCACGAGTAGTCGGACTTGCGCCTGAGAATGGTTCGTTACTGTGGAGCCAATCCTGGGACACCGATATGGGAATCAATGTGTCGCAGCCGATCATGGTTGATAAGAATCGATTCTTCGTCTCGTCAGGTTATGGCAAGGGTGCAGCGCTGGTTGAGATTAGTGGTGATGGAAAGCAGTATTCTGCCAAGACGATCTGGGAGAACACTTCGATGAAGAATAAGTTCAACAGCTCTGTGCTTCATCGAGGATATGTTTACGGATTAGACGAAGGTATCCTCACGTGCGTTGATGTCAACAGCGGCGAGCGCAAATGGAAGGGTGGTAGATACGGCTACGGACAAGTGATCTTGGCCGGTGATCATTTAGTCGTGCTGAGCGATACCGGCGAACTTGTACTCGTTAAGGCTATTCCAGATCAGCACACAGAAGTGGCGCGTTTCGCTGCAATCGAGGGAAAGAGTTGGAATTATCCTGCGATTGCCGGCGGGAAACTTCTGGTGCGAAATGCGAACGAGATGGCTGCGTACAACATCGCAGCACGTTGACGCTTACATCAGGGGCCTGCGTCAAAAACTCTGAAGTCATCCCACCTGTTAACCAACCCTAAGCCGCGGGAGTTATTGTAGAGCCCCGCCTTCGTGGCAGATGCTAGTGAGGTGTTCGTAATTGAAAACACCAATGAGCTATCTATGTACACTTGAATACTGCCGCTGGTACGGGTCACAACTCGAAGCGTGGACCAGTTTGGAGGTACGGTTGCGGTACCAAGGTTGTTGCGGGCGCCATTCACGATGGAACCTACTGTGAGAATCTGATCGCTCGAGCTGTCGCTTGTATACGCAAAGAAGTAGTTGACCTGATCGAACACACGAAAACTCAACCCTGTATTTGTTCCACTACCCCACCGACCAGGTTTTCGATCTACCCGTATATCCAGATTCGCCGCAGTAGCTCCAGTAGTGATCCAACAGATCGCTGTGTCATCGGCAAGCGGAACAGCCCGTCCATTAAGTAGACCGAAAGGTTTTAGCTGAGTTGCGCTTTCCTGCATTTGCCAAAGTTGTGGACCAGCCACTCCACCTTCGGTGAAACCCAGGCCTCCTCTTCCCCCAAACGTGTACGTCGAGTTGGCTCGAGAAAAAGAATCGAAAACCAACGCGGCAGCCGGAGCGGGAACTGGAGTTGGGACTGATACTGGCTGCGAAGGGATACTCTGACCGAAGTTTGGCGCAGTTGGATCTATTACGAATTCTGGTGGTGGACAGCTGGCACACTGTGTCAAAGCGCCGGCCGCAGTTCCGCGCGGAGTGCCCGGATGCAACCGGTCAAGGTATCCTCGCGAAAGGTCATCAACGACTGTTGCGGGAGTAAAGAAGTGACTCAACAAATTTCCGTCAGGGCTAAAGACTGTCTGGGGTGCGAATGCGGAATCGACCGAGTTCGTCTCGCGCGGATTGCTTCCTTCATAACCGCGCACCTGGGCCATTCGTCCGTTGAAATTTAGATGATCCGAACCCCCTATAAACAATCGTCCGGAGCCATTGATAGGTCCTGCCGACTGACGCGGTCGCGCATACGGCGTCTTTCCTACCGGAACACCGTTGAAGTACGTGATTATGTTCCGACCATCCCAACCGACTGCGAAATGTCCCCATTCACCAATAGCTGGTCCATGGTCGCCTCCAAAGTAAAAAATATGATCGCCTCCGGATATGCCGTCATTCATATTCCCAGTCAATTCATACCGATCCGGTTCACTTAGACCAAAGGCGCCAAAACCAAAAAGGAGCGCATGCAGCCCTCCATACCCATCTGATAATAGGTACATTGGCGTGTCGCTAGCGCCTGGCATTGCCCAAAACTCCCAGAAGAAGTGCCCGAGATCAGTGTAGTAGGGCCAAAAGTCGGAGTAATCAACGGATTTAGGTTGACCATCAAATTGCAGTACTCGATTTGAACTCACGTTGATAGGAAATGGAGTTGGAACCGCTCCCACATCATCAGGTGGTCCACCTCCAACAGTGCCGATTCCAATTCTTACCCGGTTGCTTCTTCTATCGTGTAGCGTCAAGCTCACAAGCACGTCGCCTGCATCTTCAAGATCATCATTCAGACGCAAGATGACAGAACTCAATGTTGGCAGACTGCGCATTGGTCCAACATATTCCACCTGCAATTGATGATGCTGATGATCACCGGTCTCGGCGTCGGCGGTGATGGCGGAAATATCCTCACGCGGCTGCAACGTCAAGTTTAGCGCGATAACCATCACCCGGAGCCGCCCATCAGGAGCTAAAGGAGCACGCACAGCAAACGGCTCTTTCAGAAACGTGGAAGATTCCACTGCGATGGCCCGCGTAGAATTTGTTTCGCTGATGAGTACTATCGGGTCGGAGCTGATTTGAGCGTTGGCAGAAAAACAGAAAGTGCCGATGATCGCCAGCAGCTTGAAAGGAAGCTGTAGTACAACGGGTTTACCAGCAAATCCATGTCTCCCGCTGGGTGCTTTGGTCGATATCGAATATGAAAAGCCCGGCATTGTTCACACCGCCTTTGAAGAAAGGCTCGAAGATAGCCGGGATCAACGACGTTAGCATGGGTTAATCAGAGGCACAACAATCAAATTGATGGATTCTAACGGCATGAAACTAGCCGTCGCCGCGGGGATTACACGGAGTGCAGGGGGTAATATCAGAATTGAGTCCAAATTTAGGCTGGCTTCAGGACTTGAGGAAGTGACTTCGCCCTTCCAGGCAGAAACCTAAAGCGGCGCATCCGTGAGCACTCCTGTCAAGAAATGATCTTCGGCTTGGCATGTCGTCAACTCCAATGATCCAGTTAGGCGATCAGGTCACAGACGAACTTGCACTCATCTTTCTCTTTTACTCACTCGACCAATGCAGAACCCAGCAGCGAAAATTAGAGTTAGCAAAAAGAAGACAGGAATCAGCAGAACGAAAGAGTTCCACATTTCCTCCAGCATACGACAGCCCTCCTTAAGAATTTAGCAATTCAATTCGATTGAGTGGGGGCAGTGAGGATAGGGCTGAATATGTCAGAGCTCTTTCGTGGCCAAGACGCGGTAATTCACCTCGGCTAGGTAAGGCAAGTACGGCCGACATAGCCTTTGGTCAGCCGTACTGTCAACGAACCCATGCGCTGTCTCTAGTTATTCTTTCGCGCCTCTTTTATTTCTCTTTCAGCCTGCTTCCGCGCGTCATTTGCTTCATGGTCGCTGAGCCCGAGATTCTGAAGCGCGCGGCCGATACTACTGCCTTGGGCTAGCTGACCCAAGATCGCATCGCGCGTGATACCTGGATGGCGCCGTCCCAGATTCGCACCAAGTCTTGTAGCTGCGACATAGTGCCCAAAGTTCAAGTTTGGATTCGACAGTAAGGCCGTCTGGTATCCACTTCGCAGATCGTTCGCGGTAGTCTTCAAACGCTTCGCCATCTCAGGATGTTTACGAAGGTCTTCGTCGGCACGATGTGCGTTCTCGCTTCGTAACCGTGCGTGCTCGATTCCTGCATCAGATCTGCCGTTCGAATGTTCGGACGCATTACTGCGACCTCGGTCCGAGTTTCCTCCGGATTTCTCTGAAGACCGTTCAATACCTCGGTCCACTCCGATTCCATCTGGTTTACCACCGCCAGGATTTCCCATGCTGGGATTGCCCTGCCCGCGACCGCCGCCACCGCCACGTCCGCGACCTTGCGCAAAAGCGTCGGAATACGTCCCCGCTAGGAAGAGAGCGCCTAAGGCTATTCCAGCTAACCACTTGATTCGAGTGTTCATAGTGTTCCCTCCGATAAAGTTACTTTCGGGACCAAAGTTGTCGAGGGTTCGAGGGGCAAAGAGGAGAGGTGGAATTAGTATAGAGAGCCCAAATTTCAGGTGTCAACCATTACGTCCTGAGACCTGAAACTTCAGGCTCTTTACGTAGGGCGCAGATACCTTGTCCGGGGAGGGGACTAACGCTCATTACGCTGCGGCGCTGCGGTTCTCTTTCGAGTTTTGAGCGTCACAGACCTCCGTCTCCTTAAGGCCCGACCCATACTTCGGCCGCGGCCAATTCATTCCGGCCAATTTCGTTGAGAGTAAGCACCCCCATTGGTGGGACTTCGCCCTTCTCCCAAAGAAAATCGCTTAACAAACGCCGGGCCTGTGAGCTCCAGAAAGCGCTTTCAACAGGAAGAACCCTTCCCGTCAAACGTTGGACGTAAGACAGAACCTCCTCATCGATCCGTACCACCACTTCGGATCGTGAGCCTGTCGGACTGATCACAACGAACCGTCTCTGATCCGGCAAACGCCACTCTCCATTTTCCGGATCGAGGATCTTGAAACCATTCATTGTTATTGTTTCAATCAGCGGACGGGCAACATCGTCGTGTGCACGCGTTACGGGTTCTGTTTCCTTCGAAGTTCGTTTAGCGATTGCGGCTCGTACCGCATTGCGCAGCATGTCTGGAGTTAGGGGCTTTCGAACAAAATCAGTCGCGCCCGCCTTCATCGCATCTACGGCGAGTTCAATCGAAGCATAAGCCGTTGCCATTACCACGGAAGCGGCTGGATCTCTTTTCTTGAGCTGTCGCAATGTTTCAAGTCCGTCCATTCCGGGCATCCGTTGATCCAGAACGACCGCACTCCAATTCGAACCACCGTCATAGGCACTCAGGCCCTCTTCGCCATCTCTCGCTTCAACCACCTCGTACCCCGCAGCCTCCAGCGTTAAGCGCATCATGCGACGGATGTGCGACTCATCATCAATTATCAGTATTCGATTGCTCATAATGCTTGTTTACTTCCCGTTAGCTTTTGCAACTCTTGTTGGTCAGCCGCCGATAGAACCAGGCGTCGATTCGTGGAAACAATCGGCAGAGTAAATGTGAACGTCGATCCCTTATTCGGTTCAGATTGAGCGCTAATCTGTCCGCCATGGGCTTCAACTATCAACCTTGAGATCGCGAGCCCTAATCCTGCTCCCCCCGTTGCGGCTCCGGGCACTTGCACAAACTTGTCAAAGATGTGCGGCAGATATTCCTGTGGAATCCCGCTCCCCGTATCGACAACGGAGATCGCGACAAAGTTTCCTCGTGGTTCCGCACTAATCAATATTTCACCTTGATTGGTGTAGCGAATTGCATTGACAACGAGGTTGGCTAACACTCGCTCAATTTGTGATCGATCAACCATCACAAGAGGAAGATCGACGGGCGCCTCAAGTTTCAAAGTCAGTCCTTTCGACTCAACCTGCGGACGCAACTCTTCAACTCCTGCACTAACCAACTCTCTCGTGCTGACTGGTTCAAGAGTGGGCTTGCTCTCCCCTGCTTCAATTCTGGACAGATCCAACAGATCGCGCATCAACTTATCCAGCCGATCGCAATCTTCTCGACAAGCACTTAGTACTTCTATTTGTTTTTCATTCAACTCGCCCACCGCTCCTTCAAGCAGTAGGTAGACTCCCATCTGCACACTTGTTAACGGAGTGCGTAGTTCATGGGACGCAGTCGCTATGAACTCGGACTTAAGGCGATCGATCTCCCGCAGATGAGTAATGTCTTCGAGGAGTGTGACGGCGCCCACGAGATGTTTGCGGTTATCGCGCATCGGTGTCGTACGCAGCCGGAATGCTCTCTCCGAACCGTCGACGGCTAGCGGCAAAACTGAAGACGTTCCTTCTCCGGCGACAGGCCGCTGTGACTCCAGGGCTTCGGCGACCGCGCCGGCGATGCGTTCATCGCGAGCAACTTCGCCGACATGCTTACCTGTGATCTCCTTTTCGGCACCAAATATTTCTTCCGCTGCCGGATTCAATTTGGTTACACGGCCCTCAGCATCAGTAACGATTACCGGATCATAAAGAGAGTCGATTGCCGCTTCGGTGGTCTGTTGGGCAACCAGCAACTTACCCATATCCGAGCTACGGAGTTGGCGGATGCGCTCAGCCATCCGATTGTATTCAGCCGCCAGGACTCCAACTTCATCTCGAGAGCTGACTGTGACTTTCGCATTCAGATCGCCGCCGGCGATCCTGGCGGTGCTTTCAGTGAGCTGACGAAGTGGTCCAATGATCCGATTTGCCAGCAGTAGCGCCAGCGCGACCCCCGTCGCTACCAAAATGCCGGCAATCAACAGCGTGCGGTAAAACCAAAGTTGGGCCACCCCAGCCGCAGCTTCTGACTTGGCAAGCATCGCGCGCTGGTTCAGCTGCAAAAGATGTTCGCAATCGGCTCGCAACTTGTTGAATTGCGGTTCAAGTTGCGTGAAGTATTCGGTCCGAAGCGCTTCTATTTGATCCGAAGATCGCTTGTCCTGACGCTCGTTATCTTCAGGGGTGGCCCGTACTATGAACGCATCGAATCTCTGATAATAGATATCGCGGTCACGGCGAATTTCGTCTATTGCTTGCGACTCGCCGACCTCCGTGATGTTGTTTGCTGCCTTCTGAAAATTTGCATCAAATCGCGCACGATGTTGTCGAAGTTGAGTTAGCGCCTTCTCTCGAGCGCCGAGGAGGGCAAATAAGGCCGCAGAGTCCTGACGCTCCAGACTTTCTTTCATCTCCTGTGCCGCGACAACAGAATCGTAGTTCTCAGAAATGATACGTCGCGACACCTCGCCCATGTCGTGCAGCCGCCAGGCACTCCACACACCCAGCAGGATCAGTGCGGTGATAAAGATTGCATATCCAATGAGCAGCTTCGTTCTTAAACCCATTGTTCTTTCACTGACTTACCGTTACTCAATTACCTCGCGGTGTCCGTCCTCAGGCAGCTCGAGTGGTACGACTTGAACAGTAGCGTCGCGCACCTCATCAAGAAAACGGTTGATAATCGAACCGTGCACCAAGATGTCCCAACGCGAGCGTGATGTCTGACCGAAAACTACGTGCGTTATGCCTTCGCGACGCGCGAAGTCAATCAGAGCATCGGCCACTCGACGTGCTTTTAGCTTCACAACCTTGGCGCCTAAACTCACGGCGAACTGAATGTTCTCTTGTAGCGCGGCGTAATCTTCAGGCTTGATTCGCCCCATTTCCTCACGAGGTGTCTCGACATAAACTGCATACCAGTCGGAAGCGAGGCGCCCCGCGATCCGAGACCCAGTGCGCAACAACTTCTTAGCGCTTCCTCGAGACGCCATTGCGACCATGACCTTTTCCGGAATGACTGCCTGTTTCAGACCTTCGCGTTCACGATAGTCATGCGCCTTGGTGGCCTGGTCCTGTGCAACTTGTCGCAATGCCAGTTCTCTCAGCGCCGATAGATTTCCTTTGCGGAAGAAATTATTGAGCGACTGCTCGATCTTCTCGACGCCGTAGATCTTGCCTTGACGGAGCCTCGTGCGAAGTGTTTCTACAGATACATCAACGTTCACTACTTCGTCGGCCCGCCTGAAGAAATAGTCCGGCACAGTCTCGCGGACACGAACGCCGGTAGTTCGAGCTACGGCATCATTCAACGACTCGATGTGCTGGATGTTAACTGCTGTGATAACCGAAATGCCGTTGTTGAGAAGTTCAAGAACGTCCTCGTAGCGTTTCCGGTTTTTCGATCCGGGAACGTCCGAATGGGCCAACTCATCGACGATCGCGACCTGCGGGTCACGAGCTATAACGGCATCCAAATCCATCTCTTCGAGGATGACGTTCTTATATTCGATCTGGCGCATGGGGACACGTTCCAAGCCCTCGGCTAATGAGGCAGTCTCTGCGCGACCGTGAGTCTCGAGCACCGCTATGACTATATCGACGCCCTCGCGTTGGAGAGCATGAGCGTCCTCAAGCATCTGCCACGTTTTGCCAACGCCCGGAGCAGCGCCGATGTAAACGCGCAATGTGGGCTTGTCACCTTCTTTGAGCTTGGCGAGCAGCGCTTCAGGCGATGTTCTTTTCAGTTCTACAGCCATTCTATGAACTCAGTGGTCAAATTCTCACGAACGGTCAGTCTCTGAGCCGAGCATTCGTCGCAGTCGCCGCTTTCATGATTCGTGTTCATCTATGGCTCGGCATTGGTTTCTTGTTATCCAAATCAAGATTAAGTTCCAGCACGTTCACTCTCAGTTCGCCGAGAAAACCGAACTGCCGACCTTCAGTGTGAGCAGCGACGATACTTCGCAAATCTGCTTCACTCATTTCGCGCTCACGTGCGACACGCGGAACCTGAAACTCTGCAGCAGCCGGCGAAATGTGTGGATCGAGTCCGGATCCGGAAGTTGTCACTAGATCAATTGGTACCGGCTTGCCGGGATTCTCAGCTTGCAACTTTTCGACATCAGCCTTTACGCGATC
>JBKPAL010000277.1:0-3547 GCA_046726395.1 Acidobacteriota bacterium
TCACGAGCATTTCGATCCTATGACTCAAGGCTTCGTACCAGGTGACGATCTGATTTTTCAGTTGGAGAGCGGGTTCGGCCTGCTGCGCGTGCTAGCCAGCGAAGGTCAAGGTGCCGACACCGTCTGGCATCTTCTCGCATACGAAGACTTGTTTCCTGACGTTGAGTCCGCGGAAAAATCGCTTCTTACTCCAGAACAGTTGAGCGTAAGAATTCCCCACATGGCATTAACGAACCGAGCCTTTGAAAGAACACCCGCAGCTAAGCTCGGCAATCACGCCGTCACTCAAGACGAACTCAGACATTATCAGCGGTGGCTGGAGTCCGACGACAGGGAGGTGCACGATCGTTCTGCGTTGCTGATGTTAGGAATTAGATAACGATTATTCAGGTCTCGGATCAAAAGCAATACGATCCACGAAATCACACCAATCAACACGAAAGGCATTCGTTTTGTGTTGATTCGTGTATTTTCGTGGATCGTTCTTACTGTCAGAAGAAAGAGAAAACTTTCAGAGTTGTTTTAGGATCTTCATGAGACTGCTCGCAGCGATCATCCTCGAATTGTTCCTTCTACCAGCGAGTGCTTTTGCCGTTCGTCAGGAACGTAAGATTGATGGATGGAAGCCGACTCACTACAACGTAAAAATTCAATTGAGTAACGACTTGAATGAGCTCACCAGCGCGCGCACTGAAGTGACCGTCGTCATTCTGAAGCCAAAGGTGACTACCATCGATTTTGATTTTGGTGATTTGAACGTCGACGGAGTTACGGTTGATAAACGACGCGCCCCATTTACAAGGTCGAGTAGCACCCTGCTCGTGAAACTCCCTAATGCTGTCCGCGCCGGAACAAAGCTAATCGTCAGTATCGACTATCGTGGCAAGCCAAAATCTGGTCTGGTAATGACAAACGATAAAGACGGACGACCGTCAGTCATCGGCGACAACTGGCCAGACAGAGTGCACCACTGGATTCCTTCATTCGATCATCCTTCGGCAAAGGCAACTGTCGCCTTCTCGATAACTGCACCTTCAGAACAACTCGTCGTAGCGAATGGCCGGCTGGTTAATGTCGTAAACACTTCCGGAATGACTCGAACCTGGAATTACGCTGAAGCCACGCCGATTCCTCCGTACTGCATGATTTTCGCTGCCGGCCAATTTACAAAGATTGACGCTGCGTCTGAAATAACACAACTCTCGTATTACGTTCCGCAGTCTGACGCAGCAGCTGCCAACCGAGGATTTTCGGCGGCCGCTCCCTCTCTGAAGTTTTTTTCGCACAACGTTGCACCTTATCCTTACGAAAAGCTGGCGTTAATTGTGGGCAACACACAATTCGGCGGAATGGAGAACTCGTCGGCGATCGTGTTCGCCAGTACGATCTTCAATTCGATCTCCGGAACGCCGATGAGCAGCACTTTTAATATTCGTAGCAATCTTGTGGAGCTCGTAGCGCATGAGATTGCACACCAGTGGTTTGGCGACTCAGTGACCGAAGAATCATGGTCCGATTTATGGTTGAGTGAAGGCTTTGCGACTTACTTTGCCGGGCTACTGGTGCAGCACACGGATGGAGAAGCAGCCTTTCGCGATTACATGCAAGACGCGGCGACGACCGCAATAAGGTTTGAAAAAGTGGCGCGGATTCCGATTCATGACAGCGAAACAGAGGATCTTATGGCGCTGCTAAATGCGAACAACTATCAGAAAGGCGCCTGGGTTCTTCATATGCTGCGGTCGCAACTCGGAGATGAAGCTTTCTTCGCTGGCCTACGTGATTACTACCAGCAACACAAGGACGGTAATGCCACAAGCAACGATTTGCGTATAACTCTTGAGAAGGCGTCAAAGACAAACCTCGAAGAGTTTTTCGCACGATGGATCTACGGTACGGGCCATCCAATCTATCAACCCTCGTGGACTTGGGACGCGCAAACCAAACTGCTGCGGCTGAGGCTCAAGCAAACGCAGCCTGAACCTGCTTTTCCGAACTGGGTGCCGTTGGATATCGTTACTGCATCTGGAAAGGAACGGGTGATATTGAAACCAGCCGGAAAAGAAACCGTACAAGAATTACGATCTAACGAACGTCCGTCGTCAATTCAACTTGACCCCGACGGCACTGTGTTAAAGGAGATCGTAATGGGAGCAACGGCCAATTGACGATTGACAACTGACGATTGGAGGTCAGTACTATCACGCGGTAGGGATGGATCGATCAGCCAGACTCAAGATTCAACGAGGGTACTAATGGAGACATATTATGGACGCGAGAACCACAGCTACCGATCATAAACGCGAATTGCTACGCCATACTGTCGCGACGCTTGCTTATCGTGGAGGAAAGGCTGTGCAAAACGCACCGGTAGCATTCGAGTCGTTCGGCCTTAACGAGACCACTCGAACGCCCGGACAAATCCTGGCCCACATAGGCGACCTGCTGGATTGGGCTCTTTGCACTGCGAAGGGTGAATACACCTACAAAGAGTCTTCGCCATTGCCATGGGAAGAAGAAGTCGCACGCTTCTTCAAAGCCCTTGAAGCGTTCGATTCCTACTTAGCTTCAGACGCGGCTCTTGGGTCACCCGCAGAAAAGCTTTTTCAGGGACCTATCGCGGACGCTTTGACACACGTAGGACAGATCAGTCTGTTGCGGCGCATGGCTGGTGGCCCAGTCCGAGGAGAGAATTACTTTAGAGCTAGGATTGAGGCCGGAAGAGTCGGCAGAGACCAGTCGACCGATCGGTATGAATTTGATTAAGAATATCTATGGAGTGGAACACTGCCGATCGTTTCTTGTCACGACTGGACTAAATCGCTCCTGATACTCACGTGAAGAGATAAACGCACAAACCATCGCTCGATAGTTATTCGGGTCTCGATTGTTCAGCACGTCCAACCAGAACGAGTAACCACCTGGATCTGCATCTCTTCGCAAATACCCGAAGTACTGCATCAGCACGAAGGACGGATTCAATTCGCGCAGCCTGAATGCCTGAATGTCGACAACGTCCCGAACCACTTGAGCTCGAGTCTTTCCTCCATTCATCGCATCAATCTGTTGCTGGCGCTCAACTGTAAACGGGATCAGCAAGGCGGTGTCAAAAAGCTTGTTCACAAACTGTGAATTCGTCAGAGCATCCGGATAGATCTGCTTGAACTCATTACGAGTAACAAACTCATTAACGAGCGCGGTCTTGTTCGCTTCCAGATCTGGTCCAGTCACAACCCTGTTGCGATCAAGAGTAAACTCGTTGTAGTTGGGCTGACGTCCCAGTGATCCCTTGTAAAGCCGATAGATGAAGTTCCCGCCCTCTTGAAACTCAGTCTCTATAAAGAACGCTGCTGATACTCCGATGCGTCGACTGTTAATGCAGGCCTGGTCCGTACCGCACCTCGTAATCTCATTGGTCCAATAAGCAAGTCCGCCCGGATCAGGTTCTCGGTTAAGAAAATCGAAGTAATGTTGGTTGACGAAAAACATCGGCGTGTCCAGAGGATTCGTGGTGGCGTCCACTGTATCGTTATCGATGATCGTGAGC
>JBKPAL010000278.1:0-24244 GCA_046726395.1 Acidobacteriota bacterium
CCATTCCCTGTGGCCGAAAGAAACTCGCCTGCGCGAATGGTCCGTCCGCGGCTCCCGCGACGCCGGTTCCAACTGTGTCGATCAGATTGCCGTCGAGTGTTGTTATGACGATTCGGTTGTGATTTGAGTCAGCAATAAACAACCTATCGGAAGCTGCATCGGCAAGGACCTTTCCCGGAAACGCAAGTGGTAAGTCGCCAATCTTCGCGCGTTCAAGGCTCAGCTTAAGGGGTTCTTCGTTCAGTTCGCCGCGCTTGCGAAACTCTTCGATCGTCTTCGCGATGGCCTGATCAAGTATTTGGTAATTTCCCTCACCAGCAACAATGCCGATTACATAACCCGCCGGATCGATTAATACCTGTGTCGGCCAAGCGCGTACTGCATAGTTTTGCCAAACCTTGAAATTGGCGTCGTTGTAGACCGGATGCTCGATCTCATAACGCAGAATGATTCGCCGGATATTTTCAGTGTCCTTTTCGTTCTCAAACTTCGCGGAGTGCACGCCAATTACAACCAGTTGATTCGCATACTTTGTCTCTAGCTTCTTCAGGTCTGGAATAATGTGGATGCAGTTGATGCAGCCATAAGTCCAGAAATCCAGAAGTACGACCTTGCCTTTCAGAGCTGCGAGTGACAAAGGCTTGTCAGTATTCAGCCATCCGCGTCCGCCGGTAATCTCCGGGGCACGGACGCGCGAGCGTTCCTGTGTCGACATATGAACTTCCTTAGATGAAACCGCGGTTATGGTGAAAGAGACTATTACGAGAGAGAGGCTTATGAAGAACAATGCGAGGACGGTTCGATGCGTCTTGCTGAGGGCAGCACAACAATGAGCATGGTCCTTAAAGCGAGTGCGTCGCAATCGTTGCAGATTAGCGGCTGTGATGTTGACTGTCATCGGAGCTGCTGATGGTCTGGTCCAGCCTGTCAATGGCGCGACGTAAATGAGGAATCGTGATGGATCCACCTACGACTAGCGCGACGTTGAAAACCTCAAGAATTTCCGGGCGGGTGATACCTGCGGAGACGCATTGTTTGATGTGGTACGTAATGCAATCGTCACAACGTAAAACAATCGAGGCAACTAACCCGAGCATCTCCTTCGTCCGCTTATCGAGCACGCCATCTTCGTATGCTTGTGTGTCGAGCGCAAAGAACCGCTTGATTCCGAGATGATTGCTGCCCAGCAGTTTCTCGTTCATTTCCGCGCGATAACGATCAAATTCATCCATCTCGGGTTCCTTTCAAATGATTCACTTGGTGGATATACGGCATTCTAGCTTGCATGGATTTGACTTGTCATACGAGCAGTGAAGTCCTGGTTCTATTCGTTTTCTCTGTGAACCTCTGTGTCTCTGTGTCTTTGTGGTTCTCTTTTGCTTGAGCGCCATCCAATACTAAAGAAAACCACCGAGACACAGAGACAGAGGTTCACAGAGAAGAGCAAATGGGAAGGAACGCTGAATGTGTTTCACGTTTCCTGTCCAAACAGGTCCGAGTGTTAGAATCCAAATGAAAATAGTTTTGCTTAAAGCTTTTCGCGAATCAGCTTTTCCGTGTAATGCACGACCAGGCCTTCAGAATCCTCGAATACGATCAAGTTCGTGCGCTCGTGAGACAGGGCGCCCAAACGCCGATGGGACAGGCTTTAGTTGACAGCTTGGCTCCCATCGATGATCGAACTGCGCTCGACAAGTCACTCGCTGCCGTAGCTCAGTGCGTTCAGCTTAGAAGTCGCGGCGTTTCCTGGACGTTCAGCGAACTAGCCGATCCTTCTCCTGCAATCGCTCGCTTAAAAGTTCAGGGCGCCACTCTTGAGCCTCTCGCGATTCTTGAGATGGCTCGACTTGCGGAACAGGTTATGTCCGCGCGAGCTTCGATACTCGCGGAAAGAGATGAGTCGCCTGCATTGTGGGAAATAGTTGCAGACCTTCCGCGAGAACTGAACAGCCTCGCTGCGCGAATCTCAGGGAAGATATTTCCAAGTGGAGAGTTGGACGATCGCGCCAGTCCGGAATTAGCGCGTATCCGTCACGACATTACGCGTCTGCGCTCGAGCATCACGCGGTCACTTGAGAGCCTGATGAAGCGTTCCGAAGATGCGGTCCAGGACGAGCTGGTGACTATTCGGAACGATCGTTTTGTAATCCCTATTAAAGCAGATCATCGAGCGCGCATTCAGGGTGTCGCCCACGGCTATTCCTCCTCTGGTGCCACAGCTTTCGTTGAGCCGATGGAGACGGTCGAAGCTAACAACGAATTGCAGACTCTGCGCGAGTTGGAACAGCGTGAGATTGCCCGGATTCTTTTCTCACTGACGGAGGAACTTCGTGCCAACCTTCCGGGAATCAAAATGGCGGCGGCAGCGGCTGCCGAGCTCGATTTCATAAACGCAAAAGCAATCTTTCATCAACGCTTCCGCTGTGTCATTCCTCAAATTGCCGGTCATGCGGGAACACCGGCTCAACTATTTGAATTATCCGAAGCGCGTCATCCGTTGCTCGAAGAGAATTTGCGAGCTTCAGGTGGAGAAGTGGTACCTGTCTCTCTCTCGCTCAATAATGATCATGACTCGATGGTTATTTCCGGCGCGAATGCGGGCGGCAAGACGGTTGTATTAAAAACTGCAGGCTTGCTGTCGTTGATGGGTCTTTCGGGATTGCCTGTGCCAGCAAAGGCCGCCACCATTCCGTTCTACAAAACTATTCTCGCCGACATAGGCGATCATCAATCTCTCGCAGCCAACCTATCCACCTTCACTTCGCACATCTCAAACATTTCCCAGATGATGAAACTGTGCGAGGCTCCGGCGTTAGTTTTGTTAGATGAAGTTGGAACCGGTACGGATCCTGAAGAGGGATCGGCTTTGGGTATCGTTGTCGTCGATCACTTTCGCAAAGCCTGTGCAGCCCAGGTAATAGCAACGACTCATTACAGCGGCTTGAAAATGTATGCAGCCAATGAAGGTGGTGTTCTAAACGCAAGTGTGGAGTTCGACGAGAAAACGCTCAAACCAACATATCGATTGATCGTCGGCGTGGCCGGCGCATCGTCAGGTTTGGAGATCGCACGTCGCTTCGGTGTGCCGAACCAGATCGTCGATCAGGCTTTGACGCGGGTCAAAGATTCATCACGCCAGGCAGCAGAGTATCTCAGTCGAATAAAACGTGAAGCCGATGAAGCGAGGTCTCTGAGAATAGCTTTGGAGGAGGAGCGAGCAGCTGTAGCTGAGAAGTTTGCTTCATTGGAAAAAGACGCTGCTAAGCGTGAGGCTCAGCGCCAGAATGATTTCCAGCGTGAACTAGAGCAGGCGAGCACTCGATTCGATGAACGAGCGAAGCAGTTGATCGAGGCCGTTGAGGAACAAGCCGATCGGTTGAAAGTCGAACGCGAGGCACAGAAGCGAGCTGCAGAGCTGAAACGCGAAGCTTACAACGCTGCAAGTGCAGCTCGTTCCAAAGAGAGCTCCGATGCGCCCGCCCGTAGCGTGCAGGTCTTAAGAGGTGGCAAGCCTGTAACCAAGGTCGTCGAGGAAACTTCGGTTCGCGGTGAGCACTACCGACCGATAACCGGCCGTGAGATAGTTCCCGGTGACAAGGTCAGGTTGCGATCCTTTGGATCGGTTGGAATCGTTGATCAGGTAAAGGGTGGTGAGGCAGAGGTAAGAGTCAAATCTGTTCGGTTAAGGGAGAAGCTGGAAAACCTCGAGCTGGTTGAAGCTGTGCCCCAGAAACCTGAAGGAGGTCGTTTCAGCAAGCTTACGCCCACTCGGAGGGTGGAAGTACAAGCAAAGACTGCGAACGAAGCCGCGCGAGCTGAGTTGAACGTGATTGGACGAACTACTGATGAGGCAGTCGATGCGGTGGATAAATTCCTTGATGAGGCTTTCCTAAATAGTTTTAGTGAGGTCCGGATTGTTCACGGTCATGGTACTGGCGCGCTGCGTCGTGCAATCAGTGATTTTCTGTCCGAGCATCCTCACGTGGAACGTTTTCAACCAGCGCCGCCGAATCAAGGTGGCGCAGGTGCAACCGTAGTTGAGTTGCGAGCCTGAGCTTCATGCGTTTGACGGTAGAACATTTGTGGAGAGTTTTGTTGCTGAGCATCGGATGCTTATTACTGTCAGCCTCTAATGCAGCTTCGCAAAGTTCCGAACGTTCATCTGTTTCGAGGCCAGAGTTCTATGTTGAGCTAGATCAGAAGAAGCCAATGTTCTACGGCGATGAAGCAATCGGATTTTCGATCTTCAGGCGTAGCGATAAGGATTCTCAATCCACGAAATGTTCTTTTGAAGGATGGGGACAAAGATTTCAGGTCTGGCAGGGCGATACTCTGATCAAGCAATTCGCTCTTGGCCCTGTTTCAATGACTCAACCAAAGACTATCGGGAACAATGACTACCTTCGTTTTGGTGCGAGCACTCTTCCGAGTGACTTCCTAAGCGGGGATGCTAAACCTGAAAATCAGTATCAGATTAAGGCTACTTGCGGAGATGAAGTCTCAATCCCCAGCGAATCTTTCGGCATCGACGTTTGGCTTACGCCAGTACATGGCCTACAAGTTAAATTGCGATCGCTCAGTGACGAGAACCGGGTGGGAGAGCCGATCCTAATCGAAGCTACGATGCGAAATGTTGGAACCGTTCCGGTACTCTGCCCAGTACCTGCTGCCGACGACGGATATGAAAAAAGCTTCTGGAGATTTAATGCGAACCAATACAGGTTGGGAGATCCGCGACCACAGCTCGATGAGGATCTGCTCTACTCTACCAGACTCAGCCTCCTTGGACCGGGAGAGTCACGAGCCGTTACTCTCGCACTTAACAATTTTCAAGTGATCAATGGGAAGCGAAACGCCCAATTCGGAAATACCCCAGACAAGTATCGCGTTTTCGTTAACGTCTTCTTCCACGATGAGCCAACTTTGGCTAATGCCGACCAACTTTGGCAAGGTGAGATGGATTCAAACACTATAGAGATCGTCATACGGTAATTACCCGACTCAGACCCTTCTAAAAAATGCGTTACCCCCAAACCTTCATCGATGATCTCCGACGACAAGCGGACATCGTTCGGATCATTCAGGACTACGTTACTCTCAAAAAGAAGGGCGCAAACTGGATGGCATGTTGCCCTTTTCATAAAGAGAAAACTCCCTCTTTTTCAGTCAGTCCGTCCAAAGAGATCTTCTTCTGTTTCGGGTGTCACAAGGGTGGCTCTGTCTTCAATTTCATAATGGAGATGGAGCGAGTGGCCTTTCCCGAAGCTATCAAGATAGTGGCAGAAAAGAGCGGTGTGCCGCTGCCGCAGATTGTTGAAGACTCCCGCTTCGTAGCAAAGCGGCAAGAGATCGACGATGTTCTACAGCTCAACAAGTGGGCACTTGATTGGTGGGAGCAGCAGTTAACAGAAGGCGGAGCAGAAGTCAGAATTGCTCGTGAGTATCTAAGTCGTCGCGAACTTACTGATGAGACTCGCAGCACCTTTCGTCTCGGCTATTCGCCCGATAGTTGGGACGCGTTGTCGTCTTATTTGAAACGCCAGGGTGCAAGTTCATTTCAGATCGAACGTAGTGGCCTGGTAGTCATAAAGGAAGAGGGAGGATCCTACGATCGATTCCGCGGTCGCTTGATGTTTCCTGTAATGGACGTACAGGGCCGTCCCATTGCATTCGGGGGACGTGCTTTGAAAGCTGATGACAACGCGAAATACATAAACTCGCCTGAAACGGCTGCATACATCAAGGGACGGCATCTTTTTGGTCTGAACTTAACGCGCAACGATATTCGCCAGAAGGAACATGCGATTCTCGTCGAAGGCTTTCTCGATTTAATCATCCCGTATCAGTTCGGTATAAGAAACATTGTGGCGAGTTTGGGAACCGCACTTACCACAGACCAAATCAAGCTATTAGGCCGGTTTGCGCGGAAAGTTGTGGTCAACTATGATGGGGACGAAGCGGGAGTTCAAGCAGCTAAGAGAGCGATCGAGATGCTCTTAGCAGAAGAACTTGAGGTTAAAGTCCTGGTTCTTCCGGACAACTCAGATCCGGATGAGTTCATTAGAAGGTTTGGGGCAGCAGAGTATCAACGTCGCCGTGGAGAGGCACAACCCCACATACAATTCGTGATCGATCAAGCTTTACGCGATCGCAATCTTCATCGACCGGCTGACAAAGCTGAAGCGGTTGACGCAGTCCTGCCGTATATACGTGCCGTCCGCAGCCGGCTGCAAAAGCGGGAGTACTTCGATATTGCGATGGACTCGTTGCGTGTCACCGATGCTAGTTTGCGACGCGAACTCTGGCAATTAGTCAAACCCGGCGGAATAGAACAGAACAACGTTGGCGACGCACTGATTCGACGCAGCTATACAAAACCAACAGTCGCAGAGGAACGCCTACTCGAACTTCTTTTAGCCGATGAGTCTTTGCGTCGTCTCATTCTGCCGCGTCTCAACACTGATGATTACACTGAACTAGCGACAGCGAACCTCTTTAACGCGCTTCTTGAGCTAGAGCATGAGGGAATCGGCGTTGGATACGAGACTCTCCGCGAAAAGCTAAAAGACGATTCCTTGTCGACTGAATTATTACCCCGTCTCCTAATGTATGAGTCATCAGTTACAGAAGACAGTAAGGGCGAAGATAGTGTGAGTCTAGCGGAGCGATGTGTGGACGCCTTGCGCTTGTTGGCGGTGGATCGAAGAATAAAAGAGCTAAGTGCGGAAATTGCGGATGCGGAACGAAAAGGAGACGTAGAACTGCAGAATCGGCTTGCGTTGGAACACCTTAACTTGTCCCGGCTGAGAAATTCTTTGCTTCCAAACGCTGGCGCGATGCAGGCCGCAACTTAAGTTGGTTGATCCGCAAGCAATCACGCATGAAACGTTCTTAGAATATTCAGCATCTATTGCGTACTCGAATCGCATTTGTATTGGAGCTGATAAGTGAGTATCGAAGATAAAGACCGCGATGACGTCATGGAGCGTCTGCTGGAACTAGGCGGTGACAAGAAGTACCTCACCTTTGACGACTTGAATCGCGAGTTGCCGGACAATGTCGTGTCACCTGACGATATTGAGGACGTTCTGCAGAAACTCGACAGCTCAAATATTCCAGTAGCCGATTCCGACGAGCAGTTGTTGGCCCAGGCTGCTGCAGTCGTCCCTGATGAGGACGACGAGTCGCTCGATGAAGATATTGAGTTAGATCTTTCAGCAGGTGCCCTCGAGAAGACTAATGATCCCGTCCGGTTGTATTTGCGAGAGATGGGTGTTGTTCCGCTCCTCACTCGCGAAGGTGAAGTTGCCATTGCGAAACGAATCGAGCGTGGCCAACTCAAGACACAGAAGGCCATTGCCAGATCTCCTATCGCGGTAAAGGAATTACTCAAAATCGGCGAGGAGCTTGAAGCCGGAACCGCCAGTATCCGAGAGATCGTCAATTTTTCGGAACAGGCTGAACTGACTGGTGATGAAGATAAGGCTGAAGAATATCGGTCGTGGACTATCGAAGGAATTCTAAACATTCGCAAGCTCTTCAGGCAGGGTTTGAAGGAATGGGAGAAGTTGCGAGCCGAACAGAAGATCACTCGCGGCAAGAAGAGCAAGAAGTTGATGCGCCTGCGACGGAAGGTCGCACGGCTTCGGTTGGAGATCGCCCAGGAAATCGGGCGCTTGAATATGACCGAACGTGCGCGACAACGCTTGATCAACTCAATTCGAAGCGTGCAGAAAGAAGTCCGTGAAGCGGAACGGGAGATTGAGAACTTTACCGAGAAGCTAGGACGGAAACGGATCAAGCCGGACGATCAGAAGGAATTCAAACGCCGCATCTCAGCTGCGAAGAAGAAGCTGCAACAGATCGAGATAGATCAGCACATCAGTACAGTCGAGATAAAGCGTTCCTTACAGTCGATTGTTATTGGAGAACAGCAAACAGGTCAGGCCAAACGAGAGCTCGTCGAAGCTAATCTTCGTTTAGTCGTTTCTATTGCCAAAAAATATACGAACCGCGGTTTGCAATTCCTCGACTTGATACAAGAGGGAAACATCGGCTTGATGAAAGCCGTGGACAAATTCGAGTGGCGTCGTGGTTATAAGTTTTCCACTTACGCGACGTGGTGGATTCGTCAGGCGATCACGCGCGCCATTGCTGACCAGGCGAGGACGATTCGCATTCCGGTACACATGATCGAGACGATCAATAAGCTCATAAGAACGTCGCGCGCTCTAGTGCAGGAGTTGGGGCGGGAACCAACGAGTGAAGAGATAGCGAAGAAGATGGACATCCCGGTATCGAAAGTTAGAAAGGTTTTGAAGATTGCGCAGGAGCCAATATCGTTGGAGACCCCGATCGGAGAAGAAGAGGATTCGCACCTTGGCGATTTCATTGAAGACAAGTCAATTCTCAACCCAGCTGACGCAGTCGTAGCATCCAATCTGCGAGAGATCACCGATGAAGTGCTAGCGACGCTCACTCCGCGCGAAGAGAAAGTTATCAAGATGCGCTTCGGTCTCGGCACGACCGGTTCTGAACATACTCTCGAGGAAGTAGGTCAGCATTTTGCAGTCACTCGTGAGCGCATCAGGCAGATTGAAGCCAAAGCACTACGCAAGCTGCGACACCCGTCGCGCTCAAGAAAGCTGAAGGCATTTCTCGACGGCGCGCAAAGATAATCGTCAAATCAAAAACTAAGAGCGCGAGAATTTAGGGTTCTCGCGCTCTTTTTTGTTTGCCGTACGGAGTGAGTTTACTTATCAATTAGAAACGAAGCACTACGCGCAGTGTGATCAAATTCGTACTGATAAGTGTAGCCCGGAAATTCGATTGGTAACGTGTATTGGACGTGCACTTCCATCCGACTCTCGCGTTGTACTGATTCAATCACCGCATCCGGTGGCACGCCATACTCAGGAGCACCCTTTGCCAATTGGTCGTGGACCCAGGTCGGTTTATGACCGAGTGCGACTGCGGCATCCACGTTGTGCTGCATGAAATCCTTGAAGAGATAGGCCTGGTAGGCAACTGGAATGTAGCGGTAACCAGCCAGCACACACCCGCCAATCACAACCATCACAATCAGAAAATTGAAACGTGCCCCTCCACGCTGATTTTTTGCACATAGTTCACTCATGATTAATTCCTCAGTGTCGAAGCCGAAAGAAGCGCATCGCGCACCGAACGTTTCAATAGTTGGGAGCTGATTTCTTTTCCACTAACTATTCGAGGCTTGCCGATGCGTTCCAAAAGCACCCATTGCGTGTCACCAGCAACATTCTTCTTGTCGTTACGAACCGAATTGAGCACAGCGTCAACCGGAACGTCATTCGATCGTGGTAGCGGACCACACGTTCGTATTGCATCAATCAGTGATTTCAACTCGGCGTCGGGGAGCATGCCCAGGTTCTTAGAAATCTCACCAGCTGCGATCATCCCAATTCCTACGGCTTCACCATGCCGGTATCGTCGATACTCGGTGACCGACTCAAGCGCATGCCCAATGGTGTGACCAAAGTTCAATATCTTTCGAGATCGTCTATCGTTCCTTCGCGTTGATTCTCGCTCGTCCTGGACCACTATGCTTTTCTTAAATGTGCATTGGGCCGCAACAAGCTTTTCAAGTTCAGGAGATTCAAGTGCGTTCGGATCGGAATTCAGATCCTTCAGAAAATCTACGGTCTGCTGAAAGAGCTGTTTTCCAGAAAGCGCGCCCTGCTTGACCATCTCACAACAGCCGGCGATCAGTTCACGTTTTGGTAAAGTCCCAAGCGTGGTGAGATCAGCAACTACACCGCGGGGCTGATGAAAGGCGCCGACTAGATTCTTTCCGGTTTCCAGGTTCACTCCTGTTTTCCCGCCGACTGACGCATCAATCTGCGAGAGCAGCGTTGTTGGCGCGTAGATGAATGGAATTCCACGCATGAAAACGGAGGCTGAGAATCCAGCGATGTCTCCTGCGACGCCACCGCCTAGCGCAACGACGGCATCAGTGCGCCCGAATTTGTGCTCGCTTAGGAAATTGAGTATTCGTTCTGCAGTGGCCAGAGTCTTGTGACGCTCGCCATCAGGAACGAGGAACACCAGCACATCGAATTTGCTGGCTTTCAAACTACGGAGCGCTCTTGCTCCGTAGAACCCGAAGACTGTGTTGTTGGAGAGGACGGCAACCCGGCGACTTTCGTCTCCGATCCAGCGCCGTGCATCCGTTCCAATCTCACGTAACGCGTTGGCAGCGATCTTGATTTCGTACTCATCGCCCCGCACGGTTGTTCGAACACGCACCCGATGCACTGACCTCAAACTCCTCTGGATTCAACTTTATTGGCGAGTTAAGTCCTGAATGCGCTTCCTGGGAAGCTCAGCGGAGTTTGATTGTAGCACGCGGAATCTGTGTCGATTGGGAAACGGGTTAAGGGAAAAGCGAATGGGCGCGACAAACGTGGGAGTACGTCGCGCCCATTCATATTCGTGGTCACTGTCCTCACCCCAGCAACCACTTGAGACGGAGGATCCACCAACCGTCTCTCTTGCCCCACAATATACATCGCAACGTGTGTGCCGTGCAAGTAGCTTCCAGTTGATGAAGACTCGTTGATTTTTCTTAGAAAATTCGAGGGTTACGGCAACAGCCAAGCCAGACTTCTTCGATCTTCCGTGTAGATTTTTCCAACCAACTATGTAGAAATGTACCAGCGGTCAATCGTTTCCGATCGCATCTCGAATCAGTCGTGCTAACTCGTCCGCGTATGCTTCTATCTCGGACTGGCTCCGACCTTCAATCATGATTCGTGCCAGTGCCTCGGTTCCCGAATAACGCAAAAGTAGTCGGCCGTTCTCGCCCAGTTCTTTCTCAATTCGTAGGGTGACCTGCATCAAATTCGGGATCTCAGAGAACGGCACTTTCTCTTTAACCTTTACGTTCACAAGTACTTGTGGGTACCGTTCCAGCCCTGCGGTCAACTCTCGCACGCTCGCGCCTCGCTCTTTCATCGTTCGCAGCAGAAGCAGCGTGGTGATTAAGCCGTCTCCCGCCAGGCTGAGCTTCGGAAAGATGATGTGACCCGACTGCTCACCTCCCAGGCTAGCGCCACTTCTGAGGAGCTCTTCAAGCACATACTTGTCGCCTACGTCTGTTCGAACGAGGCGTAGTCCGATCGTTCTTAAGGCGATTTCCAATCCAATGTTGCTCATTACCGTCGCGACGACGGTCGATGTGCTCAGTTCGGCACGCGATGCCAGTGCTTGTGCCATGACCCAAAGAGTTGCATCACCATCAACGAACAGTCCTTCATGATCTACAAACAAAGCACGATCTGCATCGCCATCAAAGGCAACACCGAGATCAGCTCGTTGGTTCACGACTGCTCGTTGCAACCCTTCAATGTGAAGTGAACCGGAATCGCGATTGATGTTGCGTCCGTCGGGACTGCAGTTGATCACGGTTGCCTTCGCGCCGAGGCGTTCGAACAACTTTGGAGCGAGCGAGTACGCAGCGCCGTTAGCACAGTCAACAACGATCGATAAACCAGGGAAGGTTTGACGTTGATTGATGTCGTTGACCAGATACTCAAGATATCGCCGTTGAAGTTGATCAGCCGATCCTCCGTTGTTGACAGCGCCTACAGAAGCATCATTCACCTTCGACGCATCAGTCGCATAGATGTCTGCTTCGATCTGTTGTTCAGTATCTTCGTCGAGCTTTTGGCCAGACGGTGCGAAAATTTTTATTCCGTTGTCTTGATACTCATTGTGGGAGGCGCTGATTACAACACCCGCATCAGCCGGCAGCGTCCGAGTCAGAAAAGCCACGCCTGGCGTAGTGATCACGCCGGCTGAGTGGCACTGCGCGCCGGATGAGATGAGTCCTTCAGTCAATGACGCTTCAAGCCATTCGCCCGACTCGCGCGTATCTCTGCCGATGACAATTGATGGTGGCCGACCGAGCTTCTGCGTTAGTTGTATACCAAGAGACACACCGACGGTTCGAATAGATTTGGAATCGAGAGGAAACACACCGGCTTTACCTCTCATTCCATCAGTACCAAATAACTTTTTCATTGAGTGTGGGATGATGTGGAATTAAGGGAGACTAGTGGAAACAACCTTGACTTGTTGGTCTATCCCTGGCGGCAATTCAACACGTACGCTGTTAGCACCCGTGCCGTCCTTGTTGAAGACAATCTTGATCTCTTCAGACCTCAGCTGATTCAGGACTTTCGGTGGCCCCTTGAGTATCACAGTCGCGGATACTGGCTTGCGGTTCGTGCCGGCATTCGACTGCACGGCGACATGCTCAAATAACTTGTCGATTCGCTTCTCTCCAATCTCGATGGTCACGTCGACATCCAGGTTCATCCCTTCAACCTTTTGGTCTGAAATATCTATCGCGACGTTCGACATACTGAAACTATCCTTGCGATCCGATACTGAAATCGTTTCAGTAGGAACATTCTGCAACTGCGCTAAGTGGCTCTCTGGACCGTGCAGTTTAATGATCCCGGGAGTTGCTTGAACGCCATAGACCTCGAAGCCTTCGGCTGGCTTGCCGTCGAGCCGTACGTCCACCGGTATCTGTCGCTCTGTACGAGGTTCTAAGCGCGTCGAGACTGTATTGGGCTTGAACGATTCCAGCTTCACTCCTTCCGGCAGCTGGATTGACACGCGGTCAGAGGAAAGCCTGATGACACGCTCGCCCGCGCTACTGTCGCTTAGATTTACAGTGGCGACCAGATCAGATGCCCTGATGCCGTCGAGTTTTGATTTACGTCCCGTGAGATATACCTCAACTGTCTTTGGCGGATCGTTACCGATTGCAAGATTCGGTGGCAGGATAAAGTTTAGCTGAACTGCTGACCCGATAGTCACCGGTTTATTCTCTCCGGTGACGGCAAACCACATCACCAGAGTGATCAGCAGCGCAAGTAGTTTTAGACCCAGATCCTCAACAAAGATTCGTCGAAGCACACGTTCGACAGAGCCAGGTGCACGGGGCACCACGACGGCTTGTTCGTCATCGACATCTTGAAAAGGCATACCGACTAGATCGACACCACTTCCTCAGTTTCCGTTTCCGCTTCTTTCAATTGTTTGGTTTCCTTTTTTTCCCGCTTCGATTCCAGCGCTTGAGAGATAGCGGCGCGCAATCTCGGTGCGTCAAGGCCACGTTTTATCTGCCCGCGTTGGACAAATGAAATTAGACCAGTCTCTTCCGACACGACTACCGCAACTGCATCGGTATCTTCGGTGACACCGATGGCGGCACGATGTCTCGTGCCGAGTTCTCTCGAGAGCAGAGGATTCAACGTAAGTGGGAGGAAACACGAAGCAGCAGCGACTCGGTGGCGTCGCACGATAACTGCGCCGTCATGGAGAGGAGTGGCGGGATTGAAAACGCTGACGAGAAGATCGTAACTGAGCTCAGCGTCTAGTTTCACGCCTCCCTCAGAAACATTCTTCAGGCCAACATTGCGTTCAATGATGATCAGTGCGCCAGTCTTGGTAGAAGCCAGAGTGGTAGCTGCTAGCACGATCTCGTCGTAGACACCCTCACCAAACTGGCCCGCATAAGCTCGCGCAAACGGCATGCGGAAGCGATTGCCAAAAGTGATTAGAGCCTGACGAATCTCGGCTTGAAACAGAACAATGATGACTACCCCGATGTAGAGCAGTCCGTTGCCGAGAACAAACTCGAGGGTAGCTAAGTCCTGTCTAACGGCGAGCCAGTAAAGAAGTGCAATTGCCCCGATCGCGGCGGCCATTGGGGCGGCGCGAGTTCCTCTAACCAATTTCAACACTGCATACACGAGCAAGAAAACCAGGATGATGTCCGCGATATTGCGCGGTTCACCTAGCCTTGAGAGGTACTCGGTGTATGGCAGTAGCAGCAGCATTTCCGAATTTCAGCCTTGGGCGTCGCGATTTCCGAGTTAGAAGCTGCAATTTGTTTTCCCCAAAAGGTGACTTTCGACGTTTCGTCACCCTATGTGATCCGGGACAATCTTTCAGCTTGAGATTAAAGGGCCGCAAGGATTATCGCGAAAAAAAGTAGATGTGGCAATGCTGACTCGGGAGGGAATTGTTTGGACTGCCTGAAGGCTTTGTCGAACGACTAGGAACGACGTCTTAGGCGGCCGCTTTGGAGAAAACCAACGAGGTCGCCGTTATTGTTGACGACGGCCAGGGAACCAATTCCGTTTAGCTTCATCAATTCTTTTGCGTATTCCAGTGTCGCAGAGGGCTCGACAAACAATCGAGGACCGACGGGCCGCATGACCTCGCGAGCGCGAGTCACTCGCCAGCGTTCCCTTGGTAAGAGTTTCAGATCTTCAAGAGCAAGGATTCCGTGTAGCTGTTTGTCAATCGCAACTGGAAAACTCGTTTGTCGATGCAACGGCAAGACCTCATCAATCAATTTGCTCACGGTCAGTTCAGGTTCGATCGCAATCGGTGCTGACATCGTTTCACCTACTGTCAGTATTCGTGCGCCGTGAGCACTCTTCACAACCCGAGCAGCGGTGTCGAGCAGGAACAGTCCCACCAGGATGGACCATACCCCCATGAAGTATGGTTGAGAGGCTCGCCAATTCGGAGCAATCATTATGTAAACGCCAAACAAGATCAGCATCGCTCCGATGAGAATCCCACAAAGGCCAGCCATCCTCGTTGCATCAGTGATACTGCCGCTTCTTCGCCAAAGAATCGCGCGCAGCACTCTGCCTCCATCAAGTGGATAACCAGGGAAAAGATTAAACACGGCCAATAAGAGATTTCCCCATGCGATCAAGAAGAACACGACAACCGTAGCGCCATAGTTGCCGAGCGCAGCAACTTTAGTCGCGCCGAATGCGAGCAGCGCAAATAGGAAACTAGCAGCGGGACCAGCCATCGCAATCCTCAATTCCGCACGCGGGTTCTGAGGTTGAGTTCGCAAACGAGCAAGTCCGCCAAACGGGTGGAGAACAATCTCTTCAATTTCAATCCCTTCAGCTCGCGCCATGAGTGCGTGAGAAAGCTCATGGCCAAAGACTGAGATGAATAATCCGGCAGTAGTTATGAAGCCCAGCAGCCACGCCGCCACTGGTTCAACCGGGCGTAGACGCACGTTGGCGACTTGAATGATGTGAACCTGTAGGTTGCTCGCGATCAACCACACGCTCAATCCAACTACAAAAAACCAGCGGTAGTCGATCCGCACCGGAATCCCGTAAACGCGAGCGACAGTTATCTGTTTGCTATAGAGATCCCGAAGGCGCATAGCTAATGCTCACGTTGGTTGATTTACGCTTCGAAAGGATTTGGCTCTGCCTCGATCAGCGGATGAGCCTCGGTACGTGCGACGCGTCTCAGCAGCAAAGGTTCATCAAACATCTGCGAAAGTCCGCGAACGATTGCGAACCGTGGATCGTCAGCAACGTTGACGGCGAGATTCAGTTGTTTGCCGAGGTATTGGGCCATACCCTCCATGAGTGCGCCGCCGCCGGTGAGTATTACACCGCGATCGTAGATATCGCCGGCGACCTCAGGTGGCAACTCCGACAGAGTCTCGCGAACTTCATCAGCAATACGACGAATGATTGGTAGGGTCACCGCATAAACTTCATCCGCGGTGACGTCGGCAGCTTCTGGGCTACCTGTCTGGACGTCCCGCCCACGCACATTGATCTTCAGACGCGGATCGCGAGGTTCAATCGCAGAACTCAACTCCAACTTCAAGCGCTCTGCAGTTTGCGGGCCGATATTCAAACCACGGTGCCTTCGTAGTCGGTCCGCAATAGCTGCATCTATATCTGAGCTTCCCACTCGTTCGGCCCGCGCGGCGATGATTGAACCATTCACGATCGCGGCCACGTTAGTCGTTCCACCACCGATGTCCACAACTGCCGAAGCATGAAGATCATCAATAGGAACACCTGCCCCGATTGCGGCAGCCAAGCCTTCTTCGACCATATAAACTCGCCCGATGTGAGCCTGCTCAGCCGCACTCAACATAGCGCGCTGTTCAACTTGAGTTACCCCTGACAACACGCTCATCACCGCTCGGCGGCTGACATGGGAAATTCCGCTACGCGCTTCGCGAACGAACTGGTCCAGCATTACTCGCGTCCGTTCGAAATCTGCTACGACGCCATCAACCATTGGCGCTATGACTACGATGTCGCGGGCTTCTCGACCTTGCATCTTCCGGGCTTCATCACCAACGGCAATGACCTCGCCCGAAAGCTTGTTCACGGCGACTACAGAAGGCTCGTCTACCACTACGCCACGACCGCGCACAGCGATGATTGTGCTGGCCGAGCCCATGTCGATGGCCATCGAATCTGAGACGAGATCTCTCAGAGCTCGCAGGCCTATGAAGGAACTTGTCTTACGCATGAAGGACATAAATAAAAAGAATGGCGAACATAACCGGACTATCGAACTCGTCCGTGACTGTTCACCATACCCGCCTCCTTGACTACAGTTGAAACTACAACTTCCTTACTACGTTGCCCCGCTCGCTCGTTGCCAATCCACTTCCCACAATACCACTGGCTGCAGGCGATTCTTCACATTAATCGGTTCCCTGGGCTTGAGTTTGTACCGGCTGCGTGCTGCTTTGGACGTTGCGTCGCTGATCAAGATTTCACCGGCCTTGGCATTTGATTCAAGTCGGGATGCAGTATTCACTGTATCGCCAATCGCAGTGTACTCGGACCTTCGTTCCGAGCCGATATAGCCCACGGTAACCTCTCCAGTATGTAAGCCGATTCCGATGTTCAGTTCAGGAAAGCCTTCTGCTTGCAGTTCCAGGTTGATACCCAACACACGTCGCTGCATGGCGACAGCGGCGTTCAGTGCATTAGATGCATCTTCAGGCGTAGTCGTCGGTGCACCAAACAGGGCCATTAAACCATCGCCGAGATATTTATCGAGCGTTCCCCCATGTGCAAAGAGGATGTCAGTCATTGCGGAAAAGTATTTATTAAGCAAGCCGACAATTCTTTCCGGAGCCGCGTGCTCAGAGATTCGAGTAAAGCCACGAATGTCTGCAAACAAAATAGTAATCGTCTGGTTCACGCCGCCGAGTTTGAACGATTCCGGATTCTCGAGCATTTGCTTAACTACATATTCCGGCAAGAACCTGCTGTAGTTCGCACGCGCAACTTCTTCACGCGCCAGACGCTCGTGGGCGCGTGCGTTCTCGACGGCAATCGCGGTTTGAGCTGCGACGGCGCTGATTAATTCCAGATCGTCTGGTTTGAAAGCTGCGAATGGATCCAAGCGATCCGCATAGATTGCTCCGTGGACGCGTGACTCACCAACGAGTGGAGCACAGATTGTTGAGCGCACTCCCTGAGACACGATGGAATCAACGCCGGCAAATTGTTCGTCCGAGGCAGCATCCTGTGAAAGAAGCGCCACTCTGTCCTTCATCACTTTGCGAGTAATGGTCCTGCCAATAGATAACTTGCGCGCGTGATCGTTCAATTTCTGATCGCGTGCGCGCATCGCGATTGGATTCAGCAGGGTATCTTCGATATTATCGGTGCCATCCCCCTCTGCGAGTAATGCCACCACACGGTCGGCGGGTGTAGACCGAAAGATAATGTCGGTGGCTTTCGCAAAGATCTCATCAAGATCAAATACGGATCCGAGCGTCTTGCTCATCTCGTAAAGCGCGGTGAGGATGTTTGCCTTACGTTGTAGCGTTTCCAAGACTTTATCTCGAGATGGCGTAACTACGGCATCATCCGGCTTAGGATGTAAAACGCTACTCATTACATCGTTAGCCGAGATCAGTAACTGTGTATGGCCCAATGGCTTGTCGTCGTACCGGACTTCAGTAGTTCGTTCCTGCGGGGCTTGTTCAAAACGCAGTGTGCTGGCACCAATAGTTACGCGGTCACCATTCTTGAGCAGATGTTCGTAATGAGGTTCTCCATTGATAAAGACCTTATTAGCACTACGACGCAATTGTCCGTTTACAACTGCCCCATCGACGATTACGTATGAACCATCATCGGCTGACTTGATGTGAGCGTGATAGCGCGAGGCACGAGGATCGTCGAGAACAACTGTATTATCCGGCGCGCGACCGATCGTGCACCCCCCCTGTTGCAGGAGATTAAATTGCCATTGACGGCCGCTGGCGTCGGTAATCTTGAGCAGTGCCATAAAAAATTGGAGCCTTGGTCTAGAACGAGTGAGCCTTAACGAGCCATTTAATGTGAATGGCTTGGGTGGATGATCCTACAAGCAATTCGCGGTCGATCCTAGCAGGCGCTTGGTTACCTTACAACTGGTTGCAAGAATGCACTTAGGTATAAGTTGTTGGTAAGTATGTAGCCGCGGAAGTTACAAAAACGAGTCGGCCTTTTTAGAAGCCGTGTGTGAACGTTGGCGTCTTCGAATGCTTCAACGGTCTTTGCATGTCAATAACACGCACGCAATTTTTGCAAACCTTGACGCTCTGCGAGACCGCTTGTTAGACTGCATTTACTTACCAATATTGAAACCCGACGCATACCGCGTCGTGAAAAGGGTTTCCCCCAGACCCGCGCGTGCGGCGCAGTCTGATTTTTGAATCGATGGAGGTGCTATGGTGGGCTTCAAAGTCGGCCAGAAAGTCGTATACCCCAACCACGGGATCGGGACCATCGAGCAAGTCGAACAGAAGCAGATAGGCGCCAATTTACTTCCCTTCTATACGCTTCGTCTTGCTGCGAATAACTCCCTCGTGCTTGTTCCCGTTTCAAACGCCTCGGAAGTCGGCTTACGTGCTCCAATCTCATCGGGTGAATGTGAATTGCTCCTCAAAGCCCTCGCAGATGATTTCTCATCACCCGCCAACGATTGGAAGGATCGCTTCAAGGAATTCTCCGAGAAGATGCGCACTGGAGATATTTTTGAAGTGGCCGATGTGCTCAAACACCTGACTTACTTGAGCCACATGAAGCCACTCTCGTTCCGCGAACAGCGAATGCTCGAACGTGCACGCTATCTCGTGGTTTCAGAACTTGCTGCCGTCTGCCGTCAGCCGGAATGCAATGTCGAACCACGCGTAGAACAAGCACTCGCCAGAGCGTGCAGCAAGCACGAGCGTCGTCCTGTTAGAGTTCGAACTGCCGCAGCAGCCGGACACTAAGAGGATTTATCAAAACCTTCAAAATCTAGGTTAGGTAAAGCTGATCAACCCGCCGAAGTTGACGCAGCCCGGTGCACACTACACATTCCTACCCCTCCCGCCGCATTGCCGTCAGATGAAGTCCGCATCATTTTTCACGTGCTATACTTAACGCCTACCTTGGAACAGCGATTCGTACGGGTTCCACTCGAACGAAATGGACTATCCTGGCCCTATCAATGCCTTCATTCCTCTTGAATTTGGTCTACAGGCTTCCTTTTCAGGCCTCAATATTCTCTTAAAACTCTCGGTGGTGTTGTTACTCGTTGCGGCTAATGGTTTCTTCGTCGCGGCAGAGTTCGCGCTCGTCACCGTCCGACGTTCGCGGATTCAGATTCTTGCTGATGCCGGCAGTCGAAACGCGAAACGGGTGTTGTCATTGGTAGATGGTCTAAACGCCTATCTCTCTGCAGCGCAACTCGGCATTACGCTAGCTTCGCTGGCCCTCGGTTGGATCGGCGAACCAGCCATCGCTCGCCTCTTGGAACCGATGTTTGGAGGTTTGTCTGACACCTTTCGGCACAGTCTCGCGTTTGCCATAGCATTCTCAATAATCACTGCACTTCATATCGTCCTCGGCGAACAAGCACCAAAACTATTGGGCCTTGAACGAGCGGAAAAAATAGCGCTGGTCATCGCGCTTCCGATGCAAGCCTTCTACTGGGTTTTTCATTGGCCCATCCGAGCGTTGGATTGGGCTAGTGGAAAAGTTGTACGGCTATTCGGGCTCAGTGCTTCAGCTCAAAATGCCTCTTCGTACACGGAAGCTGAGATTCGACAGTTGGTCGACACATCGCGTGAGAGCGGTCACCTTAGAGCTGAAGAGAGAAGATTGATTCACAAGGTATTTGAGTTTTCAGACACGCTGGTGCGCGAAGCAATGGTGCCGCGCACAGAAGTGGCGGCGATTCCGAGCACATGTACCCTCGAGGAAATAACAAGAGCGTTTGAGCAGCATCAATACTCGCGTCTTCCCGCCTATCGCGAAACAATCGACGACGTAATTGGGTTCATTCATAGCAAAGACGTGATGTCTTACTTGTTAAGGCCGGAAACGTTTCGGCTTGAAGATGTATTGCAGCCGCCCTTCTACGTGGTGGATACCGCGAGACTCGAAGACGTGCTGCGCCAGATGCAAAAGGCGAAGATTCACTTCGGCTTTGTAGTGGATGAGCATGGAGGCCTCGAGGGAATCATCACGCTTGAAGACCTTCTTGAGGAGATCGTCGGCGATATATCTGATGAGCACGATGAAGAGGTCAACGAGCAGATCAATAAGCTCGATGATTACACGTATGTACTTGATGGCGGTTTGGCTGTTCGGGACCTCAACCGAAGACTCAATCTGCACATTCCGGAATCGGAAGCTTATACAACCATAGCGGGCTTTTTGATGACTGAGGCTGGACACGTGCTTAGGCCCAATGAGGTCGTCAAGCACAATGGCCTGGTCTTTCAAATCGAGCGTGTGGAACGTCGTCGCGTAATTCGTGTGCGCTTGCTAATTCGCGACGAGAAAGAAATAGCTGCCGCTGAAGCTGAGACAGATAAGCTCAGTGCTGCGCGTTGACAGCCAAACCGTGTGTACACTCCGCTGTCTTTCGGTTAGTTTCCGGCCGATGTTAAAGTTGCAAATCCAAAATCACTTCTAGAGGGAAAACTATGAGCTGGATTGAAGAGGTCCACGCACGGGAGATTCTGGATTCCAGAGGCAACCCGACAGTTGAAGCGGAAGTTATGCTGATTGGTGGGGAAATTGGTCGCGCAGCCGTGCCGTCCGGTGCTTCCACAGGAGAACACGAGGCAGTTGAATTACGCGACAACGACAAAAAGCGTTTTGTCGGCAAGGGTGTGACCCGAGCTGTTGATAACATCAACGAAATAATCGCTCCCGCAATTGCCAACATGGATGCATTGGACCAGGCAGAGATCGATCAGGTATTGATCGAACTGGATGGAACGCCCAACAAGTCCAAACTCGGCGCCAACGCACTGCTCGCGGTCTCAATGGCAACCGCGCGCGCTGCCGCAGCTTATGTGGAACTTCCGCTATACAAATATCTTGGTGGACCAAACGCGCGAACGCTTCCAGTGCCGATGATGAATATCATCAACGGAGGTGCGCATGCAGATAACAATGTGGACTTTCAAGAGTTCATGATCGTTCCGGTTGGTACAGACAATTTTCACGAAGCATTGAGAATCGGCGCAGAGATCTTTCATACACTTAAAACTGTGCTGAAAAAGAAAGGTTATGCGACCAGCGTAGGCGACGAAGGCGGCTTTGCTCCCAATCTGCGCTCAAACGAAGAGGCCGTTGAAACCATTCTTGAGGCGATCTCGCAAGCTGGTTACGCTGCGGGCGATGATTGCTTGTTGGCCCTGGATCCCGCCGCAAGCGAATTCTTCGACGGTAAAGCCTACGTATTCAAAAAGAGTGACAACCGTCGCCTTTCAAGCGAGCAGATCGTTGAATTTTGGGTTACCTGGTGTAATCAGTATCCAATCATTTCGATCGAAGACGGCATGGCAGAAAATGACTGGAATGGCTGGAAGCTTCTAACAGACGAGCTTGGATCGAGAGTTCAGCTAGTTGGTGATGATCTCTTCGTCACTAATACTGAATTTCTGAGTAAGGGAATCGAGCTGGGGGTGGCCAACTCAATTCTGATCAAAGTAAACCAGATCGGAACGCTTACCGAGACCCTCGAGTGCATTGAGTTAGCGAAAACGCATGGACGCACTGCAATCATTTCACATAGGTCCGGTGAGACTGAAGATCCATTCATCGCAGACCTTGCGGTAGCGACAAATGCTGGACAGATAAAGACGGGATCGTTATCGCGAACCGACAGAGTCGCAAAGTACAACCAGCTATTAAGGATTGAGGAAGACTTGCGTACGGCGGCCCGATTTCCTGGTCGCGCAGCTTTTTATCAGATCAAACCAAAGATCAAAGCGACTCCTCGAAAACGACGTGCTGGTTCAGGTCAGTGAACTTTAAGTTGTGGCGATGCTTTTAGCAGGCGCAAAGGGATCTTGAGCTTTGCGCCTTAATTGTTGGCTGGTTCATGCGCGATCAGATTGGAACTACGATGGAAGAGTGGAAGAAGGGCGACCTATCAATTAGTACGGACCCGCAACGTCTGAACCTGGAGTTGATTCATGACTACCTATCGAATGAATCTTACTGGGCCCAAGGACGTGCTCTGGAAACTGTTCGGCGATCAATCGCTAATTCATTAAGTTTCGGGGTCTACAAGAAGGATCAGCAGATCGCATTCGCACGAGTAGTTACGGATTACGCTACGTTCGCCTGGATAGCCGATGTCTTCGTTTTAGGAGAGCACCGAGGGCAAGGTATCGCTACTTGGTTGATAGACACCATTGTGAGCCATCCTCAGTTGCAGGGATTTCGTCGCTGGGTACTGTCAACGAGAGATGCTCATGAGCTCTATAGGAAGTTTGGTTTTCGCGAGTTGAAACGACCGGAACGTTGGATGGAAAGACCCGACCCCGCAATGCAAGAGAGTACTGATTATTGGATGGACGCTCAGAGTTCACACAATGTGAATGACAGGAGATCTTCTTGAGGAATATAAAAGGACCACTTGCACTCATTATCATCGACGGTTGGGGATACTCATCAGCACGTGAAGGTAATGCGATCGCATTGGCCAACACTCCGAAATACGACGAACTCTGCGACCAGTATCCATATACCCTGCTCGAGGCTTCAGGAACCCGCGTGGGCTTACCGGCGGGAGTAATGGGCAACTCAGAAGTGGGCCACTTGAACATCGGGGCCGGTCGTGTAGTGCGAATGGACGTATCGCGGGTCGATTACGACATTGAGACAGGTGCGTTCTTTAAAAACCCGGTGCTCGTGGCTGCGATGGAGATTGCAAAGACTCGCCGTTCGGCTCTGCACTTGATGGGTCTTCTTTCGGATGGTCAGGTTCATTCGTCGCAAGAACATCTTTATGCATTGCTGCGAATGGCCAAACAGCACAGTTTGGATAGAGTCTACGTCCACTGCTTTCTTGACGGCCGCGACACTCCCCCGCAGTCCGCGATCTATTACGTTCATGCTTTACAGGAAAAAATCGCAGAGCTAGGGACTGGCCAGATTGCTACCTTAATCGGTCGCTATTATGCGATGGATCGCGACAAGCGCTGGGAGCGGACCAAGAAGGCTTACGACCTACTGGTCCGTGGCGAGGGACATCATGCTTGTGATCCGATCGCTGCGTTGAAACTCTCGTACGATAAAGGCATCACGGATGAGTTCGTTGAGCCAATCGTAGTGACAAAGCCTGACGGAATGCCGATCGCCAGAATAGAAGAGGGCGATTCGGTCATCTTCTTTAACTTCCGTCCCGACCGTGCTCGTCAATTAACGCGAGCACTGGCAGTTGAAGGGTTCTCAGAGTTTGACGTTAGCGACCGTCCTAAAATCCACTTTGTCTGTTTCACGCTTTACGATCAAACATTTCAACTTCCGATAGCGTTTCTACCAGAGCCACGTCGGAATGTCCTGGCAGAAGTTTGGGGGCGCATATGTGCTCGAAACTACCGCTTGGCCGAAACAGAGAAATATGCACACGTAACCTATTTTTTCAACGGTGGTGTTGAAGCCCCTTTTCCTTGCGAGCGTCGGCTATTAGTGCCGTCACCTAAGGTCGCTACGTATGATCTTGATCCCGCGATGTCTGCCTTCAAAGTTACTGACAAAGTTCTTCGGGGCATTGAGGAAGGTGAAACAGACATCTTCGTCGTGAACTTTGCTAACCCCGACATGGTAGGCCACACCGGCAAATTGGATAAGACGATAGAGGCCTGCCAGTATGTTGACACTTGTCTGGGATGGATAACGAAGGCCATCAAGCAAGCCCACGGCATCACTTTGATTACGGCAGATCATGGCAATGCGGAACAGATGATTAATCCAGCAACCGGACAACCGCATACGGCCCATACCACGAACCCGGTTCCGTTCCTTCTCGTTGACGACGATTGTCGTGGCGTGAGGTTACGCGAAGGCGCTGCGCTTGAAGACGTGGCTCCCACACTCCTAGG
>JBKPAL010000279.1:0-4139 GCA_046726395.1 Acidobacteriota bacterium
GCAGTCAAATCGCGGCGAAACGTCTCTCTTAAATAGGTCAATGTGGGTTGGATTGTGTACGCCGTCAGATCAAACAGTCGCATATATCATCTCGTTGCCGATGACGACCGCCAGACAGTTTGTGGTCTACAAGTTAGCAACATTGTGCAGACCAAACCGATTGGTTCAGCCCTCCATCTCACTCGCGAACCACCGCAGGAATTTATCGTCTGCAAACATTGCGCAAGAATAACTAAAGCTTAAACCACCTTTGATGAATCGAACGAAGAAGGTTTTTAATACAGATCTAGAGCTCAAAAAATGCGCGAATCCGTACAGAACATCTAGAGGGACCACTCTAATCTGTCCGGCACATCGACAAGCAGGGTGGGCCGGATGCTTTATTACCTTTCCCGACTGAATGACTAATAGGTATTCGGCCCTGCTACTCTGATCCTTCGCTCCTATCAAAACAATTGTTTACTGACAGTACTCGGCAGAGGAACCGGATCCTCTATGTCGAGGACCATGAAGACACTTTAGGAATTGTCTGGTTCTGGAAGAGCGAGGCTATGAAGTTACTACCGCGCGCACAGTCCATTCGGCGATAGAGTTGGCACGTCAGCACAAATTCGATCTGTATCTACTGGACTCGTGGCTGACTGATGGTTCCGGATTGGAGCTTTGCCAGGAAATCCGATTGTTCGACGCGGCAACTCCCATCCTGTTCCACTCCGCAGCTGCGTATGAAATCGATCGAGAGGCCGATCTAATGTGTGGCGCTCAAGCGTACCTGGTGAAACCAGTGCTGTTCTCAGAACGTGCGATCTAATTGCGAAACTTTTTCAAAGTGACCAAGCGTCTACTGGCCCATCAACTTAATTGTTCTCAGCTCTAACAGGCGTGAGCTCTAACGAGGCGGGCGCGGGCCAAATCTTCCTCAGGATCATTCCGATCAGCCACAGTAGCAAAGCAGTGATTAGGGTGAGAACTAACCAGAACTTCCAGTACGCGCTGAAGGTCTTCTGCCATCCTGGATATATCTGATGTGAGACATTTACGTTGAGCTCGGCAGGAGTTATGAATCGAGACACCAACTGAATGAACAGGTACCACAGAAGCGCGTAGAACCATGACGCTCGATCCATTCCGATATGTTTGAGGGCGAACAACCCGACAACCATTCCTCCAACGTGCGCCAAGGTAGAGGAGAAGAACACGCCCCACGCTAAAACCACATATATAAACCAGACCAGGAAACCTGGGATTGTCCATAACACTGCGACGCGAATCAGTGTGGGCTGCTTCGTGAAAAGACCGATTGCGAGAATCAGATTCCCTATGTTGCACATCCAAAGCATGTGCCCTAGTTCATTTGTTCGCCAGTAGTGGTCGACTTGTGCAATGAAGAAAAACAGAGGCAGGAAGCCAAGCAGCCGAAATTTTCTTTCGCTCAATTGATAATCGCCGACGACCAAGAAGCGATCTCCCCAGCGGAACGATAAACCCAAATATTATTTTACACTCGCCGCTTGAAACGAGGACGAGGATACCGTAAAAGATTCGTCGTAGCTGTTCTCTGCATCTTGGCCGTACAAACCATGTCTACACTCGAAAAGTTTCTTTCGAAATCAATTCCGGAATTGCGGCATATCTTTCTAGAACGTGGCCGAGCCGTGCCTAAAGGTTTACTTGAAGCCTTAGAGAATGACAGCCGTATGGGTGCGAAAGAGCTTGCGAGACGAATTCGTGAGCGCTATCGCAGTAATCGGGCTGAGGGACAACGTCTGCACTCGCTACTTCGATTTGAGATCGATCTCTGGGAGCAGGGCTATCAGTTTGTCGCCGGAGTTGATGAGGCAGGAATGGCTCCGCTTGCGGGTCCGGTAGTAGCAGGAGCCGTAATCTTGCCGAGGAACTACAAGCTTCGAGGACTGAACGATTCAAAGAAAATACTCGATCCAACCAAGCGCGATGAGTTGGCGGCTCAAATCAAGTGCGACGCAGTATGTTGGTCGGTTGGATTCGCTGAGGTTGAAGAGATTGACCGGATCAATATTTATCACGCCGGCCTCTTGGCAATGCAGCGAGCTTTCCAGAGCTTGACCTGCAGCCCTGATTTCGTTCTTGTCGATGCTCGAAAGATTCCCAATTGCCCGACACCACAGCGAGGCATCATTCGTGGTGATGCTCTTTCCGCCAGCATCGCCGCGTCATCAATAATCGCAAAGACAACGCGCGATGCACACATGCTTGAATTGGATCAGATGTATGAGGGCTATGGATTCGCATCTCACAAGGGCTATCCCACACCCGAACATTGCCGCGCGCTAAAAGAGTTAGGAGCGCTCCCAATACATCGTCGCAGCTTCGCACGTGTCCGACAAGCACTTGGCCTCGACCCCATTCAGACGGAGTTGTTTATTGATGAAGAACAACAGCGCGAGCTAGAAGAAGAAACTGGAATAACGATTCAAGAGTGCACCTTCAGCGAAGAAACCGCGACCACGATTCACTAGCCCCCACACTTAAGAATTCACTTTAGCTTTCAATCCATCATGGCGGTCCTTAGCGAATACAAGAAGAAACGAAGCTTTGACAAGACACCCGAACCGGGGCCTGAAAAGAAACAAACAAAAAGTGGGCGGATGTTTGTGATTCAAAAGCATCGAGCGACCCAGTTGCACTATGACTTTCGCCTTGAGGTCGATGGTGTTTTGAAATCTTGGGCGGTACCAAAAGGTCCTTCGCTTGATCCAACAGTTAAGCGTTTGGCGATGCAGGTAGAGGACCATCCTGTCGACTACGCTAAGTTCGAGGGCGTCATACCTGAAGGAGAGTATGGTGGGGGCACTGTCATGGTCTGGGATTACGGCACGTACAAACCCGAAGAGACTAAAGACGTCGCCGCAGCCCTGCGCAAAGGCGAGTTAAAGTTTTCCTTGAATGGAAAGAAGCTGAAGGGCTCGTGGGTACTTGTGCGAACAAGAGATCGTCAATGGCTGCTCATCAAACATCGAGATTACTACACCACTGATCAGGAAGTAACCGAGCTTGCGCCAGCCTCGATCCTCACGCGACGCACGCTGGCTGAGATCGCAGAGGACGAAGGCGGTAACGTTAAGAAGGCTTCGACTGGCGATCCCAAAAACATTCCACCGCGATCCGGCGTCAAACGAAGGAAGAAGAGTCAGAAGGCCAAGGTCTGGCACAGCAATCGACCCTCATAACGGTTAAGAAAGTACTTCAACAATTCTCCGCCTTAACAACTAGGGTAGCAGGCCTTCATACGTAAGCCTGCCATCGATGATCCTAGCTGCTGTTGTATACGGATGCTCCTCCGTCTGTTTTTCGTCAATCAAATGCACCACTCGATAGTCGTGTGCCTTCAGGTGATCCGAAATCAAACCACGGTGGCATCTCCACCACAGTGACTCCGCGCACATGAACGCAGTTCGTTTCTCTCTTGCGAACTCAAGAAGCTTTGAGATTCCCTCCTGAAATTCTTCAGACTCCATGTGGTCCGCGTAACCGCGAAAGGAAGCATTTCGCCACGCCGTGTTTCGGGAATCCGGCTTTGCGCGTCTCCTCCCACCGAGGCTCGGAAGGTGATGATAATCAACTCCAACTTTGGCTAACGACGCTTTCAACTGCTCTTTGTTGAATTGCGGATGCAGGCGCGAACCCGGAGAGGTTCGAACATCTATGAGAGTTTTAATTTGTAGACTCGCAAGGACACGGATGAACTCATCTATCGATCTGGTTGAATGGCCCACAGTCCAGATAGTGAGATCTGTTTGACGATCCCTGCTGGGACGATCTTGTAATACGTCGTTCACGAGTCAAGACTAGACAATACTCACCAACCTGATCGGGCCAACGCTCAGGAGAGACATGAAGTGTCTGCTTGCCGACCCTTTAAGTAGCACGTCAAATGAAGAATGCTCCAACCCACTGACCCAAGCGACAAGTTAAAGAAATTTCTCAAGCCTGAATCTTCCCTTCTTCTCCAATAGTGGGCTCCAGAGGTCTCCCAGTCTGCGAACCCGCGCCGGAACATTGTCGATGCGGAAGTCTTCGATTCGTATCCCACGTTCGACCTCTTTCCACGTCACAGGTGTTGATACTGCGGCTCTCGGATGAGGACGCACCGAGTAAAC
>JBKPAL010000280.1:0-7293 GCA_046726395.1 Acidobacteriota bacterium
CAAAGGGAGACCGGGCCTGTCCAGGGCTTCTAGGAGTGTGACCATGGGGCCTGCCATCAGCGTCGTCATTCCAACATTCAATAGAGCAAGGCACGTCCAGGAAGCCGTTGGCAGTGTGTTCGCGCAAACTTTCACGGATTATGAAGTGATCGTGGTCGATGACGGTTCGACTGATGGAACCGAACAAGCCCTCAAGGAGTTCAGAGAACAATCGAATTTCTACTACACCTTCCAGCCGAATCAGGGAAGGTCAACCGCAAGAAATCGGGGGATCGACCTCTCGAAAGGAGACTTCCTTCTCTTTTTGGATTCGGATGATCTGCTTTTACGCGACGCACTTGGTGATCTGTACTCATGCGCCGAGGTCACTCCGTCGGCCTCTATGATCGTTGGCAAGACCGAGTTTGTTGATGAGCATGGTCGGATGTTGAGCTCACTTTCACCCAGCATCAAAGGAAGCGGACGCATGGACGGTTACTTGAGCCTCATTCGCGAACGATTCGCATTGCTGCCCGGTACTTTTCTCATTCGAAGACAGGATCTGTTGAAAATAGGAGTGTTTGATCCAAAGACTGAGCCTTGCGAGGACTACGACTTTTCACTGCGCGTGGCACTCAATGCTGATGTGAGTTGTATCGACAAACCGGTCGTGCAACATCGAATGCACTCGACCAACACTCCTGAGACGGATATCTTCTCGGGCAATCTCAAGGTTTGTCGAAAACACCTGGAATTGATCGAAAGCTCATCCCTGCCGGCAAACGTTAAGAACAGTGGCAAGGCTACCTGGATGCTGAGGATGGCTGACAGCTATTATGGACTCGGTCAGAACCTGCAGGCCTTGCGTCATTATTTAAAAGCGCTTTCCCTTCAGCCTAAAAGATTTTCTGACGTTTGGATCCACCGCCAAATCGTCGCGAGCATGATTCCACATCGGCTGAAGGAATGGTTGAGACCACTTAGATCCACAAATCAAGAAGCCCGATAGACCGATCGCTCAACAACACTGAGCACTCCTTGATAACAATGCACTATCACTTAATCGGAATCTGCGGAACGGCAATGGCTTCGCTCGCCGGGATGCTGCAAGCTCGAGGTCATCATGTGACTGGCTCGGACGAAAATGTCTATCCGCCCATGTCAACAATGCTCGAATCTCTCAACATAGACGCTCGCCAGGGTTATAAACCTGAACACCTAACACCCCCTCCAGATTGCGTCATAGTTGGCAACGCCATACCCCGAGGAAATGCAGAGCTCGAAGAAACGCTTATACGAAAGCTTCTTTATCGATCGCAGGCAGAGGTTGTTAAAGAGGAGTTTATCCGCGGCCGTAAGTCGCTGGTGGTAGCAGGTACGCACGGCAAGACGACCACTACCAGCATCGCTGCCTGGGTAATGGAAAAGGGTGGCCTCAATCCTTCATTTCTGATCGGTGGTGTCGCGCAGAATTTTGGTGTCAGCTTCCGCGTTACCGACAGCGATTACTTCATAATCGAAGGTGATGAATATGACACGGCCTACTTCGACAAAGGGCCGAAGTTCATGCACTATCTGCCGGAAATCGCCATCGTCAACAACATCGAATTTGACCATGCTGACATCTACAACGATCTGGCCGCGGTGAAGCTTGCCTTTCGCCGGCTGATGAACTTGGTCCCGGGGAATGGAAGATTAATTGTCGGTTGGGACAGTCCGGCAGTTCGAGAAGTCGTTGCGTCCTTTGGGAAGCGACTCTTTACGAACGTCGAGACGTTTGGGTTCAGTTCAGAGGCGCAGTGGCAAATCCGCAGTGCCGAATACAGTGAGGATGTCTCCAGGTTCGAGATCCTTCGGAATGGTGAACCCTGGGGTCAGTTCGAAACTCCGCTAGTTGGTGAGTTCAATCTTTTGAACTGCTTGGCTGTATCAATTGCCGCCACGGCTTGGGGAGTAGATCGAGAGTCGATTGGAAAAGCTTTAGCTACTTTCGAGAATGTGCGTCGACGAGCTGAAGTCCGAGGCGAAGAAAGAGGCGTCACCGTCATTGACGATTTCGCGCACCATCCCACTGCTGTCCGAGAAACGCTGAAAGGTCTTCGCAGTCGCTATAAGGCACGACGACTAATCGCAGTCTTCGAGCCGCGATCATGGTCTTCGCGGTTGGCAGTCTTCCAGGAACAATACGCGTCAGCATTTTCTTCTGCAGATTACGTCGTAATTGCGGATATTTTTGACAGTCAGAAGGTCACCGAGAAGGGACGGACGCTGGATACCCGCAAATTGATCGAAGACATCTCACAACAGCACAAGCCCGCCTTTTCCCTTGCCAATGCAGAAGAGATCGTTACTCACCTTACGCCTGAGCTTCGCCAAGGAGACATTGTCGCAATCATGTCCAACGGAGGATTTGGCGGGATTCACGAAAAATTGCTCAAGGCTTTGAGAAACCTGCCGCTTGCAACAAATCCTCAAACTGCCTCCTAAGCGATCACAATTTCCATAGATATTCGTAACGGTCTCGACTTGTCGCGAGCGTACATGCAAGTATGCCCTTGGACGCAGGAGGATTCCCCCGCGTGAAAGACTTTTCATTTTTTGACCTTGCTCAGAAGGTCTCACGCAATAACCGAGCAGACGCACTCGGCGAAGTCTCCAGCATCTCGCGAAGAGACTTCGACGAACGTGAAACTTTTACGTTCAGCTCGACCGCGCCCTGCCTAGAGTATGCCTGTTTGTTGATCGAGAATGCGTTGTTACTGAATACAAACCGCGGTGGGCGAATCTATGTGGGATTTCAGAAGCTCTCCTACATGCAACCGATACAGGATCGGTACCTGCGCATAGCCGACGTTTCGGAATCAGTTTTTATTTTTGGTGAACCGGACTGGGGACCGCCTCGACATCCGAACATCAGAACCATTCCCTTAAAAACGGACTTTCAATTGGCTCAAGAATGGTTCTTGATTGCGGACTCTTCATCGCTTCGAGTCGCGGTAATAGCGCATGAGCAGAGGCCGAATAGTCCTCTCATGATCGCACCCGAGAAACGGATGTTCAGCAGCGTGAAGACCAGCGATAAAGATGCGGTGGTGAAACTCGCGACAGCAGCGGAGAGCGTCATCGATTGGTCAATCGCGATTTAGCAAGAGTGCGCCGTCTAACTTACCTCACTACTTCCTCGACTCATTTCGACTTCAGCACGAGCTACCAACAGTGGCTTGGGGAAGCCTTTATCTAAACGGTCACCGGAAGTGGTTTCAACACGCGCTGTAAGGACCCGACGAATGCGAGTAGGAAGAAATCTCCGGGTGAACAGAGCCATCGCGCCGAGGAGTTCAACAACGTCACCACCACCGCGCCAATGTTCGCGGACTATGCTCGCGTCCGTTCTATTCGCCAGACGCAGTAATGTCAGTGCTATCAAATATCCGTCATCGATCTGCCCAATGAACGGCAGCATGTCAGGAATAAAGTCAAATGGTACAAGGGCGTAAATAATCGCGCCGGCAACCAGCGCTTTTTCAGTCTTTGGGACGCGAGGGTCGGAAAGCAGCCGCGTACATAACAAAACCAGATTTGGAATAAATAATAGAAGGTTCTTCATCCGTCTTCTTAGAAGTAGGGCCATCGGTTACCTCATGTACAAAGAATATCGCCGCTGCAGTCAGCAACTTAACTTAGCATGGATTCACGTTGAGACTAAACTTGTCGTCTCTCTCGGTCTTCGTTAGACTCGCGGTCTCCTTTTATACCCATGGATATTCTGGAACGCATTCGACAACGCGCGGCGTCTCGACCACAGCGGATCGTGTTGCCTGAGGGCACAGACCCGCGAACGGTGATTGCGGCTGGAATCTGCTCCCGCCAGCGCTTGGCGCGCATCATTCTGTTGGGCGATGAAAACGTCGTGAAGGAGAATGCGGCAAAAGAAGGAGTCGATCTGAGCGGCGTGGAATTGATCGATCATCGGCGCGCACCAGACTTCGACAAGATGGTCGACCTCCTGCTGGAATTGCGACGCGCGAAAGGCATGATGCCTGACGAAGCGCGGACTACTCTTATGGATCCACTCTATTACGGGAACCTACTGGTGCGAATGGGAAAAGCCGACGGTTCCGTTGCAGGCGCGACTAACACTACCGCTCACACAGTGCGCGCCGCGCTGATCTGTATTGGCGTCCGACCAGGTTTCAAACTCGTTTCCAGTTTCTTTTTAATGGTTTTGCGCGACCACAGCTTCGGTCAGGACGGCGCAATGATCTTCGCCGATTGCGGAGTTGTGATTGAGCCCTCCGCACCTGAGCTGGCTGAGATTGCGCTCGCGTCTGCTCACTCGTGTCGGGCCCTGCTCGGCACGGAGCCGCGAGTAGCAATGCTTTCTTTCTCCACAAAAGGAAGTGCGAAACATCGTCTGGTCGACAAAGTTGTCGAAGCGACTAAAACGGTAAAGGCGCGTGCGCCGGAGCTATTAGTTGATGGCGAATTGCAGGTTGACGCAGCATTGGTTCCCGCCGTGGCTCAATCCAAAGCACCGGGTTCGCCGATAGGGGGTCGGGCTAATGTCTTGATCTTTCCGGATCTCCAATCGGGAAACATTTCTTATAAACTCGCCGAACGAATGGCGGGTGCGACGGCTATCGGACCGATCCTGCAAGGGCTTGATAAGCCGGCCAATGATCTGTCCCGCGGCTGCAAAGCCGAAGACATTGTTGATGCTGTCGCGATTACTGCCGTCCAAGCTCAGGCGCGAGAAGTATCCTAATTCGTAGGGACGTATCTCGGTGGGACGTCCCACAAGAATTTAGGCACTGCCTAAAGGCAACTTTCCCCAGGCAGAAGCGGCATCCAAGACCTCGAAATCAATCCGAGAAGCAGCTGCCGTGCGTAAATACTTACAACTACTCATAACCGTGTTGAGTCTCACGTTGTGTTTTTCTGCAATCGCTAGAGCTCAACAGACTGAAACCCCGACACCGTCTGCCACACCGTCCCCACAAACTCCCGAACAAGAACCTTCAGTGAAGGTCTTTACCGAGGAAGTCCGCTTACCGGTGATCGCAGTCGATCAGTATGGACACTACGATCCCACACTGAACTTGGAAGACATTCTCGTTCTCGAAGACGGAGTGGCTCAGCAGATCAAGAGCGTCCGTCGACTTCCGCCAAGCGTAGTCATAATGCTGGACACCGGCGGAGAACTCAGTGGATTAGGTGGACAATCCAAAAAGCCGAGTCTTACTCGTGACGTAGCCGTAGCTTTGTTGAATCAGATCAGGGCCGGGACATGGCTTTCGGTGATGCAATTCAATAATGCCGTGGACACACTACAGCCATGGACAACAGATAAGCAGGCAGCCATCAAAGCACTGAAGACAAAACTGTCTTCAGGCAAACGCGCACGCTTCTCCGATGCGCTCGCAGCTGCTGCCCTGAATTTGTCAGATCGTCCTGAAGGAAGCCGGCACGTGGTGTTAGTCACTGATGGAGTCGACACTGGTAGCAAGGTTGATCGCGCTGAAGGAATCAAACGATTGATGGCTGCTCGCGCAACTATCCACATCATTAGTTACACAGAGTTTGTGCGTCAAAAGAAAGAAGGGGCGCCTTCGTCAGTAAGCGCTGGTCAGAGACCTATATCATCAGACCCGATTACCTCTACGGATCCAACACAGCCTCCCGGTACCACACGCAGTCCTTCATTTGGAGTAAGCGTGAGGTTCGATCCGGCAATGAAGCGACAGAGAAAAGCTTACGAGGCTGACGTTAAGAAAAGTCAGCAAGCTCTAACGAATATTGCTGAAGAGACCGGTGGCCAAATCTTCTTGCCAAAGTCTGGTGAACAGATGGTTGCTGAAACGGAACGGATTGCTCAGGAGATCGGTGCGGAATATGTCGTTAGCTATCGTCCCAAGAGACCGTTAGCAGAAGCACCAAGAGGCGAGTATCGAAAGGTTGAAGTGGCTTCGAGGAGAGTTGGCTTAAATCTGCGGTCGCGTCGCGGCTACGTCGTCCCTACACAAAACAACTAGTAGCTCAATTCACGAGTTCCATCTGAGTTTCCCAAAGCTGAACCATTCGGGCTAAGTCGAATTCCTCTTTCTTCGGCAGCAACGATTGCTGATGAAGCATTTCCCAGTCTGTGCGCGGAACGCGATGGAATGCGTCTACAACTTTGGGATCAAATTGCTTGCCAGCCCACGCGTCCAATTCGCGAGCCGCATCTTCATACGACTTACCTCGACGATAGACGCGATCACTAGTCATCGCGTCAAACGCATCTGCCACTGCGAAGATACGAGCGCACAAATCGATCTTTTCGCCCTTCACTCCAAGCGGATATCCCGACCCGTCCCACTTTTCGTGGTGCTGGGCTACCACTCGGGCGGCGCCTTCGAGAAATTCGATACCGCGCAGGATTTGCTGGCCGTGCAACGGATGTTCGCGCATTAATACCCATTCTTCTTCGGTCAGCTTCGCCGGTTTGCGGAGAATCAAATCAGGTACACCGATCTTGCCGATATCATGTAAAAGTGAACCAAACTCAAGAGACTTCAACTGGATTGGATCAAGTCCGTACTCACTACCAAGTCGCAAACTGTAGCTAACAACGCGTTCCGAGTGTCCGTGTGTTTCTGAATCTCTCGTTTCAAGTGCCGCCGTCAGTGCTTTTAATGTCGAGCGATACGCGTCTTCCAGTGACCCAAGGGCCTTGTCCAAAGCGGCAGTACGTTTCTCCACCAGCTCTTCGAGATGATTCTCGTATCGCTGTTTAGCAAGGACCAATTCATGATGTTCGAGAGCACGCTTCACGACAGCTTCGACTTGCCGCAGATCGAATGGCTTCATCAGGTAATCAAATGCTCCGAGTCGCAGTGCGCCGATCGCACTCTCGACCGTCTGCATACCGCTGATCATGACGACGACTGTGTTGGGAGAAATGCTCTTCAACTGCGGCAACATCTCGAGGCCGCTCATTCCAGGCATCGTAATGTCACTGATTACCAGATCAAAATCAGTTGCGTGAAGGTGAACTAATGCTTCCTCAGCAGAACTTGCTGAGACGCATTCGTGGTGATGAGCAAAGAGATCCGAAAGAAGCTCGATGATCTCCGCCTCGTCATCGACTATGAGAATTCGGGCGCGTGGTTCCCCTGACATTTTACGCTCCTCATTGCACCAGCAAATTAACGACCCTCTGGATCTGCATTGTCGAACTTTGGGAGGAGTAGCGGCACTAGAGGATGACGGCCGCCATTCGAAAGGCCCGTAGATTTTACAGGTTTCGTCGGTAGGTGGCAAACAGGTTTTCGC
>JBKPAL010000281.1:0-11216 GCA_046726395.1 Acidobacteriota bacterium
CGCTAACATCTGTGTCCGATTGTTGTAGAGCGAGGCTGTTGGGTTGCAGATGAGGAATCGCAGTTCTTCAAGGCGCGCTGGATCATGGCCAAGCACGTACGTCTTGAGTCCACAAAACGCCGCTTCCGCCGATTCACCCCCTCCGCCCATTTCACCGAGTCCAACGAGGCCCTCGTTAGTTTCCACCTCTACGATGGTCCTGACGAACCGACCCCAATGACAACCATTGGCGTGGCGCAGCGGTGCTTCGAGAGGAACCGTAACAGTAGTGGCCCGGAGGTCTGTGATCTTCATTAGAATTTTTAGCCGTTCAGATCTTCACCATTCAAGAGCTGTCGCCTTGTATTCAGTCAACGGCTTTGACGGGTGTTCCACTCCAATTGGCAGTGGTCGTTTCGCAAACGTCTGAAAGTAGAGTAGGCATGCGTCCCGCCACCAGACGGCATCGCGCTCTTGTATCATCAACTTCTTACTAATCGCTTGGTGACGCTCCGGATCAATTGCACGGTCGAGTGAGGCCCAGCTGGCTCGAGCCGATCTCACCCAATCGACACCGCTTTGATAGTGCACCGCCAGTTCGTCCCACAGAGTGCGTCCAGACTTCAACCTCAGGTCCCACGACACATGATGGAACCAAAGTAGAAACTTTTCCGGACACTGTTGCACATCGGAGAACCGCTGACGGACTTCAGGATGATATTGACTCACTGTGTTACTGCCGGTCTCTGTACGATCAAATCCCACTCCTACTGAATCCGCTTTGTGATAATAGACCGGGTTCCAATCCTGACGTGATTCCTTGTCCCACCATGGAGCCGGACCATAATGATGTCCACCCCACATCAGATGATGAAGGCCGAGTGGGGTCATGTAATTAACAGCTGCTTCATGCGACTCAAGCATCATTCGTACTATCGTTGCCACCGCCCCTGCGTCGTGTGTCAACGTCATCGTGGTCCATTCCGTCGCAATGTGTTCGGACGAGATATTCGGATTCCAGGCCAAGCGGCCAAATGCGTACCAGTTTGCCTGTAATAGATGGTGGCCGGTCCAATTGCGATCAGATCCGGTATTTGCGACTCCGGCAATTCCAGTCAAACGATGACGATACAACGTTCCATCAATTATCTTAGTCACCGTAGAGCCACGACCTGCAGCAAAGGTGTCGGAATCAAGGAACTCGCGCCACATGGACGCCAGAAAAACGAAATGATTGGAGAAGCCGAGATACTCCTGAGTGATCTGAAGTTCAGGCATTAGCTGCGTACGAGGCATGCCTCCGAACAACGGATGAAACGGCTCTCGCGGCTGGAAATCTATTGGCCCATTCTTGACTTGCAGCAGCACGTTTGACGCGAACTTTCCGTCAAAAGGTTGCAGATTTTCAAAGGCCGCCCCCGCGCGGTCATAATCGGGCTTCATGTCGTAAACAAAGGCACGCCACATGACAATGCCTTGATGTGGAGCTAATGCATCCGCCAGCATGTTTGCGCCATCAGCGTGCGTGCGATTGTACGTTCTTGGACCAGGCTGGCCTTCGCTGTTCGCCTTAACTACGAATCCACCGAAGTCTGGAATCAGTTTGTAGATTTCATGGACCTTCTGCTTCCACCATGCGATCACCGACGGGTCGAGCGGATCAGCCGTCGACAACTTGCCCAATTCCATCGGTGCGGAAAAGCGGGCCGAGAGATACACGCGAATTCCATAAGGTCGAAAGACATTTGCGATTGCAGCAACCTTATCGAGGTATTCCGTGGTGAGGAACAGGGAATTAGCGTTGACGTTATTTAGTACTGACCCATTGATGCCAATTGAAGCGTTGGTTCTAGCGTAGTTGAGTAGTCGCGGATCGATATGCCCAGGCAGTTCATCCCAATTCCACAAGGACTTTCCCGCGTAGCCTCGTTCAATACTCCGGTCGATATTGTCCCAGTGGTTCAAAATACGCAGCTTGATTCGAGGACTTTGATCTAACTTCAAGCGATCGACTGATTGATCAGTTTGGAGCAAGCGCAAGAAGTGAAAGGTGCCGTAGAGCGCACCAATGTCGGTTGTTGAAGCGATTACAATTACGGGTCCATTAGTGGCTTTGATCGTGCGAATACGAAAACCGTCTGGCCCAAGATTCTTCAGGTCAGCTTCCCAGCCGAGTTTTCGAATCAGAGTCAAAGTTTGAGGAAGACCCACGACGACCGAGGCATCATCGCGATCGCTCACTACAACCGTCCTTCCGAGTAATCCGGTACAGCCGAGACTCAGTTCGCGACGTATTGAGTCGAAGGTCGCTGACTGTCCTTGAACAGCGATTGACTTAATGCGCTCGCGGTACCTCTTTAGTGACTGAGAAGGAAGTTGGTCATAGCGCAGCCAGAGACGATAACCGTCATCGGCCTTGACGGTTGCTGTCAACAACAGCATGCAGGCGAAGACTAGGGCACCCGTTAATGACTTCGTTGTCATTTTGGAACTTCGAATGTTCGCCATGTCGTGCTCACATCAGACCGTTCTTACGAAGAAACTCCCGAATTGCTGCGTAGCTCTGCAACATCTCTTCGCGGTTGAAACCGTCGTGTTTACGACCCCGTATTGTTACCAATCGATTTGGAACACCGACCTTATCCAATGCTGTATGAAGCCGGACAGAGTGGTTGTAAGGCGCAACGTCGTCTTCTTCACCATGTATGCTAATTATCGGAGGCAGACCCGGGCGTACGTAATTAATCGGTGAAAGCTGCTTTGCAAGTTGGTCTGCATTGCTCAAACTTCCAAACCATTCCCTCGCATAGTTCTTAGCATTTGGACCATCGAGCAAGTCCGCCACGTCGCTTATTCCGAACCAATTAACAATCGCTGCAACCTTCAGTTCAGGGACAGCTGCCGTATTCCAACGAGCGCTTCCTTCGATCGTACATTGGCGGTCAAAGATTGTATTAGGCGGCAACATGCCGGTTATTAAAGCCAGATGTCCGCCAGCCGACGTCCCCGTCAATACAAACCGCGTTGGGTCAAGCGAGTAATCACGAGCGTGATACGTGATCCAACGAAGCGCGCAACGACAGTCCTCCACCGCTGCAGGAGCAAGTGCCTGGCGTGCTGTTCGATACTCCACATTGATAGCAGACCAACCCTGCTCCAGGTAGGGGAGCAGGAAGAGGACGTTTCGTTCTTTTTGGCCGTCGACCCAACCGCCACCATGAAAGAGAATTAACGTCGCATTCGGACGCGTCCTATTCTTAGGAAGATAAAGATCTAGTTTTAGTTCGAGATTGTTTGCCTTCGCATACGTGACGTTCGGCAAAATGTCGTAATCGCCGGCTGCGTAATCGATCCAGCGCTCTGAATTAGTCTGACCAAGTGCCGAAACGCCAAACAGAAATACCGCAGCGCAAACAAAGCGAGAGGCGCAGAGAAGCACCAAAGGCACAAACGCCTTAGGAGAATCGTTTGTGCTTTTGTGCTTCGCTGCGGCCATGCAGTTCAGAAACTAAGGCGGAGTCCGAAGCGCCACTGTCGCGACTGGTTCGGCCCAGTCGTTGATGTTATGAAGCCGAAAGTCGCGTTGTTGATGTCAGCCTGTGGATTGGCAAAATTTGCATGGTTCGTCGCGTTGAGCGCCTCGGCGCGGAACTGAAGGTTTACGCTTTCAGAAATAGAGAACGTACGAAAGATGCTCAAGTCCGTTTCGAAGAAGCTGGGGCCGCGGACGTTATTCCTGCCCCCCGACCCGAAGCGCGGACCCGTCTCCGCCGCCCAGGCACAATCTGAGGTACACGACACTCCCTGGATGGTTGTGTTAAGCACCGTGTTGTCGAACCATGGTCCAGCCGCCGAGCCGCGCTGCGTAGTGGTCCCTATTCCGCCCAGAATACGGATAACCGGGTTTAATTGGTTAGGCACTTGAGCGCTCCCGCCAGCCAGCAAATTAGGAGCAGTGCCTTGAATCACATAGATCGGGAGACCACTCATGTAGCTCAATACGCCACTTGCCTGAAAACCGCCGAGAACCTTACTTGCCCAGCCCTCACGAGCCCACAGTTGGCCCTTGCCGAAAGGTAGATCGTAAACGGCATACATCTGTAGGTTGTGAGTTCTGTCATAGCTAGCAGGTCCACGGTTCCGCTGTTTCTCCGGCAGGTATTGAATTCTCGGGCCGCCATCGTTGTCTGCAAAGTTGATTGTCTTGGACCACGTGTAAGCGGTCCCAAACTGGGAACTGGCCCAGCGGCGCTTGAACAGCACTTGGAGACCGTCATATGTCGTCGTCCCATAAGGCTGGATTGAGTTGATGTCGCCTATTAGCCCAAATTTGATGCTGAGCGGTCGACCTGCATTGCCGGTCCCTGGAGGCCCGGCGTTGATATTTATGAACCCCATCTGATCCACTGCCCGCGTTCCAACGTAACCCGCCTGGCCCACAAACTTCCAGGGCAATTCACGTTCGATGAAGACGTTGAAGGAGTGAATTTCCTTGCGCATCGGTGTCCTCGGGAACGTCGTAGTGCCCACGTTCGACGGCAGTGGGAGAATACCATTCGATAGGTTGGGCGGAGTGCTTGTGTTAATCAGACCCTGCCGGAGCGTGGTGACGGGTATGAACGAATTGTCGACCCCACCTAGTCTGATCGCGGGCATCTCCCAGATGTTAGCGATGGGATAGGCATTTCTCACGTCTTGAAAGGGCCTTGGGTCAGCGGATTGACCATAGCCTCCACGAAGCACCGTCTTATCGTTCCAACGGAACGCGATACCCACTCGAGGTAAAAACTGACCGTGGCCTGTATCCGCCCCACTGTCGAACGGGACGCCACTAAGTCCGCCCGTGAAAACCTGGCCGGTATCTGGGTCGAAGCGGTTAATGCCAGTGTGGTCTTTCCTCGGCACCCCAAAAAGCTCCCAGCGCACCCCGTATGTCAGAGTCACTCTGCGACCAATTTGCCAGTGGTCACGAGCATAAAGCGCGTATTGCTTCCACCACACGGAGTTCGGGTTGCGCAGCTGATCGACTTTGCCCGCACGCGTCGGCATACCGAGGAGGAAGTCCGCCCAACTATGAAGGAGCTGACTCTCTGCAATGCTGGCTGCGTTACCTTGCTGGCGCGTCGCGGTGCCGCTGAACGCAAACGACCCTCGCACGGTCTGGAAGGTTCCCCCCTGAGGTTGGAAGTGGTTGATTTGTTGGTTTTGATAATCAACGCCAAAGCGAAACGAGTGTGCACCCTTTAGCCACGATAGGTTCGCGGCGCCGACCCATTGATTGTCGCGGAAAAGGAATGGATTACCGGTGTTGTCGTTGCCGATATTGGTCCAACCACCGTTGATCTGGAATGCTGGAACACCACCCTGCAGCCGATCGGGACCGTTGGTGCCAGGGATCTGCAAAACCTCCAGGCCGAAGTTCGACACGATATCGAACCCTTCCGCCCCGAGGCGCTGACGCGTGTAACCAAAGTTTGCGTCCAGAATCACTGAGGGGCTGAACGTATAGGTACCGCCGACGCCTATCACGTTAATCAAGCCAGGAGCTGTTCCCAATTGCCCGCCATTCAAGGCGGGGCCGCTAACTTCTCCGAATATTGGGGGGTCAATGATCAGCGTCGGAGAACGACTGTAGCGACCAAACAATGTGAGGTTACCACCGGCATCGTAGTTGATCTTCGTGTCGATGTTTGTGCGATTAAACTCTCCCACACCTGTAGTTGCGAAGTTGTTTGTGAGTCCCGGCAGATTCGGTAGCGGCAGGCGCCTCATAATTTCGGTCGCCGCGATGTCGATCCGATTTGCGGGAACGGTGTTGTTGGGGAAAGGCGTCCGCAATGCGGGGTTGGAGTTAGACGCCGGATCGTAAACAGTTATTCCGGTGCCGGTGAAGTTGACGTTCCCGTTCGCGTCGGGGCGCAAGCTCGCTGGAGCCACACTGGCTGTGGCACCAGCTGCGTTACGCTGCGTTGTGCGCTCGAGGTCGGTGAAGAAAAACAACTTGTTCTTGCCGCTCCAGATGCTTGGTCCACCCTCGCCGAAGCGCGGCAGGATAACGGGTCCGCTGAGTGCATATCCGAACTGAGCGAGGATATTCTTTGGATTGGTTGGTTGGTTCACGGGTTGAAAGAAGTTGCGCGACCTGAAGCGGCTGTTGGTATCGTAAAACCAACCGACGCCGTGGAAGTCGTTACCTCCTGACTTGATGCTTACGTTGATCGCCGCCCCGCCCGCTAGCCCCTGCTCAGCATCGAAGGCATTGGTGACGATGTTAACCTCCTGAATGGACTCGGCTGGCGGCACATAAACGGTATTCGTCGGCAGCCATGGGTATATGACGCTCGCCCCATCAATTCTCGTGTTGTTCTGTAAACGCGATACGCCGTTAATGTTGTAGGAAATCGACCTCTGCGGGTTTCCGGCGGCGGAGTTATCCTCGCCGCTGCCGGTGGCGTTGAGAAAAAAGCTTCCTGTGCCCCTTGTGGCTCCCGGAATTAGCTGAATGAGAGTCTGGTAGTTTCGACCAACGCTGCCAAACAGCGGCAGATTGTTAATCTCCCTCGCGGACTGCGTGACGTTTACGTCAGCGCGATCGGTCTGCAAACTCAGCTCCTGAGCGGCCGCTACTAAAACAGTTTCCTGTACCCCTCCGATTTCTAGTTGCGCATCGAACCGATAGGTTTTATTCGCCTCGATGCGGAGATTTTCGTTCACTGTCGTCTTGAAGGTTGCTTGAGAAATAGACACTTTGTAGACGCCCACTTGAAGATCGTTAAGCGAGTAAGCGCCACGGTAATCTGTCGTGGCACTGCTAACGCCTCCAGTAGCGACGTTGGTGATTTCGACTTTCGCGCCTGGAATGGCAGCTCCGTTCGGGTCCGTCACGTTTCCAACCAGAGAGCCATAAAGAACCTGTGCCTGCGCAGTGGGCACAAGCATGAGTAATAAAACCAACACCACGAGACATTGAGCGGAGGGCTTTCGTCCTAATCCGGCCGCGTCCGTTTTATTTTTGCCCATCTGGTCCCGTAGGTGTGTGCTGTCTGTTGTTCGCTTGGAAAAGCCTGTGAAGGTGGACATGACTCTCTCTCCTCTTCAGGTTTGATATTGCAGGGCCTCCGTTGAGCCGGAGATTCTGCGCAATTAATTCGCGACCACAACAAAATGCGCTAAAGAAAAGGCGCCTAAACGATTGCTGGAGCGCCGAAGTGTTTCAGTAAAACGAGAGCAATTGTTCCGCGTAAACGCGGCTGAGTTATTGGATCACTAGGTACGATGTGTGTCTCTGCGCGGGTGAAGGAGTGCTGCTTGACCGTTTCTTTGATTATCGGTCCTACCTGATGCCAGGCGCGAGTTACTTCGCCGACCACAACGATCATGTCGGGTGCCAACCCGGCGATCAGCGGCGCCATTCCCAAAGCTAAATACTTCGCCATCTGCTCCAGAGCTTCGACCGCTTTGGTGTCGCCCTGCTCGGCTAGGCGCAACAGATGATCAAAAGTGATCGTTCTCTCAGCGGGTACCAATTGACGCTTAGTTCCGCGAGCTGACGAGGCGGCTTGCGAGTAATAGGAAATCGCGGCTGAGTTAGACGCATACATTTCCCAACAACCTCGGTTACCGCAACTGCATTCGAGGCCGTCCTGAACAAGAGCGGCGTGCCCAAACTCGCCGGCTGTGCCCGTCGAACCCTGGACCAATTGATGATTGAGTATCAAGCCGCATCCGATCCCTTCCGATACGGTGACCACCACTAAATTGCGCAGACCTTCCGCTCGACGACCAAAGCAGATCTCAGAAAGTGCACAGGAATTTGCGGCATTTTCAAGTTCCACAGGCAGTCGGGTGGCTTTTTCCAGCGGCGTTTTCAGATCGAAGTCTTTCCACCCAAGATTGGGTGCAAAAACTACTCGCTTGCTTGTGCGGTCGACGCGCCCGGGCAGGCTCACACCTATGCCTTCACACGTCAATTCTGGCCGCGTCTGCATGAGCTGACGAACGCGCGGCAACAATTCGGCTACAAACTGTTTCGGATCTTGTGGAGTTGCTAAGGAATCCTGCGCCAGGAAGTTCGCATCGAGATCAGCCAGAGCGAGTGTGGTAGTGGTCGGACGAACATTTATTCCGATGATTCCAACGCGCTCTTTGTTTAAGTGAAGGAAGCGCGGTCGTCGGCCCCTCGGTGTATGCCCATTTGCGCCTTCAGTAATCCACCGCTCTTTGATTAGCTGTTCAGCGATCACGGAGACGGTGCTGCGTTGCAGACCTGACTGACGCGCGAGATCGGCTCGAGAAATCGGCTGGTGTGTCCGGATTAGGTTTAGAACAATTCGCCGATTAATGTCACGGGCAGTTTCGCTGGTAGCGACCTGAATGTTAGACAGATCGATTCTTCGCACAGCGAAGGCCTTTCTTCCAGACGGGCTTTGACGGACGGTTCTTCCGACCCTTAAGTCTGTCGGTAGCGATTTAATTCGCGGCGCGAACTAATACCACGCGTTCTGGGTGAAGTCAACAAAAAACTGGTCGGTTGATTTCGACGGCTCTTCCGACAGAAATTGAAATAGTTAATTTCGACAGAGAAGGAAATGGTCAGGTTTTCGGTCAGCAAACTGAACTACCGCTAACTATCTCTCGGAAGTCGGGTATGTGTGATCGGATTAATGAAAAGTGCAAGAGCCGTTAATTCCCGACGGGCCGCAACTGTCGCAGACTCAGCAACTTGAACGCCAAAACAATTTCATTGTAAACGCGTCCATTCCTCTGCTAGCCTAGTGTCGGTTGCAACGGACGCTGCAACTAACTGGCCCTACCCTCACCTCAAGCACTCTTATCACCAGCAAGCAAACACGAAACCTCCGTTTCGACAGAACGAGGGCTGTAAATTCCATGACGGCGACGAAGCCACGTAAACGTAAGACACCACTTAATAGACTCACGACAGGATTGCGACGCTTCGTCGAATCAAATCTGATCGGCGTCGTGTTAACCGATTTCACAGGCTTGATGCTTGATGCCGACGAGACGTTTCTACGAATCATTGGTTACGAACGAACTGAAAAAGTCAGCCTTCGAGAAATAACCCCGCCTGAGTATCACCGTTTCGATGACGATGCGGCAGAGAAGATCATTGCTTTTGGCTCATGCACGCCTTTTGAAAAGGAGTTCATTCGGCGCGACGGCAGCCGCGTTCCAGTTTTGTTTGGCGCGACCATCCTAGAGGACCAATCGCCACAGATTCTTTGCTTTGCAGTTGATCTCAGCCATAACAAGCAGGCTCAAGAGCGATTGAATCATCTTGCGTATCACGATGCTCTTACTGATTTGCCCAACCAGGGCCTCTTCAAAGATCGACTCAAGCAGGCCATCGCGCTCTCGCGACGTAACGATCAATTGCAAGCCGTCTTGATGCTGAATCTCGATCGCTTCAAGACGATTAACGATTCGCTTGGTTACACAGCCGGCGACCGCGTGTTGCAGTCTGTGGCCCAACGTCTGACCAGCTGCGTGCGCGATAGCGACACGGTGGCCCGCTTCGGCGGCGATGAATTCGCCGTTCTCTTGACGCAGATTCCACGTCCGCAGGATGCGGCAAATACGGCACGAGCGATCAAAGAGGTTCTCGACCAAGCATTCCTTCATGAAGAGCAAGAGTTGTTTATCTCAAGTAGCATTGGAATCAGTCTCTACCCTTACGACGGTCGTGATACGCCAACTCTGTTGAAGAGCGCGGGCACGGCACTGGAACGAGCTAAAGAGCAGGGTGGCAACAACTACCAGTTTTATACTTCCGGTCGTACTACAAACGCGCTCAAGCAGTTGGTGCTTGAAAGCAATATGAGGCCGGGATTAGAGCGCGGTGAGTTCTTTATTGAGTATCAGCCGCAAGTAGACATAACAAATTTTCAGATGCTTGGCATGGAGGCATTAGCGCGATGGCAGCATCCGGGCCTCGGTGTACTTTATCCGACTGAGTTTATTCATCTCGCTGAAGATAGTGGTCTCATTATTGCGATAGGTGATTGGGTGATGCGTGCCGCCTGTCAACAAAACAAGGAGTGGCAGAATGCAGGGCTCGAACCGATGCGGCTGTCCGTGAACTTTTCAGCACGGCAGTTCCAGCAATCTAACTTTGTCTCAACAGTGGCTGAAATTCTGAACGAGAGTGGACTTGAGCCTGAGTGGCTGGAACTTGAACTGACTGAAGGCTCAATCATGAAGGATCCAGAGGAGGCGATTGAAAAGTTGCTGGAACTTCGAATGATGGGAATCAAGATCGCCATCGACGATTTCGGAACAGGATATTCCTCGTTGAGTTATCTCAAACGCTTTCCGATTGACACGCTTAAGATTGACAAGTCGTTTGTGAGAGACGTCTGCACCGATCCCGATGATGCATCTATCGTTCGCGCAATCATCACGCTCGGTCATGCACTCGATTTGACAGTCATTGCCGAAGGCGTCGAAACTCAGGACCAACTTGACTACCTGAATTCCCTCGGTTGTGACGTGGTGCAGGGCTTTCTCTTTAGCAAAGCATTATCTACTAGAGACTTCGGTGAATTGTTGGAAGAACAGAGTCACATCTTGCAAGGTAAACTTAACTCGCGCCGCGGTACTCGCACGACTAATCCGTTGAAGCCCATTACTGGTCCGCTGCAACGCGTATGAAGCGCGCTTACTCAATTGCGAGAGGAGAGTAAAGGAGGCATAGAGCCACGATGTTTTCTTTGGTCACGATCCTCCTAATTATCATCCTTTGCGTGTTCGTCTATCGGATATGGGCACAGATACACAACTTTGATCAGGATCGAAACCCTACCCTGGGCGACGCTTTAGAGGGATTGCGTCTATACGGATTCGGCAAAGGTGTTAAGACGAACGTCAGGATCGTATTCAACGGTCGTGAGTACGCTAACATTGGAGACATGCATCCCGAGGATCGGCGCGCATACGAACAGTTGATCGGAAAGTTAAGCGGAAGTGACACAACAGGATTGATCGACACATCCACCTCTAACGACGGCGCCACAAACAAACCAGCGCAACTTGAGTCCACTCCTCGTGAGGATCCGGTTGAAACACTGCGTAAGCTCAAGGATATGAAGTACGCCGGGCTGATTACGGAAGATGACTACGAGGCCAAGAAGGCTGAGATTCTTGCGCGGATCTGACCACCCTCCAGAATTCCAAATCCAAACCCACTCCACAATCCGAAATTCGTAATCCTCTTTGCC
>JBKPAL010000282.1:0-15148 GCA_046726395.1 Acidobacteriota bacterium
ACTCTTTCGACTTCAGACTTAGCGCGCTTAACGAATCCCAAGTCGAAGAACAATCGCGCCAGCATTATGCGGTAGCTGACATTCTGCGGTTCCAACTTCACCGCCGCTTGCATTTCAATTTCAGCGAGCCTGTGCGACCGACCATTCGTTGCTAGTGCCTGACCATAATAAGCGCGATACCGAGGCTCGTCAGGCGCCGCTTTCGCTGCTGCCGCCAGATGTGTGATCGCAACCGCAGTCTGACCTAACTGGAGCGCTGCATAACCGTCGCGAAAACTCTTTTCTGCGTTAACAGCACTTCCTTCCTTGTTTGCAGTCTTTGGCGCGGAATCCTTTCGTGCTTTCGGCGCTGCCTCACCAATCTTACGAGCGCGATCTTGGGCTGCCAGTTTGGCATCATACGTTGCTCGATGCTTCTGATTTATCAATGTTTCGTAGGCCTGGGCAATTCGTGCGAACGCAGATTCTACACGACTGTGAACGTCAGTTTTTGAATGAAAGCGGTCGGGATGATATCGACGGGCCAGGCTATAGTACGCCCGCTTAATCTCGGAAACTTCAGACGAAGAAGACACGTCAAGGACCTCATAGTGTGTAACAGCTCGCTCCATTCGGTCGAAAAACTGTTTTAGTTCTTCCTCCTCCGTGAGCCCTTGTACTTCGGGCGCAATGATAACCGGAGTCGGAGGTGGTGAAGGCTTTGGCGCAGGTTTGTGCTTGGCAGCTCCTTCTTTCAAAACATCTACACGAGACTCTCGGCGCAGAAATCCAGCGAGCACGAGCGCGTGGACCGTCTTCAACACTTCCATCTCCGGCAATCCACTCAGCAGTACCAGTTCACTCAACTTAATCGGCTCGGAGACGCGCGATAGAACGAAACCTTCAGATGGGCTAAGTGAAGTCGATGCAGGCTGGTCCTGGATGGGAGAGATTACCTCGTCGGGATTCGGAAACTGTTTGCAGTCGAACTCAGCACGTCGCGCGAATTCCAAAAGCAGACCTGCCGTATCCACCTTGATCTGCAATGTCTCGGCGAGGCGGGTCCGATCGTCAAATTCCCACGTCCCTTCTTTCCACGAGAGCGGCACGCGGATTATGTTCAGAAAGAATGCTGCTAAGACGGTCTCAAGGCCGACAGTGTCGATTATTCCTTTTGAGACCAACGTGGCAGATAAAGCCTGATCTGATTGGCCGTTGAAGGTAGCAAGCTGATGTTCTGGAACCAGACGATGCGTCCTTAAGTACTCACTGAGACGAAGCTCTCGAACATTTGCAGCAGCATAAATCGCCTTGCCATCTTCAAAGTAGACTGCGACCTTCAGCCGCTCCTTCTCGAGTCTCAGTGCCCCTGAGAGAGTGGAGGCGCAGATCTCCTGAATAAGTTCCGCCGCTGAATGTTCGCTTAACTGTCCGGCCATTTCTTGCAGGGCGTATTGCTGAGTTGGGCTCAACGTGCCTCGCCGATCATCATAACGCAAAAACTGAGGCAGAAGTCGAGAGCTACACTGTTCGACTTCAGGGCAGTCGCGCGTAGCATCCGGTCGCTCCGCTTCCGGTTCTGTATTGGGTTGTGTTGTTCAGCAAAGCCTTTTGACACTCATGGAATGGGGCTCTATATTGATAAGACCGATAAATTAATTCATCTGCGAGAGACACCGGCTTCACTGTGCGTGACGACCGCAGCTATCAATGGCTGAGAGAGAAACGAGTAACTCTGCTGAAACAAATACAGGCGAAGGTCCCTTTCACTCTGATAATGACCGCGTCGAGCACCTTTTTGAGCAGCTGAAACAGCGAACCGCTGAACTCGAAGAGGCGAATCGTGAGCTGCGCCGCGTTTCGCATTATCGGTCGTTGTTCCTGGCGCGGATGTCTCACGAGTTGCGCACCCCGCTTACTTCAATCCTCGGTTTTAGCGAAATCCTCCTTCTCGATCAGGAATTGTTGTCGGAGACTCAGCGACGTTTCTGCAAGAAGATCCAGGACTCCGGGCGCCAGCTGCAAGTGAGTCTCAACCAGCTCGTTGATCTGTCCCGCCTCGAGGTCGGACAAACTGAACTGTTTTTCCAGGAGTTTTCAGTACGAGAAATGTTGAGGGAATCGTGCGCCGTGGCCTTGCGCTATGCACAGAAGCGCCAGGTAACAATCGAATACGAGCTTGCGCCGGACATTAGCACTGTTGTTTCAGATCAAGGAAAGCTTCGTCAGGTTATTTATAGCTTCTTGTCTTGGGCGGTAAGTCGAAGTCCAGAGGACAGCAAAGTGAGGGTCGCCGCCGATCTGCCTGAGCCTTCCATACTTCGAATTATTATTGACGATGAGGGAGAGCACATTTCCGATGTTGCTCGAGTCTTTGATCCGGAATCAAGCGGTGCTCATGAGCCTGACGTCAACGATCTTGGAATCATCATTGGCAAACGCCTGTTAGAAGTGATGAATGGTAGGCTCGAATTGCGGAACAAAGATTCCAACGGGATGCTTACGACGATTCAAATTTCAGCCAGACCTGCAACTGCATAAACCCCGGAGAGCTTCAGTTCATGGACGATCTCCTCATCCGCGAATGTCAGACTATTGACGAGTGGGATCAGTGTGTGCTGTTGCAACGCGATGTTTTTGCTCTTCCCGATCTTGAAATATCTCCTCGGCGGCATCTGATCGTTTCGCAGCAGGCAGGTGGTTGGACGCTTGGTGCATTCGAAGACAATGGGCGCGGACGAATTGTGGGCTTCGTGCATCACCTTGCAGCAGTGCGCGACAAAGAGATCTTTGGCTACTCGCACATGATGGCGGTCCATCGCGATTACCAGAACAAAGGAGTCGGTGCGAAGCTCAAGTGGGCACAGCGTCAACGCGCTCTTTCAGAAGGGCAGAAATTTATCAAATGGACCTGGGACCCGATGCAAGCCAGGAATGCTCACTTCAATCTGAACCGGTTGGGCGTGACAGTGACCTCATACGCTGACAACTTCTATGGCACAGATTACGGGACCTCGGCCACGAACGGAATCGATAGCGATCGGCTCTTTGCGAATTGGTCCCTTGATTCCACTCGCGTGATGCGTGCATCTGAAGGCCTGCCTGACACAGACCTTCCGGAAGTGGCGGCGCGGATAGAAATTCCGCCAAACTGGACCGGATTGGTCCAGCAAGACGCATCAGCAGGGCGACGCGAACAACTGCGCGTGCGAAACGAATTCCAAAATGCGCTTGCATCGGGTTTAATTTGTGCTGGCTTCGATCGGAATGGCGAGCGACCTGGGTATCTACTCTACCGGTTGTCATGAGCAACAGGGATAAGGTTTTCGAATGACTTCTTCGACACAGAACTTCAGCAAATTTGATCGGTATGTAGATCGCCACGCGCGCAGTTTTACGGAGCGGCTACAAGCGTTGTGTCGCATGCCGTCGGTTGCGGCGCGTGGCACCGGCATGCGAGCTATGGCTGAAGCGGTCGAGCAGATGATGCAACGAGTCGGTATTGGAACTCGTGCCTTCAAGATGGGAACCGGCTATCCAATTATCTACGGTGAATGCGGCGGCGGCGATGAAACCTTCATCGTGTATGGCCATTACGACGTGCAGCCCGTCGGTCTCCTGACAAATTGGTCCGTTGGCCCATTCGCAGCAACTATCGTTGACGGAAAACTTTATGCACGCGGGGCGGCGAATAGTAAGGGAGATCTCGCAGCACGATTGGCGGCGGTCGAGGCTTACCAAAAGACCTTTGGGAAACTACCAGTCTGTTTGCGATTCCTCGTCGAAGGTGAGGACGGGTTAGGCAGTCCCAGTCTCTATCGATTCACGAGTGAGTATCCGGATCTATTGAAAGGGCAAGGCTGCCTTTGGGACGAAGGGTATCGAGACACGCTGGAACGTCCGGTGATCAGTCTCGGCTTTAAGGGCATTACGTTTTTGGAGTTGCGAGCGCATGGTGCGCGGGCTGATCTACATTCGAAGTGGGGTGCAATCGTACCCAATCCTGCATGGCGATTAGTGCAGGCGCTCGCGACTATTACATCTCCCAAAGGTGTGATCACGATTGATGGTTTTTCATCGCTGCTCGCTCCGATTAGTGACGAAGACGCGGAGGCGCTGAAGGCAATCGAATTGGATGAAGTGGGACTTAAGCGAGAGTTCAGAATTGGTGGCTGGCTCCGTTCATTAAAGGGAGCTGCGTTAGTTAAAGAGCACATCTTTGGTGCCACCTGCACGATCTGTGGCATTCGCACTGGTCATACTGAGGCCGGTGCCAAGACAGTGTTGCCAAGTACTGCGATGGCCAGACTCGATTTCCGGCTTGTACCTGATCTCACTCCGCAACTGGTGGTCGACTTACTGCGCGCTCATCTTGATCGGCGTGGATTCAGGGATATCGAGATTATCGAACTCGGAAATGCTCCGCTTGCCAAGTCGTCAGCTGGATCAACCGTTGCGCGTGCGGTGATTCAATCTGCATCAGAAGTCTATGGCAACGCACCGCTGGTCTATCCAATGGATCCGTCGAGTGGTCCAGTCGGCGCGGTGTGTGGTGTGTCGACGCCCCCAGCACCTGTCGCGTCGTTCGGAATAAGTTATTCCGGTTCCAATCCGCACGGTCCAGACGAAAACATACGGCTGGATGACTTCCTACAAACCATAAAATTCGTGGGAAGAGTTATTCACGGGCTCGGGGAAGGAAGACCGAAGCCGGCCGCGATTAGCAAAGATAGTGGTGCGAAGGAAGCGCGTGCCGTTCCCGCTCGAGGATAGTCAGAAGCCTTAATCCACAGATTTCACAGATCACAAAAATAAAAAACAAACCTAAAGTGGCAAAGCTCATCCTTCTCACCCTCTGCTGGTGAATCTGTGAAATCTGTGTAATCTGTGGATGAAGCTTTGAAAGGGGAAGCACCGCGATTGGCTAAAGCGCAGTCAGTTGGAAAAGAGATTGAAAAGCTTCGAGAAGAAGTCAGACGACACGAAGAGCTCTATTACGTTTTCGATAGCCCCGAAATCTCCGATGTCGAGTACGACAAATTACTTGAACGACTCACCGAACTTGAGAACCAACACCCCGAATACGTAACGCCAGACAGTCCTACGCAACGTGTCGGCGGCCGACCGGCTGAGGGTTTCGCCGAAGTTCACCACCGCCGGCCGATGCTGTCTCTAGATAATAGTTACAACCTGGATGAGCTCCGTGCTTTCGATCAGCGATGTCAGCGTCTCGCTGAAGGTCGCCCACTGCAATACGTCGCTGAGTTGAAGATAGACGGTCTCTCAATATCGCTTCACTATGCAGATCAGATTCTGGCGCGAGGTGTCACTCGCGGTGACGGACGTGTTGGTGAAGACGTGACGCAAAACGCTCGTACCATCCGCAGTGTGCCGTTACGGATTCGGAACAACAAGAACTCAGTCGCAAAAGAGCTAGAAGTGCGCGGGGAAGTCTTCATTCCACGCAAAGTCTTTGAGCGAACTAACCTCGAGCGTGAAGAGCAAGGGGAACCAAAGTTTGCAAATCCGAGAAACGCAGCTGCCGGCACGATCAGGCAACTTGATTCGCGCATTGTCGCCACGCGTGGGCTCGACATGTTTGCATACGACCTGATTGCCGGGGATCGAAAACCGTTCGGCAGCCACTGGGATGCGATGAACTGGATGGAGAAGGCGGGCTTTCGTGTCAATCCGAATCGACGCTTGTGTTCCTCGATCGAAGAAGTGATCGAGTTTTGTAACGAGATGGAATCCAAGCGCGACGAATTGAGTTACGAAATCGACGGAGTAGTCGTAAAGGTAAACTCGACATCACTTCAGGATGAGTTTGGAGCAACGCAAAAGGCTCCGCGGTGGGCCGTAGCTTACAAGTTCCCAGCGCGACAAGCGACTACGCGAGTCGTCGATATAACGGTTCAGGTTGGACGCACGGGTGCTTTGACTCCGGTTGCCAATTTGGAACCTGTCCTTTTAGCCGGCACGACAGTGTCTCGAGCTACTCTGCATAACGCAGACGAAGTGAAGCGGCTGGGTGTGCGCATTGGTGATTGGGTTCTGATCGAAAAGGGCGGAGATGTTATTCCGAAGGTACTTAACGTAATCGAGAAAAGACGGACTGGAAATGAAAAGCCCTTTCGCATGCCACGCAAGTGTCCGGTTTGCGGAGGCGAGATCTCCCGACCTGAAGGCGAAGTGGTTGCTCGTTGTGTGGCCGCTGATTGCCAGGCGCAACTGATCGGACGTCTTTTGCACTTCGCATCCAGACGCGCCATGCGCATCGAGGGTTTAGGGGAGTCGTTGGCGGATCAGTTGATTGCAACTAAGTTAGTGCATGATGTGGGCGACCTTTACAAGCTCACGCTGGAAGATGTTTCGGGGTTGGAACGTATGGCAAAGAAGTCTGCGTCGAATTTGCTGACGCAGATTGAAGCCAGCAAGAAACGCGAGTTTTCCAATTTGCTTTATGCATTAGGCATAAGACATGTTGGTGAACGTACCGCTGGAATTCTCGCGCGGCACTTTGGTTCGTTAGAACGGCTGAGCAAAGCCAGCGTTGAGGAACTTGATGACGTGCCGGAGATTGGTCTTACGGTTGCGCAAAGCGTTCGTGACTGGTTCGACGACGAAGGAAATCTCGCTTTGTGTGAACGACTCACAGCAGCAGGAGTAAGAACTTCGATTGAGCGTTCACCGGATCATGTCGACGATGAGAACTTTGCTGGTAAGCAATTTGTGTTGACCGGAACTTTGGAGAACTTTACACGCGACGAAGCTAAGAGTCTTATCGAAAGCCGTGGTGGTCGCGTTACTTCTTCGGTAAGTAAGAAGACCGACTATGTCATCGCGGGGAGCGAAGCCGGTTCGAAGTTAGATAAAGCTCAAGAGCTTGGTGTAAAAGTCATCGATGAAGCCGCACTTCGTGATCTACTGGGGTAGAGTCAAAAACAAGGCGAGGGAGACTACAAGGTAGCAGGTTGGAGTTGGTACTATACTGATTACTTATTTGGAGGACGAACATGACAACGGCAGAAAACAAGCAACCACAGCTTGAATTGCTCTACACGCTGTTCTGCGATGACGTTCGGCTGGAGGTCGGGAATAAGCTCTCGTTGATGGGCGTCTTTCAGAACATCATGGTCCAACAGCTACCGATCTCATTGATCAAGTTCGCAGTAGTGAATCACTGGCGTGGTGATGGATCGTATCTGGCTGAAGTTCGAATCCTAACACCCGACCGCAAACAGCCGGTCGTTGTCTCACAGCCAACTCGATTCGAGATTGCTTCCGGAGGTTTCGCTGACAACATCAGCTTCTTTGTAAACGTGACGTTTCCCTCTGCAGGAAACTACTGGGTGCAAACTCTCATCGATTCGAATCTCTTTGACGAGCAGCAGCTCACAGTAACAGACGGCCGCGAATCGGCGGCATCGGCGTTTTCGGAAGCCGTCAATTAACTGGTGCTGATAACGGCCTAAATCAAAACTCGATTTCGTAGAGTTTGATTTTCGAATTTAATGTTGTGGGCTTAATGCGGAGAAGTTTTGCGGCCCGCGCTTGATTGCCGGAAGTTTGCTCCAAGGCACGCCTGATCAGACCTACCTCGAATCTTTCGACTTCCTGATAAAAGTCAATTCCTTCCGCGAAATTCAACGACTGAAGTCGCGCAGCCTCGTCGATGAAAGACTTATCTCTCGCGAGAAACTCCGCCTCTCTCAGAAGGGTGAACGCTAAATCAACCAAACGGTGTACGCGGCTTTGAGCCGGCCGGTCGGCTATTCGCAGTTGGGAGGAGGCACCTTGTTGGCCACTAGTTTGTGTCTTATTGGCCGTTGGGTCGGTTAAAGATGCTCTTTCTGCTCTCATTTATTACCCCTTTGTGACGAAATCCTTCTAGTGAGAAAACACCGGACAAGCCGCGTGTGTGACATTTTTTTGTTTCTTGGACGTCAAAATGAGGCTCTTGTTCCAGTTTTTTGTGAGGCCAAACAAACCCCGTCAGTTGCAAACTTTCGTACGACTGTCATCGCGGTGAGTTTCATACCATTTGCGATCACTCGTCCGCTGTAGTGATTACGATAGAAAAGCGAGCCTCTTAACAACAGCTCGCTCAATGAAATCCATTATTTGGTGCGGATGAGAGGACTTGAACCTCCACGATGTCGCCATCACAGGCTTCTGAGACCTGCGCGTCTGCCAGTTCCGCCACATCCGCTGAAACGGGTTTTCATTATGCGAACGGGTTTAGAGGGTGTCAAGAAACGAAAAGTTGTTTCCTACACCCTCTTCACACCAGCGAAACTGCTTTCCGACGAACCCAGTACTAATTGTTGAAGCGTGAGTGATGGACGCGATGACGTCGTCTTCGACGTTCCCAGTTGTTATCTGATCGGCCATCGCGGTTTCTCCACCAGGAACGATGGCTAAACCGACGGCGATCGGGTCCTCGTCCATCCCACCTACCATCTCTGGCATCGTGGCAGTTGACAAACTTGCCGCATTTCTTCTCCCGACGCGAATCGTCATCATGTCGTCGTCGGTTCCAACGTGAATCGTCGTCGTCTCGTCGTGAGTGCCAACGCGAATCATTGTCATCTCTGCGACCCCTATCGCGGTCTTGACCGAACCCTGTCACCGGAGCGACCAACGCCAATGCAAACACCACGACCCCAATGAATCTGCTCTTCGTACCGTGCATATGCTCTCCTCGGTGCCTAATTCAGATTTTGTATTTCATGAGGGTGGGGGGCACTGACGAATAGAAACAACCCATATGCCAACCTTGACTGTGGGTTTTTTTGAGGTTTTAGCTCTGAATAGGTCAGATTGGCAGACCATTTGGGGAGATGTTCAAAACGTTCTCGTGTGCGAGAATGCAGTTCAGACCTCGAATGGTGGGCCAAGAATGTCGGAAACCCGTAACTCTCAATCAGCTCTACGCGAACGGTTTGAGGCAGTTGTCGACCGGGTAACTAAACGAGCACAGAAAGCTAATCGGTCCCCCAGCGAGATTAGAATAATTGCGGTGACGAAGACTCATCCGGTCCAAACCATAAAGGATGCACTTGCTGTTGGGATGACCGAATTTGGAGAGAATCGGGTGCAGGAAGCCGAAGAGAAGATCACCGCACTTGGCCGCGAATCAGCTCGATGGCATCTCATCGGTCATTTACAAGCCAACAAGGCGCGCCGTGCCGTGCAGCTCTTTGACATCATTCATTCGCTCGACTCAATCTCACTTGCTCGGCGGCTCGATCGCTTGTGTGACGAGGAAGGAAGAAAACTTCCTGTTCTGATTCAAGTGGATCTCGCAGGAGAGCAGACCAAGTCTGGGGTTAAAGAAGCTGAGCTGAAAGAAGTGGCAAATGTCGTTAAGGATAGTAGGCACCTGGAATTACGCGGCCTGATGACACTACCGCCGTTCTTTGAAGAACCCGAACACGTCCGACCTCACTTTCGTCGGCTTCGGGAACTACGGGACGAGCTTGATCGTGAGGGGTATTTTGGGAATAACAAAGGCGAACTATCGATGGGCATGACTCACGATTTTGAGATCGCCATTGATGAAGGTGCGACGATGATAAGGATCGGAACGGCAATCTTCGGCGCACGAGAGCACAAAGAGGCTGGGACCACTGCATGGTGATAATTGGACGAATATATCTTTTCCTGAACTGGCTGGTGATCAGTGGAATCATGTTCGTGATCCTGCTGATTATTTTGCGTTGGATCGCAAACGCTGTGGATTTGAATCCCTTCGCTTGGACCGCTCGTACAATTCGCCGGCTGACAGATCCAATGATTCAACCAGTCCGTAGCGGTCTGATCAATTTCGGAGTGAATCCAAAATACTCACCCATTGTCACGATACTGCTAGCCGTGTTGTTGGGATGGTTTGTGCTCCAACTATTAAGCAACCTCGCAAACACACTGATCGGTGTCCTGGTGAGCGCACAGGATGGTGCTGCGGTGCAGTTGATTGGATATCTGCTTTATGGCGCGCTCGGGCTCTACTCGCTGCTGATCTTCGTCCGCATTATCCTGTCATGGGGAATGATGGGATATGGGAACCGAGTCATGAGGTTCCTGATCAACGTAACCGAACCGTTACTTGCTCCGTTGCGCAGAATCATTCCTCCGCTCGGAATGTTCGATATCTCTCCCATAATTGCTTTTATTATCATCTGGCTATTCCAAGCGGCAGTAGCTGGAACGTTGCTCGGGAACCGGCAGCTGAATTTTCTGGGATGATCAAGTTTTCGAAGAAAGACGAGAAGCTGATCTTCCATGTACAGGTAGTCGCGCGCGCTGCTTTAAGTGAAGTGGTCGGCGAACACAATGGGGCTTTGAGAGTACGTGTAGCGGCGGCGCCGGTCGATGGGGCAGCGAATCGAGAACTGATTCGCACGCTCGCAGCCGCCTTCGGAATTCCGATCAGCAGAATTGAGATTACACGTGGCCATTCCGGGAAGCTGAAGACGGTAAGCATCGGCGGATTGTCGACGGCTGTCTTGACAAGGTTCAATAAGTAGAGACATTGAAGACAGGTCAAAAAAGAAACAAACTGTGTAAGTCTGCGTATTTTCAAGAGGCAAAGCGATCCACGCGAGAAGAAATTACGGTAGATGGAAATTAAAGACATATCTCATTACCGCATTCTCGAGAAGCTCGGTGCCGGCGGCATGGGAGAGGTGTACCTCGCCGAAGATTCAAAGCTGGGTCGTAAGGTCGCTTTGAAACTCCTAGGGGAAGAGTTCACCACTAATCGGGAACGGCTGCACCGGTTTGAGCAGGAAGCCTGTGCTGCCTCAAGTCTGAACCATCCAAACATTCTGACGATATATGAAGTCGGTGAAGAGAACGGTCGACATTTTATAGCCACTGAATTCATCGATGGTGTGACTCTGCGGCGACGCATGATGGGAGAACCTCTCGAGATAACCGAGGTGTTGGAGATCGCCGTTCAGATTGCGAGCGCACTCGATGAAGCACACGCAGCAGGAATTGTTCATCGCGATATAAAGCCAGACAACGTGATGATTCGTCGAAACGGCTATGTGAAGCTGCTTGATTTCGGTTTGGCAAAGCTTACCGAGCGAACGATCGATCGCAGCAGTCTTGATGCTGAAGCGTCAACCAGAGTCTTTGTGCAGACAGACGCCGGCGTCGTGATGGGGACTTCCCATTACATGTCACCTGAACAGGCACGTGCTCTGCCGGTTGATGGACGCACAGACCTGTGGAGCCTCGGTGTTGTGATGTACGAAATGGTCGCTGGTAAGCCGCCGTTCATTGGCGACACAGCGACAGATGTCCTTGTTGCGATCACGAAGAAGGATCCGCAGCCGCTCGCTCGTTTCGCTTTGACCGTGCCGGCCGAGCTTGAATGGATCATCACTAAAGCACTCCGTAAAGATCGCGAAGAACGTTATCAAACTGCGAAAGAGCTGTTGACTGATTTAAGAAAACTAAAACAGCGATTGGAGTTTGAGGCAGAACTCGAACGATCAGCCGCTCCCGAGACGCTGGCAGCGATGACTACCATCAGCGATCACGGTGGAATACCGACGACTGCTACCGGTGTGGCTACGACAGAGAAGACCGCGCGCCACTCTGTTTCCAGTGCCGAGTACATCGTCAGCGAGATCAAGAAACGTAAGAAAGGAGCCGCAGTTGTTGGGCTGCTGTTGATTGCTGCAGTGGCCGTGGGCTCGTTTTTCTACCTCAAGCGCCCGAAACCTCTCACGGACAAAGATACGATCTTGCTTGCCGACTTTTTGAACACCACCGGTGAAGCAGTATTCGACGGCACGCTTAAGCAAGCACTCGCCGTTCAGCTCGGTCAGACACCCTTCTTGAATATCCTGCCAGATGAACGAGTACGACAAACGCTGCGGTTCATGGGCCGGTCTCCTGATGACCGCATCTCGCGGGACGTTGGTATCGAGATCTGCGAACGGCAGGGAATTAGAGCACTGCTCCTCGGTTCGATTTCAAGTCTCGGTAGTCATTACGTCATCACACTGGAAGCGATCAATGCGCAAACAAAGGAAACGATCGCTCAAGATCAGGTTGAAGCCGGCAGCAAAGAACAGGTTTTGTCTGCGCTGAGTAAGTCGGCGTGGAATCTACGAGAGAAACTGGGCGAGTCTTTCAGCATGATGAAGCAGTATGCCGTGCCTATCGATCAAGCTACTACTTCATCATTGGACGCTCTGAAAGCTTACGCCACAGGTAATGAGCTTCGTGGCAAGGGCAACGCAAACGAATCCGCTAATTTTTACAAACGGGCGATCGAATTAGATCCCAATTTTGCGATGGCGTACGCAAGGCTTGCCACCTACCACGGCAACAGATCAGAGCTGGATAACGCCAGGCAATATGCAGAGAAGGCCTACGAGCTTCGCGACCGTGTCAGTGAACACGAACGTTTTTACATTTCTGAGAAGTACCACAACTTCGTTACTGGAGATCTGGATAAAGCGATTGAGGTATTGCGAGGTTGGGCCACAACCTACCCAAATGATTTCATTCCGCACAATAATCTCGCAAACAACTACAGCAATATGGGACGGTATGAAGAAGCCCTCCACGAAGCTATCGAGGCGTCCAGACTCGATCCAAGAAGTACCATCGCGCGCGGCAATGTAGTCGATGCATTTTTCAGGCTCGGGCGTTTCGACGAGGCCGAAAAGTCGTTGAACGAGTTGCGTGTCATGAGTCCTGACGCCGACGTTGTGCACGGCTACACTGGATCACTCGCGCTAATCAGAAACGATCAAGCAACGCTGGAGCGCGAGTTTGCCTCAGCCAAAGGAAAGCCGATAGAAGCAGACTTTGTTTCTGTGCAGGCAGAAGTGGCCGCATCTCGCGGGCGAGGTCGTGAGGCGGTGGAACTAGCAAACCGTGCGCTGGAGATGCTGAAGAAACAGGAACGGAAAGAATCAATGGCGCAACTGCTGACTCAATTGGGCACTTTGCAAGTTGTCCTTGGCAATTGCAAACAAGCCCAATCCAACGCAGCCGAAGGCCTAACGATCTCCCGCGGTCGAATATCGTTACCGAATGCAGCCATGACTTACGCTCTTTGCGGCGATACAGTCCGCACTCAGGCGTTGATCGATGAAATGACGAAAGTGTACCCAAGAGACACGATCATCACTTCTATTGCCTTGCCCTCCATACGAGCGCAGGTACAAAGAAGCCGCGGCAATTTTGATGAAGCGCTACGCCTGTTGGAGAGTGTTCGACGTTACGACATGGGAAATATCGTCGGCTTTCGCAGCAATTACTTACGCGGCGTCACGTATCTTGATCGCAAGAATGGCGTAGAAGCGGAGAAGGAATTTCAGAAGATAATCGACAATCGCACTCGTGATTTTCTTTCGCCGTTGTACGCTTTGGCGCATTTAGGTGTAGCTCGTTCGGCTGCACTCAATGGTGACAAAGCAAAAAGTCGCAAGGCGTATCAGGACTTCTTTGTTCTTTGGAAGGATGCTGACAGTGATTTACCGATTGTGGCGCAAGCAAAGAAAGAATATGAGGCTTTGAAAGACTAAAGAAATTCAAATTTAGAATTTAAAATTTAAAATTTCCAAATCTCAAATCTGAAATTTCAAATCTTAAATTTTAAATTTTCAGACCACCGAGCACTAAGCTGTGACCTCCCGGAATCTGACCCCTGACTTCTGACCTTTAATCAATGACTTCTAACCTCTGCGCTGCAACGTAAGTTCTCGCCGCAGCGCTGCGGCGCGAGGTGATGCGAAAGTTTCAAACTCGAAATTGTAAATTTTAAAGTTTGAAATTTTAAATTCTACGGTCCGCATTGACGGTCATCGCGTGTGATGACTGAAGAAAACCTCGTCTGATACTCTCCAGAGTTAATAAACGCGCACACCATGCCACGGAAATTACCTGGGGTCTGATTCAGCACATTAAGCCAGAATGCCAATCCATTCTCGTCAGGTTCTCTACGTAAATAACCAAAGTACTCTGCCAATACAAATCCAGCGTTGAATTCTGTTTGGCGGTATTCGTCGTACTCGATCAGCCTCAACATCACGCGTGCTCGTGAGTCAGTCTGGTTGGTACCAAGGTTGTATTCGTTGTTGAGATCACCCGCCTTGCTAGAGAGATCGAGGTTGGAAGAGGTCCTCACTGTCAACAAAACCGCATCTACAAATTGAGGGCCCGTTTGGCTAAGTGGATAACGCGAGACGAATTCGGGTCGCTGAACGAAATCATTCGCGTAAGAAGCTTTCTCCGCAGCGAGATTAGGTGACGTTTGCAAGCGCGTCCGGTCCCGCATGAACGAGATAAAGAGAGGTCTCACACCGAGACTCGCTTTGTAAAACCGGTAGACAAAGAATCCGGTGTTCTGAAACTCGGCCTCAATGAAGAAGGCCGCAGAAACACCGATGCGCCGCCCATGAATACAGCTTGGGTCACTCCCACAGCGTGTTATTTCATTTGTCCAATAGGCGAGTCCTGCGTCTTCGGGTTCGCGATTAAGGAAGTCGAGATAGTGCTGCCGGACAAAAAATTGGGCGATATCGGCAGGGTTCGTGGTGGGATCCGTGGAATCGTTATCGATAATGGTTAGCATCGTACTGCTTTGCGTGCCCAACGAAACGCCAATCGGATTGGTGAGCGTGAGGCTGAGGGTTTCATTGCCTTCCACGTACACATCATCGGTGACAAGAATTTGGAAACTCTTATTTGCTTCACCTGATGCGAATACTAGGTGACCTAAACCAATCGTGTAATCAGAGCGGGCATCGGCGGTGCCATTTGCCGTGACGTAATCAACAGAAGCGCTCCCAGAGAGATCACCTGACCTGTTGACGGTGACTGTAAAACTTCGTCCTGCTTCATTGGTTGTGTAGCTCGCTGCACTAAATTGAACCTCCGATGCGTTGGCCATGATCCGGAACACTTGACCAGTGCCGCGCGCAAGATAGTACAGCGATCCATCGGAGCTCACTTGGAGATCAACCGGAGACGATATGCCCGAGGCGAAGTCAGTCACTACTGCACTCACAGGGTCTATTCTCTTGATCCAACCGCTACACAGATCGGCGAAGAAAAAAGTCCCTGCGTAAGTAGCAGGAAACTGATTCGTGGCGGGGTTGTAGAAAGCTGCACCGGCGATGGCACATCCGGTCGTCGC
>JBKPAL010000283.1:0-30979 GCA_046726395.1 Acidobacteriota bacterium
TGGACTTGCAGAATACAAAACTGGCAAACCCGTCGACGCCGAGAAGTCTTTCAATGCGGTTGTAAAGTTGAATCCAAAAGATTCGTTATCGCTCTTTTATTTAGGTCAGATCGCACTTGCGAAGAATGATCTCGATGGCGCTGTATCTGCATTGAATCGGGCGACTATTAATGATCCGCGAATGGCCGCGGCCTGGACTCTCCTGACATCTGCTTACCTTAGACGTGCTGCGCTGAATATGGATGAACAAGCGAAGGCTAATGCTGATTATCTGAATGCCGTCCGAGCGGGTGAGGGATTGATCAAGGTTCGCACCGATGAAGAAGCTGTAAGATTATTCGGCCAAGCGTTGATCGGTGCTCAGCAGTTCGCGCGTGCCGCAACGGCCCTCGAGCGTGCGACGCAAGGTGATGCGCAGGGAGTCACGTACTACTTGCTTGGGGTTGCTCATTCACGAACGAAGAACTTTCCCAAGGCGATCACGGCACTGCAGACTGCGGCTGCAAAAACACCAAACGACGTGAACGTCTATCGCGAGCTAGGTTACGCATACGAAGTCACGAAGCAGTATGCGAAAGCACTCAGCGCGTATGAAAAGGGACTTAGCCTGGTTCCTGATGATACGGACTTTAAAGAGGGTGCTGATAGAGTGCGACCTTTCGCCAAGTAACGTTCCTTGCGGCCAGACCGTTCCGCAATGGATAACAAAAACAACGATGCCTCTGCTACGGCTCGCGCTTTTGTTATCTATTCCCTAGTGCCTTACCTCGGAATTCTTTTCTCCCCGGGCGCTGTGGTGATGAGCGGCTTCGACCTCGTGAAGTCATATCGAGACCAACCGCGCGTTGCTCGCACCGCCGCCTGTATAACATTGATTCTCGGTACACTGATCCTGATTGGACAGTTGTTGCTGTGGTGGATCCTTTACAAAGTTCCTGAATGGGCATCTCAAGCGTGAATTCCGCAGATGCCTTCGCAGTTGCTGCACTAACCGAACTTGTCTTCAAGGAGAATCCGAACATGAAATCCGCGTCATCGCTGATCTTGATCTTCCTAATAGCAATCGGCGCAATTGCCCAACGACCGCGCGCGGTCGAGCCCCGCATCGAGGAATCCACCAAAGCGGCACCACCCGCCGCACCACAAAGTGTCAAGGCCAAATACGAAGGTGGTGTGTTCGGTTATCGCAAGAAGCAGGACGGCTTTCTGGAATTTGACGACCTTAACAATCGTCTGATGTTTAAGGACAAGACTCAGAAAGAAGTGTTTTTTATTCCGTATGCCGCAATCACACAAGCGTTCGCGGACACTCAGTCGAGAAGGCCCGGCGCAGCCTCGGTTATCAGCTCAATTCCGGCGCCATACGGAGTAACTTGGCCCGCCCGGTTCATCAAAAAGAAATACCAGTATCTAACGATGCAGTTCTACGACGATGAATCGCACGTTGGCGGCGTAACGAGTTTCAAGCTGGATAACAAAGCCCTGGTTGATTCAGTGGTGTACACCCTGGCTAACAGGGCAGGGCTGGTGGCTCACGGTGATATTTTCGTTCGCGACAAAGCAGGGGCTGTTCAGCAGTCACCCGCAGTAAGTCGTCAGGTATCTGGTGCCACCGTCTTGGGCTCCGTTACAGGCACGACAACAGTTCCCGTTGATGCAGGTCCAAAGCCGGCGGTGACCGTCGAAAACGAAGCATTGAGTAATAGAGTAATCAGTTTGCCGCGCCCCGTTTATCCGGAAGAAGCAAAAGCCGCAAGGTCCGTTGGAATAGTTCGCGTGGTTGTCACAGTGGATGAGAAGGGCCGAGTGGCGGAGGCAGAAGTAGTTTCAGGTCCGTCTGTGTTCCACGACGCTGCCGTTGAAGCTGCCAAGCAAGCTATCTTCGAACCTTTAATCAGGAACGGCCAGCCGGTAAAGACTAAGGCAGTAATTGCGTATAACTTTCAAGCAACTTAACGCGTCGTAAAGCATCGACGCACAAGAACGATCCGCTAACTCATACGAACCAACGTTGGTGTCGTTTCGTGTGATTTAGCGGATCGTTCTTTTAACTGACTCAGCTGAAAATTTGAAATTTTAAATTCGTTACCTCTGGTCAATCATTTTCTGCATCTTCTCGGGTGCGATTAAACGCCAGGCTTGTTGCAAGTGAAACGTCAACTCTTTGTCACTCAACTTCTCTAGTTCTATGCCTACCCATCCTCGCACACCAACATAAGCTGGTTTGTAAAACTTCTTAGGAGATTTTTCGATCAACGCGGCCTGAACTCCGATGGGCAACGGCACCAGTACCGCCACGTGTCCGTCGCCGTGATGATTGTTTGAGAACATAGCAAACACCTTCTTACGCACGAAGAAGGTCGGTTCACCGTGTGAGAGTTTTTCCCAGGTTTCAGGTAGCGCGAGACAAATGCGTCTAACTCGCTCGAGATGCTGCTCACTCTGATCGGCCTTGGTTTTCATGCTTCGTCGTGCGTCTGAATGATCTTCAAATAACGTTAGTACTTCTCAACCAGTTAAAGCGGCGACAAGACGCCGCACTCCAAATCAACGGTAAATCTCGCCGCCTGCTGTCATGAACTCTTCTGCCTTCTCTTTCATTCCCTCACCTAAAGCTGCTTCGTCATCGATCTGTTTTTGCGCGGCATAGTCCCGCACTTCCTGGGTGATTTTCATCGAACAGAAGTGTGGACCACACATGGAACAGAAATGCGCAAGCTTCGCACCTTCCTGTGGCAGAGTCTCGTCGTGATACTCACGTGCAACTTCCGGATCCAGTGAAAGGTTGAATTGGTCCTCCCACCGAAACTCGAAACGGGCTTTGGACAACGCATTGTCTCGATACTGGGCGCCGGGATGTCCCTTTGCCAAATCAGCAGCGTGCGCCGCAAGCTTGTAAGCAATCACTCCATCCTTCACATCCTTCTTATTCGGCAAGCCAAGATGCTCTTTGGGTGTGACATAACAGAGCATTGCAGTGCCGAACCAACCAATCATTGCGGCACCAATCGCTGAAGTGATGTGATCGTAGCCGGGTGCGATGTCGGTTGTTAGTGGACCAAGAGTGTAGAACGGTGCTTCGTGACAAGTCTCCAATTGCTTGTCCATGTTCTCTTTCACAAGATGCATCGGGACGTGCCCTGGACCTTCAATCATCACCTGGCAATCGTTCTCCCACGCGATGCGCGTTAACTCACCGAGAGTCTCTAACTCAGCAAACTGAGCTTCATCGTTCGCGTCGGCAATTGAACCAGGTCTCAGTCCATCGCCAAGTGAAAATGAGACATCATACGCAGCCATGATTTCGCATATCTCTTGGAAGCGAGTGTAGAGAAAACTCTCCTCGTGATGGGCGAGGCACCACTTTGCCATTATTGAACCACCACGGCTCACGATGCCCGTGGTTCGTCTCGCCGTCAGCGGTATGTACGGCAAGCGCACGCCGGCGTGGATGGTGAAGTAGTCGACCCCTTGTTCGGCCTGCTCAATCAGAGTGTCGCGAAAAATCTCCCAGGAGAGCTCTTCCGCTTTTCCGCCAACCTTTTCTAACGCTTGGTAGATCGGCACAGTGCCGATTGGGACCGGCGAATTTCGCAGGATCCATTCGCGCGTGGCGTGGATGTTTTTGCCCGTCGAAAGATCCATCACCGTGTCGGAACCGCAACGGATGGCCCAGCGCATCTTCTCGACCTCTTCGTCGATCGATGAAACAACGGCCGAGTTTCCGATGTTGGCGTTAATCTTCACGAGAAAGTTACGCCCAATGATCATCGGCTCCGATTCCGGATGGTTAACATTCGCGGGAATGATCGCTCGACCGCGAGCTACCTCATCACGGACGAATTCAGGGCTTACGAATTCTGGAATGGCTGCCCCAAAACTTTCGCCGCGATGCTGGTACAGTAAAGAGTCACGAGCCGCTTCAGATGTAAACCTCTGCTGTCTTCCAAGATTTTCGCGGATCGCAACGAACTCCATTTCTGGAGTGACTAGGCCTCTGCGTGCATAGTGCATCTGAGTAACGCACCGGCCGGAGCGGGCACGCAGAGGTCTTCGGCCCAATACTGGAAAGTCTTCCAACCTTCCTTTCTCTCTGGCCCGAGCATTGTTCGCCGCTTCAAAAGTTAAATAGCCGTCATCGATTGGTTGCAGGCTACGACCGTCATACTCTTCAGTATCATTGCGACGAAGGATCCACTCGCGGCGAACACCAGTCAGTCCCTTGCGAACATCGGTTTCAATTGAGGGATCTCCCCATGGTCCACTCGTGTCGTAAACTCTTACCGACGGGTTCTGTTCAAGTGCATTATTAAATACACGCGTGGGAAGCTGATCAACCTCGCGAAATGGAACACGCACGCCTGGCAAACTGCCATTCACATAAACGCGACGCGAGTTTGGCAGCGACACATCGGTCGGCTTTTTCTCCTCAATTACTGCGCTCATAACTTTTTCTCCCTCACTATCGAGCAGTTACGCCGCGGCGACGGACCAACTTGGCACTAAAAAACCGCTCCACCTCGTGAAAGGATGGAACGGTCGTGTGCTGTTTCTCCCTTCGACGGTGCTAACCGTATCAGGTTCAAGGGGTCTCACAAGATATTGCCAATTTTCGATTGCCGATTTCCGATTGAACTGTTCTGGCAAGCAGTCCTTCTAATCCGCAATCGACAATTGGCAATGTCTCGGACTCTCAGCCAGTTTGGCTCCCCCGAAACGCTGCTGAATTTTCAAATGCAGTCAGATTATAAACCCACGACTGACGTAAGCAAACTGTAGGGGCGTCCTCCCTGCGCCCGCTTGTGTGAAGATCAAGAAGGGCCGCCTACGGAGGGACGCCGCTACTATATTACCCGCCGATGAAGCTCATGGTTCTGGAAGGAGCGACGAATCCTGGATCATTGATGTAGTGCCTTGGTTCTTTCTTCCAAACTACTGCTTCAATGAACTCAACTATCTCAGCTCGAGACGCGCCAGACCGAATCACATCGCGCAGTGAGTGCTCGACAGTTGAAAAGAGGCATGTTCGGATCTGACCATCTGCAGTGAGACGGATTCTTGAACATGCTCCGCAGAAAGGCTCACTCACCGGAGCTATGATTCCAATCTCACCCGGCGCACCGTCCGCGAATCGATAGCGGGACGAAGTCTCCGATCCTCGGTTGACGTTCAACTTCACCAGCGGAAATCTCTCGTTGATTCGTTCGCGAATCTCTTTGCCAGAAACTACTTGCTCACGTTTCCACTCATGGCCAGAGTCTAAGGGCATGAATTCGATAAAACGCATCTTCACATCGTGCTCGCGAGCAAAAGCAGCAAAGTCACTGACCTCATCTTCGTTGTATCCACGCACAATCACAGCGTTAATCTTGATTGGCTGAAGCTTCGCTTGCTTCGCAGCTTCAATACCTGCCAGCACACGGTCGAGTACATCTACACCCGTCATCTCTTTGAAGACGTCTCGCTTAAGGCTATCGAGGCTGATTGTTATGCGGTCAAGACCAGCATCTTTCAGAGCTTGAGCGCGGTCAGGCAGGAAATAACCGTTGGTCGTCAAAGCCAAATCCAGCAGACCTTTTGCCTTAAAAGCCGCGAGCTTCGTGATGATCGTGTCGATGTCGCGGCGCATCATTGGCTCGCCGCCAGTCAGACGGATTTTCTCGATTCCAAGGCTGATGAAGATGTCGCATGCATACTCGATCTCTTCATAGGACAGCATCTTTTCTTTGGGAGCAATTGGCGGCTCGCCGTGAGGCAGGCAATAAAAACAGCGGAAATTACACCGATCCGTCAACGAGACACGCAAGTCGCGGATAGCTCGACCATATGAATCTTTAAGAATTGTCGAATTCATTTCTGTGAAGAATCATAATACGACCAACCGCAGTTGACCATTGAACAGAACCACTCAGTCGCATTGACTCTAGCACCGTCAGACCAACGCCGATAGAATGAGGCTTGCTCAGCTGCTCTGTTGAACTAGCCGAAACCTACTTGGCCTATGCCCATTAGAGAGGGCACACGACTCGGCCGTTATGAAATCTGCTTACAACTTGGATCGGGCGGAATGGGTGAAGTGTATCTTGCCGAAGATACGCACCTGCGACGTCGAGTCGCTCTAAAGATCCTGCCAAGTGAAATTGTTGCCAATCAGGATCGAATGCGCCGTTTTGTGCAAGAGGCCCAAACTGCTTCTGCGTTGAATCACCCCAACATCCTCACCATCCACGAGATTGATAAAACTGATTCAATTCACTTCATTGTGACCGAGTTCATTGATGGCGAGACGCTCCGTCAGCACATGCGAACCGCGCCGATGAAATTCGGTGAAATGCTCGATGTTGCTATGCAGATAGCCGGTGCGCTCTCGGCTGCGCACGCCGCCGGCATCGTGCATCGCGACATTAAGCCCGAAAACATAATGATCCGGCGCGACGGCATCGTAAAAGTCCTGGATTTCGGACTGGCGAAACTAACTGAGCCCACTGACTCGGTTGATACCGAGGCGCCGACGCGCGCTGCGGTCAATACTGAACCCGGCGTGGTCATGGGCACAACCGTCTACATGTCACCGGAGCAAGCGCGCGGACTACCGCTGGATGCGCGAACAGACATCTTCAGTCTTGGTGTCGCGCTGTATGAGATGGTGGCAGGATGCTTACCATTTGCAGGATCGACATCGAGCGAAGTGCTGGCTGCGATACTTAACGAGAAAGAGCCGCCACCCCTGGCGCGGTTTGCGCGCGACGTTCCCGCTGAGTTCGAGCGGATTGTCGAGAAGACTCTCAGGAAAGATCGCGAGGAGCGGTATCAGACTACAAAGGATGTGCTTCTCGATCTGAAAAGGCTGAAGCATAAGCTGGAGGTTGATGCTGAAATTGAACGCACGGTGCCCCCTGAGTTGAGGGGCGCGGCAGATGACGCAAAATCTTACGGCGGGCAAAAAGCTGTCTCAACCGCACAGGCGTCATCTGCGCAGACGGCAACGGTCGAAACTGCGCGCATAGCATCGAGCGCTGAATACCTCATCACTGAGATCAAGCGGCACAAGCGCGGGGTGGCTGCGATTCTGGCTGCAATCATCCTTCTCTCGGTCGGGGGTATCACTTACTACCGGCACTCCACGCGGGCAGGAAGCCATGCGGCCGTTGATTCCATTGCGGTCCTGCCCTTCGCCAACACTAGCAACGACCCGAACACGGAATACCTATCGGATGGCATCTCAGAGGCGTTAATTAACAGCCTGACCGAGCTGCAACAGTTGCGAGTCATCGCCCGCACAACCGCTTTCCGCTACAAGGGCAAGGAAGTTGATCCGCAGGCAGTGGGGCGCGAGCTAAACGTGCGAGCGGTCCTGATGGGGAGTGTCCGTCAGTTGGGCGACTCGCTGAACATTCAGGTGGACCTGGTCGACGCCACGACCGGCGCCCAACTTTGGGGCGAGGATTACGCTGGGAAAGTCTCGGACGTGCTTTCGGTCAAGCAAGCGATCGCGCGTGAGGTGACGGAGAAGCTGAAGTTGAGACTGTCCGGCGAGGAGCAACAACGACTCGTCAAGCGCGACACAACGAACGCAGAGGCTTATCAGTTCTACTTGAGAGGACGTTATTACTGGAGCAGGAGGACCGCAGACAATTTAAAGAAAGCAATCGAGCAGTTCCAACAAGCGATAGACCGCGACCCAAACTACGCTCTCGGCTACGTTGGATTGGCAGACTGCTTTAACTTGCTTGAGGAATATGCCGGTATACCTGTAAGTGAAACACTGCCGAAAGCAAGAGCTGCAGCAGATCGAGCCCTTCAACTTGATGGCTCACTGTCCGAGGCACACGCGTCCTCGGGGTTCATTTTTTGGCAATTGCGACAGTGGGCCGAAGCGGGGGCAGAATTCAAGCGTGCCATCAGCCTCAATCGGAATTACCCGACAGCGCATCACTGGCTTTCTATTTATTTGAGATCACAGCGGCAATTTGATGATTCAATGCGAGAGATCAAGGTTGCGCAGGAGCTTGATCCTCTTTCGCCAGTCATCGGCCAGAACGTGGCGGAGGTATACCTCCTCAAGAATGATCTCACGTCCGCGATTAAAGAGTGTCAGAGCATCATCGAACTCGATCCAGGCTTTCCGGGAGCACACGATGAGCTGGGTTTCGCATATCTCAAACAACGGCAGAACGAAGAGGCAACGGCGGAGTTTCAGAGAGCGGTTGAGTTATCCGGGAGGACAAGCAGATATTTGGGCGACTTAGGATACTGCTTCGCGGTAACGGGAAGACGTGCTGAGGCACTAACGATACTAAAGGAACTGACAGAGAGATATAACAGGCGCGAGTCTATCGGACAGTATTTAGCAAGTGTGTGTGCCGGTCTCGGTGATAAAGATCAAGCGTTTGCATGGCTCGAGAGAGATGCCCAGCAACGCAGCGGCAGCCGTATACAGTTTGTTGTATGGTGGTTCAGTTTCGAAGGCCTTCACAACGACCCGCGTTACGCCGAACTCGTGCGCCGCATAGGTCTCCCCTCGTAACTTTGGAGTTCACACGTCGACTCGCCCGAAGCTAAGCCTCTCGACATGTCGGCTTGCGGCCCTCCAACGCCGGCATTTGCTGGCTTGCGTTTGATTTAAGTGGCACACTGGACTCACGAAAGTCCATCTTGATCGTGTTCGTGTTCGTGATGGAGGAGGAGGTTCAAAACCATGAATCCGAAAGAATTCCTCGCAAAGCAGAAAGTACATGCTGTCTTTGTCGGCGCCTTCCTCTTCGCTCTTGCCTTTAGTATCACTATCAATTTAACGGCGGGCCAAACCTTCGTTGATGCAATCTGGAAAACGCTCAGCGATTTAAGGCCTATGGATTACTTCCTCTTTGCGCTCTGCTGGTACATGGGCGCCGTGCATCGTCCTAAAGATGACTGGGACAGTTCCCTCATCACTCTGAATCTTTCCAGTCCGCATAACCAAAAGTAGATTCATTACTCCGCGCCATTTGATTTTGCACGACTCGCGGCGATTCAGCGGAGCGCCTGGTCCAGAGTTGAGCGATCGTCTAAAAGAATCCATTCGATCACCGACAGCGGCAGGCTGCCATTCTTGATCAAATCATCGTGATACTGGCCCAAACGGAAGTTCGCGCCCTGCTTGTCTCGATACTTACCCAACAGCCGCATGATCTGCCACTTGCCAACCATATACGTGATCTTCTGAGTCGGATTCGCGGCCGCGCCTGCAGCTTCGCCTGTTGCCGCTTCCTTATCCAAGCCACCTGCCTCCATGAAGTAATTTACCGCCTGATCAAATGTCCACTTTCCTGTGTGCAGGTTTACGTCGACACCAATTCGAGCCGCGCGATATCGCGATAAGCGAAGTATTTGGCCGTGTCCCGCAGAACTGAGACTGTAAAGGCCTGTTCGCAACAACATCTCTTCACCGTAAAGCGCCCAGCCTTCGATCAGAATTCCGTCCGAGTGCTGCCGTCTGATCTCGTTAGGAAGATGATTAGCGATGGATAGCTGCAGGAAATGACCCGGAATGCCTTCATGGCCCAGGATTGGCCGCGGGTCTTCGATGGCCGCACGAATATAGAAGTTCTTGCTCGCAGGATTGTAGGTCGGAATGAAATAGAAGCCACCGTTGTCTTTGTCATAGACGCCAGGAGGATTCATGAAACCACCAGGACTCGTGGGCTTGAAAGCCTCGGGCAGCTGACGAATCGTGAATGGACCAAGGTAGTTGGGCAACGTAATCAGCTTGTTTGTCTTGAGATAGTTGATCATCTCCTCCTCACGGCTCTCGTACGCCTTCAAGAAGGCCCGCTGGTCCGGAGGAATATTTTTACTGCGAGCCGGGTTGGGATCGGCCAGCGACGGATCAGGCAACAATGCTTCGAGCGCGCGATAACGTCCCAGTTCAGCCTGACCCAACATCTCAACCTCAGCAGCCTTGAGAGGCAACAGATACACGTTGCGAAGCAGGTAGTTGTAGTTCTCTTCGCCCATTGGCTTGAAAGCCACCATTCCGGGAAGGCGCTTCTCGAGCCAGTCGGCAAACTCATGAATAGATTTCAATGCGGCATCCCGCGCTTGCACGAGTTCTGTTCTCTCAGCCGGCGAGAGATCGGTAGCCAGCGTCATCAGACTTTCGTTGAATAGACTGTCAATCGAACGTGCCGACTCAATTGCTAATTGCGCGTAAAGGCGCACTGGTCTGGTGAGATTCACCTTCGCCTGTTCCATCATGAACGGCATGCGCTTCAGCCGGGCGGTGGCGGCGACCGCGCGCTTTTGTTTTGTGTCGTAATCTTTTTTGAGCAGTGAAAAGATACCGTTGCTGCACTCGTTCACATATGTCTGTGGATCGGTTGCTTCAAAGTCCATGACGCGATTGAAGAAAGTAATGCCCTCAAGCTGCGATCGAAATAACAACCAATCGATCTGATCATCCTTACTCCAGCTGCTCGTATTCATCGCGTTAACTTTGGCGAGCAACTCTTTCACGTCCAAACGTCGAGCCAACATAGCTGATAGCGAGTAATCCGTCAGCTTGTCGTCCCACGTGTGAAGTCCGGCGTCGCTCGAAGCTACGGGATATCTGACATTCCGCCAGTTGTAGTAATCCTCGGCCAGCTTTCGCAGCTCAGCAGGATTCTTCGGCGTTTGTGCATTGATAGAAAATGGAGAAGAGAGAAATAGCAGGACGCAGACGAGTAGTAATCGGTTCATTCATTAACCTCAGCCAAATTGATGTAGTAGATCGTCAGAACTTCTTAACGAGGTTCCAACAAGGCTAGCGCGTTGCGCTTTAAACCCGAAAGCTTCGCTCGTTTCATCGCGCTGTTACGATACCTGTCGGCGTACGACTCGGGAGTGAGTTCGAGAATCTCTGCGAGATTCGCATCGACATTTCCGGCTCGCGGGGCAAAGCCTGAATGAGCTGACTCTTGTTCGAATCGGTTCCAGGGACAGGCATCCTGGCAGATATCACAACCATAGAGCCAACCGTCAAGATTGCCGGCAACGTGCTCGGGAAGTTCAGGTGTGCGCAACTCAATCGTCGCATAGGAAATGCACTTAGTCGCATCGAGAACGTAAGGCTCCGTAATCGCCTGCGTCGGACACGCATCAATGCAAAGAGTGCAATTGCCGCAGTGGTCCTCCACTACCTCGTGGTCGTATTCCAACTCCAGGTTGAGCAATAGCTCTCCGATGAAAACCCATGAACCGAATTCCCGCGTGATGACATTTGTATGTTTGCCCAACCATCCGAGACCAGCTCGAACGGCCCACGCCTTATCCATCATCGGTTGAATATCTACGCACACTTTGCCTGCGGCGGTTGGTTCCTGAGTTTGTATCCAGGCTAATAATGAACGCAGTTTCGCACTGACAATCTCGTGATAATCATCTCCCCAAGCGTAACGAGAAACTTTGCCTGTGTTGGAAGAACCGGTGTGCTCTTCAGGTGTGCAGTAGTTGAGTGCAACGACGATAATTGAACGTGCAGGCGGGAAGAGCGAGCGTGGGTCGGTACGGCGCTCCGGATCGCGCGCCATCCAGCTCATGTCACCGTGGTAGTTGCGACTCAGCCAATCCAGTAGATGATCTCGTTCATGAGTCAGTGGTTCGGCGGGAACTATGCCAACCTTTTCAAAGCCTTCGTTGAGGACCTGCTTTTTTATTTTGGCGGAAAGCGAAGTGGAATTAAGAGGGGTCTCGCACCCCGGTGTTGCGACTGAACTCATGCGAGGACATTCTAACGTAGGAAAACGTGAAGGACACTAGACACCACAGGCTTCAGCCCGTGGTGTCAGATATGGAAGGGTGCGCTGGTACCAGGTTGACGTTGAAGGACCGACCGGCTAAAGCCGGTGGTGACTGCCTGAGCCGCCGACTTATCTGAACATCATTACTGCTGTTCAATCTTCTGGAAGGTGATCGACGTAAGCGGAGAGTCACCGGCAGTACGATTGAACGATAGCCAATAACCCGCCTTCGGATAACGTACCATCCTGTACATGGAACCGTCTGCTTTGGGTTCGATATCAGAACCGAAGATACTTTTCGGAGAAGGAATCTCTCGAGCACCGCTCATGAAATCGAAAGAAAGCGTCACCACTTTCTTGGATTTGTCGTAAACCACCTGCGCGGTTTCGTTGTCACTCAAGACGAAGAAGTCCTGCTCTTCACCCTTGTCTGAAGGATTACCCAATTTCTTTCTCACTTCATCAGCCAGCATGCCAATGCTGACGCCGCGATAACCTTGAACGGCACCGGCTTCTTCGGAAGCGGCCGCACCTCTCGCTTTCGAAAGCTGTGCCTTGGCGTGCGCGTCTTGCGCGCTGGCTATGGAGGCAGAGAAAGCAATTCCAAACAGAACAGAAATCACCCAACTAGCTTTTGGGAGTTTGTGCGAAAAACTCAGCATCGGGTCTCCTTTCGGAAATTGCTGATTCAGTTTTTATGACTGGCCATGAGACTAGCTACGGTGGCCAACCGAATTCGGAGTGTCTAAAAATTATCGCCAGCCGACTCTGGATGTCAATGTCAGCATCCGAAATATCGAAGGTTATGCACGAGCCCAGCGCCTATTGACTCTCCGTAGCATTTGTCTTAGAAGCAGCCTGTCCAAGACACAAACTAGACCTTCAACTTCATAAATTCAGAAGGAGTCGGATTCTATGCAACGAAATATTGGGTTTTTGACCGTACTGCTTGCAGTGATGGTGGCAATCCAGTTTGGGTGCCAGCGGGAAGTGCCAACAAACGAAGCCACTCGTACCTCAAATGTAAATGCGACACCAGAAACTGTGGACAAGGCCGCAATCGAGAGCGAACTGCTCAGGATTGAGAACGATTGGCCTAGAGTACTTCGCGAACGCGACGTAGCGACAATGCGTCGCATCGAGGATGAGGAAGTCGTATTCATCGATCTGGATGGAAGTCTGAGAGACAGGGTTAAGGACATACAGGACATCGAAAGCGGAGCGTTGAGCGCAGAGTCCTGGGAGGTCGCGGATCTTAAGGCCACCGTGCCGAACAATGACGCAGGAGTCGTCGTCGGTCGAGCGATAGTTAAAGGTGGAAAGTACAAACTTCCAGATGGGAGAACGATGAACTTTGCCGGTGAGTACCGGTTTGTTGATACGTTTGCGCGGAAAAACGGTGAATGGAAATTAGTGGCGGGAGCAGCGGTTCCGATCACAGCGCCGCGTCCTTCTCCTTCGCCGTCACCGAAACCGTCGCCTACTATTTCTGCTTTACCGGCAGTCAGACCTTCTCCGGCGGTTAGACCATCGCCTGCTGTGAGACCGTCACCTACGGTTAGACCTTCGCCTGCGGCTAGACCTTCAGCGACAGTTCGCCCTTCTCCTGGTGCAACGCCATGAGGAGTGGTTGCGGAGGATTGCAGGGGACAGGAGTCAGGGATCAGAGCTCGAAATCTTAAATTTTAGATTTCAAATTCTAAATTTAAAATTTCTGACCTCTGACCTCTGACCTCTGACCTCTGACTACTGACCTCTGATCTCCGCGTCTCCGCTTGACTCGGACTCGTTTTTGACATAGAACGCCCGCGCTCTATTTATTAACTCCAGGAGTTCCGTCCATGAAGAAGCTTCTCCCTGTCCTGTCTTTAGCAATGCTTTTAATTGGTTGTGCCGCCCCTTCGACCAATCAAACCACGGTCACAAACGCGAATACCGCGGCCACGCCAAGCCCTGCCAGAGCGATTTCCGAAACCGAGGTTATCGAGCGGGAGAAAGCAATCTGGGACGCCATCAAGAACAAAGACTACACAACCTTCGCCAACACGCTCGCGGAGGAGCAACTTGAAACCAGCGAAATGGTCGTGAACGACAAAGCGATGTCGGTCAATTTTATAAAGCGATTCGAGCCAACGGAGGTCAACCTATCTAACTGGAAAGTACTGCCGCTGGACCAAGACGCAGTTGTCGTAATTTACGACGCGGACGTCAAAAGTAAGATCGATGGCAAAGAGTTTCCACCTTATAAAGCGCATGCAACCACTGGCTGGGTGGATCGCGGCGGCAAATGGGTGGTGATTTACCATCAGGAGTCACAAGTGAGACCTTCGTCCCCATCGCCCTCTCCGACAGTAAAAAGCAGTTCACCATCGCCGGCGGCTTCCACGGCGGCGAGCCCAGCCGCCATACCCGCGACAACTAGTGATCCGATTGCTAACGAGAAAGCAGTCTGGGCGGCGTTAAAGAGTAAGAACTACGACGCGTTTGCAGCGATGCTCGATCCCAGTTCGGTCGAGGTAGAACCAGATGGCGTCTTCGATAAGGCCGGTAGCGTTGAGGGCGTAAAGAAGATCGATTTTTCGCACTTCGAACAGTCTGATTTTAGAGCTCTGAACATTGACAAGGATGCTGCACTCGTCACTTATCTAGTTAAAGTCACCGGACCAAAGCCGATGACAGAGCGTCACACCACAATCTGGGTGAACCGTAACAATAAATGGGTGGCAATCTTTCACCAGGGCACGAACATTCCGCCAGGAACGACGTCCCCTTCACCATCACATTCACCGTCACCGTCGGCGACAACTCCTGCAAAGTAGTTTTATTGAAACCAAGAACTAAACGATCCACGAGTTACGCTTAGTAGCTCGTGGATCGTTTGTTTTCGAACTGCCACGGATCAGAAAAGATAAGAAGCTCTTCTCGATCCGTATCATCCATGTTCATCTGTGGCTGGTTTTCTTACTTACGACCAGATGCCGGGAATTGACTCTCTGCAGTTCGGGCAGTGGCCATCCGGCGTGACTTTCATCTTTCTAATCAAATAGCCGTAACGCTCCACCAACAGTTCATTACAAGCGGGACAATAGGTGTTCTCCCAACGTCCGACTCTGCCAGGAAGGTTTCCTGCATAGATATAACGCAGTCCCGCTTCGCGTCCGATCTCGCATGCCCGCACCAACTGCTCAGCAGTCGTGTTGGCATTCTCATTCATGTGGTAGTCCTGATGAAAAGCAGTAACGTGCCACGGAATATCGAGAGATACCGATGCGATGAACTCAGCCGCACGCTTCAACTCATCCTCAGAGTCGTTGAATCCAGGTATGACGAGCGTGACAATCTCTTCCCAAAAGCCGCGTGCGTGGACCATCTTCACCGTTTCTAAAATGTTATCGACAACACCGCCTAGCTGCCGATAGCTCTTATCGCTCATTGTCTTCAGATCGATCTTGTAGCAATCGGTCCAGGGTCTCAGGTAATCGAGCACTTGCGGCGTCGCATTTCCATTCGAGATAAACGCAGTTCGGAAACCTGCTGGCCGAGCCTTCTTGAATACCTCGACCGCCCATTCAGCTGTGATCAAAGGTTCGTTGTAGCTACTCCCAACCATCGACGCTCCATAAGCTTTGGCCATCGCAACGAGTCGATCAGCTGAAATCACGGTGGGTGCTGTTCCCGCTGCGTCATCTCGCAGCGCCTGTGATGTCAACCAGTTTTGGCAATATGCACAATGGAGATCGCAACCAAGCATGCCAAAGGTGAGTGTGTCGGAGCCCGGCAGAATATGGAAGAACGGTTTCTTCTCCGTCGGGTCCGAGGCTAAGGCGGCTACATAGTTTGCGGGGACTCGCAAATTTCCGCGTTCATTGAAACGGACTTTGCAGATCCCGCGCTTCCCGTCCTTGATCAAACAACGGTGGCCACACGCGTAACATTTCAACGAGTTATCGTCAGAGTGTTCGATGAGCTCTGGTGCACCTTCGATAGTCAGGCGATCAAGAACTTCAGCTAACGGCGCAGATTTACTACTAATAGGCATGCCACTTCCTTCAAGTCAGTATCATCTCGCGGTAGCGGATGGATCTTAAAGTCAGTACCATCTCGCGGTAGCGGATGGATCTGACAAATGCAGAAACCTTTCACAGGAATTATACTGCCGTAAACGTCCGTTGTCCGTAGTCGGTGGGGTTTGGGTTTTTTTGAAGTGCGGGGACTTGTCACCGCTTTTCGTGTAAGGTGAGAAATGCTGAAGTAAAAGCTGTGACAAGTCCCCGCACTCCAAAAAAACCTATGATTATCGAAGAACTTACCGTCACTGCTTTCCAACAGAAGACCCGCATACTCGGTTGCCCGCAAACCAAAAAAGCAATCTGCATCGATCCTGGGGACGAAGCAGAACTGATTGCGAACGCAATTGATAAGCACCAGCTCGAACTACAGGCAATTGCTCTGACGCACGCGCATTTGGATCACGTGGGCGCAGTGGCAGCGCTGAAAAAACTGAAACCGCAGGCAGCCATAATGGTCCACCAGGCAGACGAGTTCATCTACGAAGCATTGCCGGAACAACCTGCGTGGATTGGCATTCCGCGATCTCAATGGCAAGCGCTCAGGTTGGATTTTGAGAGGCCACCTAAAGCAGACGGATATTGGACTGATGGACAACTCTATGATGTGGGTACGTTGCGGTTCAAAGTAATCCATTGCCCGGGTCACACGCCGGGACATGTAGTGCTATTTGAGGAGAACGAGCGAAAGGTCTTTGTTGGTGATGTACTTTTCGCCGGTTCAATCGGTAGAACTGATTTGCCTGGAGGGTCAACGGTCCAGTTACTCGACTCGATCAAGAACAAACTGTTGCCCTTGGGTGATGACGTCGAGGTTTATTCAGGGCATGGCCCGAACACGACGTTGGGCCAGGAACGCCTCACGAACCCATTTTTGACTGGAGTTTATAAGCTCGGCTCCGGAAGACTTTAAAAACCAGAAGTCAGAACTCAGAGATCAGAGGTCAGAAATTTTAAATTTAGAATTTAAAATTTAAGATTTGACCTTTAATCTTATTGGCCGCGCAGACGACTAGCCTTCAACTCTTCCCACAACTCTTTTTGACTGTCGTTCAATTGGCTGGGTAGGGTCTCAACAGGAATGTTGTTCTGTTTGCAGAAGTGTCTCCAGAGGACAAACCTCAAATCAAATTGGCCTGTCTGGTCGGAGATAGCATTGTCGAGTGGGGGTGGTTCATTCTTGCGGTGACTCATATGTGATTGCCTTAATCCTTGGAATGAAACGAAGTGTAGCAGCTTTTCGGCAATTAGTTGACTCGACTTGATCGGTTGCTCACGAGCCACCGGCATTTTTGTGCACCTTAGTGCGAATTCGTGGATCGTCCTTCGTTCTTTTACAAAGCCCCCCGCCAGCGGCACCAAATTGAGACAGTTAGCAGGGCCATCTTGGTGCCGCTGTTCTTAGGTCACTTGCTCGATCTCCTTTCTCAACAATGTCCTTCTCGTGACGCGACGAACAAACTAGAATTTCAAGAATCGCTTTATTTACGAATGTGAGGCACAAACGGATTTCACTTGGTGCTTCTCCTAAGCAACCCAACAGCAGAATGCTATGGTATCGGCCGCGGTGTTGGTGTTGGCGTCGGTACTGGCCGGCGAAGGATAACTCCCGGACCGCGTGAAGGCGGCTTAGGGGTAGGCTCTTGATACGGAGGTGGCGGAGTAGGACGATCACCTCCGCGAGGTCCATCCGACGTACCGCCGTCGCCTTCGGAACTCAGCCATAGCTGGACCACGGATCCCCGCCGCGCCGGTGAGCCTCCGGGCGGCGACTGTCGAGTGACCCTGCCGTACCTCGTATCCCCTTGAACGATCTGAGCCCTGAATCCAGCTAACCTAAGCGTATTTACCGCAGCCTGAGCTCCCATGCCATAAACATCTGGCACGGTAACAGTAATACTGCGCGATACCACCAGGTTAATCCGCGAACCTCGTGGAACTACTTCACCTGGATGTGGGAGCTGATCGATAACGGTCTCTTCAGCGTAACGACTCTCCCGTTCCTCAATGCGCCCTAACGACAAACGACCGAAAACGATTGCCTGTTCGGCTTCTCTCAAACTCATGCCTCGGTAATCGCGTACCGTTACTGGTGGGATTGGAATTGCAATCGTAACCTCCACCGGACAATTTCTCTTGATCTGCTTATAGGCATCTGGTTTCTGCTTGGTTACTGTATCTGGAGCAGCTTTGTCAGTTTCCTCCTTCCGATCCACCTTCAGGCTCAACTGAACGTTGCGCAGCTCCTGCTCAGCTTGAGTGATATGCATTCCCGTTACTCTGGGTACACTGGTCGGGTTCTCTCCAGCTGAAGATACAAAGACCGTGACAGTGGATCCTTGTGGAACACGCGCATCTTTGTCTGGATTTGAATAGAGCACTTTTCCTGAAGCTTCGCAGTCAGCCTGATCCCGTAGTTGTCCTTCAAGACCGAGCTTCCGCAGTTCTTTCAATGCTGAGTCAGGCTTGTCGCCTTTTAGACCCGGTACCTTAACCAATGGACCAGATGGCGATGGCGATGCATGATCATAGGGACTGGGAGTGATGACTGGAGTTGGCGTCGTTGGAGTCACTGGTGGCTGACCGCGCTTGATTGACTCAGCAGTACGCCAACGTTCACCGATGCGGAATATTTTCCTTTCAAGCTTCATATAAGTAGCCGCATATTCCGCCGCAAGTGCAGGATTAATTGGAGCCAACGTCGTCGCCAATCGATAGTGTTGCTCTGATTGCTCGGGACGAAGCTGAGCTGCCCTCAGATAACGTTTAATGGCCTCGTCTCTTTTTCCTGTCGACAAAGACACGTTACCCAAACCAACTTGGGCCTCGGCCATGTCGCCGCTCAACGTTAATGCTTCTACATATTGCTCCTGTGAGCGCCCAAAGAACTGATCAGCGTTACTGGATCGTGCTTCCTTCGCAGTCTCACCAGCAGCCCAGTAGAGGTCACCTAATCCAGTGCGCGCGAAAACGTACGAACGATCGATTTGAATAGCTTCGCGAAACGCTCGCTCTGCGTTCGCGTAATTGTTCATCGCGTCCTGACTCTGACCGCGTTTGCGTGCAAGCTCACCAGAGTCAAGCAAAGCTTCACCTACGTTTGCTTTCGCAACGGCTCTGATCGCATCGGGTCGCTTCTGACTTACCGTCGAACCAGCCTGCACATGGTGGCGAATTATTGGAGTACTCGGTGCAGCCTGTACCGCAGCTTCGTAATTCTCACGCGCGAGATCTAGATAGGATTGAGCCTGTTGAAAATCTCCACGCTCGCGGGCAATCGTCGCGCGATCGCGCTGAATGTTGCCCATCGTATTCAGTGCCGGAGCCCAACGCGCGTCGATGATAAGCGCCTGTTTCAACTTAGCCTCTGCTTCGTCGAGGCGACCGGCTAAACGAAGAGCCTCGCCGAAGTCAGAAAGGAGATCAGCGCCAAGAGACCCCGTGGGAACGCTTGCCTTGCCGTAGGCTTCTACCGCTTTTGCACCGCTTCCCCAATCGGTATAGACGTCACCGAGCACTTCATATGCTTTGCGATCGTTTTCCAGTAAAGCCTTCAGACGCGCTTCACGAAATTGCTGATCGCGAACGGACCAGGTTACAAAATGAGGAATGACTGACTGCGCAACATAGCTGGGCTGGCTGGCAATGATCACTGAACTGGACCAATTGATTGATGATCGTAAGCTTTGTTCAGATGCAGGGGCCGGCGGCAAGACTCCGGAGTTGTTGACAATAACTTCCTGCTGCCGGTTTGCGACTGCGCGTTGTTGGCTTGAAGGTGTTGGAGAACTCGTAGCGGAGCTCGATGGAGAGCGCACTGGAGAACTCGATGGAGACCCGGTCCCGCCTGAACCGCTTCCTACGATCGTCACCGAAACCGGCAGAAGCAACCCAGCGAGATCGCAGCCGGACTCGTATTGGCAATCAATACAGCGCGCGACTATCTCACCTTGATAGTTTTGAGGAGCGACTCCCTGCGCATCGATCCTGATCACAAACGTAATCACGCGACTTTGGCCTCCCTCAACTGTAAAACTCTCTGCGCTGAGGAGATGAAACCAATTCAAGTTACGCGGACCACTTATTTCGTATTGATGGCGATTCTTGCAACGATTATTAAAGCGGAACTCATTTTGGATAGTGGTTGTCTTTCCGGTTAACGCAACTAACTCCAACCGTTCCTGTGGCGGAGGCTCAGGGACGTAAGAGGCTTTCACAAAGTTAAGAAACTGTGGCTCTATTTTCCCAAATGCCCATTCACGTGTATCAGTTCTTTCCAAAGAAGTGGTGTCGTTCTTCTCAATCGAGACGGAACCATCTAAGACAGTGATCTTGTTTGTGCCATCTGGAGAAACCACCACTTCAAACTCGGTCCCGCGGACGCCGAGCCTGACTTTCTCAGTCTTGGTGTCAAACGCTCCCCGACAACGAATAAACACTCTTCCGAGCCACGTGAATACCGAACCGATTTGAACACGCGAGTTCGCGTCTACATGGACTTCGTTGTCTTTCTCAGTAACGTCGTCGAGAAAGAGAATGGTTACCTGGGCATTTGCACCCGTCTGAATTTCATCGCCAGCATAGAGGCGCATGTCGGGACGCACGGCCTCCTGCGCACCACTGACTCGAGTGACTCTGAGATCGGTGATAGGTGCGTCAGGCCTTTCGGTGCTACCGACCAGAACGCTTTTTACCAACGCGAGAGGCTCTGTGGTTTGCGGGGCGCTGGCTGCAATTGCTGTCGTCGAAGTGGAATAGATCAGGGCTTGAGCGCCGAAGAGGAAAAGAAATGTCACGAACAAGAGACAAGCGGTAAAGACGGCGAGGAAAGGCTTGGTGCCAAGCATGAGTATCTCCTAGAGCAGCTCACTTGAAACCGAGTCGTAGACAAACGGCGCTCGTGAGTAAGTAAGCGAGAAATAAAGCAGTGAGGTGGTACGACACTCCGAGAAGTGTACGTGTGCTGAGGTAGGCAATCAGTGCGATGAAGAAATAGAGAACTGAAAGCACGATCAAAACGGTGGGCACCTGTGGCTTCCAATCGATGATTCCCGGGATCTTTAATGGCAGCTTGTAACTCATCAGGTTGCAGAACCGGAGCCTCAGGATTCCTCCGATGACAATCATCAATGCGATTACCAGGTAGTGATAAGGAAGCGAGAGAGGATGAATGTAAGCATCCTGCAACAGGTTCGACATTGCGCTCGCCTGGATATCAGCGCCGAATCGCTTAGCTCCGGAATCTCCCGCTGAGACTTGATCGTCCTCTTCGTATCCAATAATTACGGCGCGGTCTTTGAAGTTCCTCATGTAATTAGGATTTCCGCGCTGAGAATAGACCTCGTAAAATGACGGGTGCCTGCCCATCTCGTCCTCAGCAATAAGATCGACAAGGAAATCGAGTGAATCATTGGCGGGAAACCGGTTGACGGCGGGGCCATCTGGCCCACCTTCGCGCAGAACGACCTGTTGCAGAGAAGGATTGTAGAAAGGTTTTATGTTTCTTCCCGGATAACGCTCCTCCATCACCACATGAAGGGCGAGCGAGGGAGTTATGGTCCGTTCGCCAACGACCTCTTCTTGTCCGGGATTCTGAATTCCCAGACGCACCCAGCGAACAGTGCTGCCGCCTTTTGCTGTAGCTCCATCCCAGATTCCCCAACGATCCTTCAGGACCGGTTCCAGCAATGGAGCGAACGTTGGTTGAAAATCTCTTTTACCCAGATCCGCAGCGACGAATACTTCCGTGTTTTTCAATTGAGCAATAGTCTCGGCAAATTTTTGATCTATCTGTTTGTCTTTCGCTTCCTTCGCGAACTCCATATCAAAGATCACCATCTTTGCTCCGGCCGCGGATAACGCCTGCAGCATCTCGCCGTAAAAAGGACGGTGCGTAGGATCTATTTTCCCCCATGGACCTTCGGGTTGTTGGCTCTTGCTTACCAGGATGATCTCCAATCGGTCGTCAAACTTATTCTCAACCTTGTTGCCGACGTAGTAGACCATGAGGTCGCGTAGACCGTCGTCGATCTTCACAATGTTGAAGAGGGGGATTAGTGAAGCAAAAAGCACGAGGGCGCTGAGGACGAGGTACATCAAAACCATGATGGGCCAGCGCAACCTCTGCAGTCGGGGGTAAACAACGACAGGCTGGCTCGACACGAGTGGCTGAGAAGTCGTCTTCGTGGTCTGTTCAGGCAGCTCCGCGATCTCTACTGATCGCTTCTTTGCTTCCTGCTTCTTTTGCTGACGGCCGGAGGATTTCCTTTGAGTTCTTTGCATCGCGATTGTTGCTCGCGCCTGCGGAGGCTTACGGTGTGGGCTCGGGACTGGAGCTTGCTCGCCTAAACCATCGAGGAAACGAGCAATATCAGCAGAATGAGTTAGCTGAGTGAGTAGGGTTACTTTAAATGACGCCCGCGATTGAGAAACGATTCAGAAAAGATCAGGCAAGGCGTCAAGAGTGACAATGCAATTAGGACGGGCGCAAGCTTACTCCTATGGTGAGTTGCGTGTAAATATGTACTGAGGGCACGGTACAAATGCATTAGCAGACTCGGCCACAGATGAACACGGATAACACGGATTTGAAAAAGGCAAAGACGAGATAGTTACACGAGTCTCTTAGTGCCTCAGATCCGTGCTATCCATGTTCATCTGTGGCCGAGATGCTGATCCATCCGCTACCAGCGACGTTACTGACCAGCTTACCTGACGCTTGGGTGTAGCCGATCGACACCGACATCAGCTGCCGCTCCTCAGGTAAATCTCACCTGTGGGTTTTGCGACACCAGTCTCAGGTTCCAAAGTAATCGCAAACACTGACGCGTTGAGCGCTTCACGAGGTATCTGATCACTCATCATTGCTTCACCGGATGAGTCAGTCTTGAAAACCTTTCCGGGCATTGGTGAGCCACCAAAAATAAACCACAGTTGATAAGCCTTACCGGCCGGCGGAGCAGGCAAGGATTTTGTCATCAGTACAGCTCGACCATTTTGATCGTATGCAACCATTCCACGAGCAGATGGCGCCACGGCGGTCCCTGCCAACTCTGCAACACGAGCACCGGATGAACTCAGGATCGTTAAAACCTCTCGCTGACGTGCTAGCTTTTGTTGCGATTCTTGTATCTGCTGAGCCAATTGATCGCGCTCGTTCTTTGCTCTTCTGTTCTCGCGCAACACAAAGATAAGTGCGATCCCAAGCGCCAGAATCATAAGCGCAGCCGCAATTGATCCCCATCGTTGCAGAGTCGATCGCGTGCCGCGTCGCTCGGGCATTTGGATAACCTTGGTTTTCTTTGCCGGCTGCCCAGGGTCACTCTTAATCTGGTTCAGAATGCGGGTACGGACTTCACGTGAAGGCTCGCGAAGTGGCGCATCCATGGCCAACCACGCGCTCGTTTTCTCCCATTCCACCATCGCTGCCCGGCATTCCGGACAGCTCGCGAGATGAAGCTCGAGTCTGCCTGCATCAGACTCGTCGAGCGCACTCAAGGCTTGCGCTGTCATTAACTCTTGGTATTCCTCGTGAGCCATTCGTTTCTTATCTTGTCGATCTAAGTCAAGTTCTTCTTCTGAGCACTTAGCAGTTGTCGCAACTTAATCATTCCTGCACGCATTCGCGTCTTCACAGTTCCTAATGGAGCATTCAAGTGCGTCGCGATTTCTGACTGCGTCAATCCGTCAAAATACGCCAGCCGTAGAACCTGTCTCTGCTCTTCCGGCAATTCACTGAGTGCACCGCGCACTATCCCTCGCTGTTCAGATTTCACGGCATCTAATGAAGCATCGGAAACCTCAACAGATGCTTCCTGTGCTGCAGAATTTGCAAGACGCTGTCGCGACCCAAGCAAACGTAGCCGGTCGATTGCCCGGCTTCGAGCAAGCGTCACCAGCCACGTAAAGGGACGGCCGCGCTGCTCATCGAAATCCGCAGCCCGCCGCCAGACTTGCAGAAAAACCTCCTGCAAAACGTCTTCCGCTTCTTCGCGGCTATTCAATATACGCATCGTGAGACCAAACAGGATTAAACGGTATCGATCATAGAGCGATGCTAACGCCTGCTCATCACGACGAACGATTGATCGAAGCAGGTCGAGATCAGAAGGTTGTGCCTGTTTGGGGTACAAGCGGCAAGTGATACGGCTACAGCAATATCAGTGGGATGACTGTTCCAAAGCTACGGGCCGGGGTTTATTTTCCATACGTCACTTGTATTTACGATCTAGTCGCTTGCTTCGGATTTATTTATGCGACGGTTATTTCCTTCGTCAGGTAGACATCCTGGATCGCATTAAGCAACTCCACGCCTTCGCTCATTGGACGTTGAAACGCCTTTCTACCGGAGATGAGTCCCATGCCACCGCCGCGTTTGTTGATGACAGCAGTTCGCACAGCCTCAGCAAGGTCACTAGCACCTTTCGATTCGCCACCAGAGTTGATTAGTCCGCAGCGTCCCATGTAGCAGTTAGCAACTTGATAACGGACCAGATCGATCGGGTTGTCACTGGTCAACTTCTCATAGACGAGCTTGTTCGTCTTTCCATAGCTGCTGCCCAGAGCTTTTTCGACTGACTTGTATCCGCCATTACGCTCCGGCAACTTTTGTTTGATGATGTCTGCCTTGATCGTTACGCCAAGATGATTCGCCTGGCCCGTGAGGTCGGCGGACGCGTGCATATCTCCTTCCGGCGTTTTGAATTTCGGGTTCCGCAAGTAACACCAGAGAATGCAGGCCATACCCAATTCATGAGCTTGAGCAAACGCCTGGCTTATCTCGGTGATTTGCCGCGTGGACTCTTCGGATCCGAAGTACACAGTCGCGCCAACCGCGGCGGCGCCCATGTTGTAGGCATCTTTCACCGTACCAAAGAGTACCTGATCAAACTTATTGGGCAGCGTAAGCAGCTCGTTGTGGTTGATCTTCACGATGAACGGGATCTTGTCTGCATACTTTCGAGCTACGATGCCGAGCACGCCGAAAGTCGAAGCAACAGCGTTGCAGCCGCCTTCGATAGCCAGCTTCACAATGTTTTCAGGATCAAAATAGAGCGGATTGGGAGCAAACGACGCACCGGCTGAATGTTCGATGCCTTGATCGACCGGCAAAATCGAGAGGTATCCTGTTCCGGCAAGGCGGCCGTGATCGAATAGTGACTGCAACGAGCGGATCACGACAGGAGAGCGATCTGACTGTAACCAAACTCGGTCGAGAAAATCCGGACCAGGCAGATTAAGCTGATCTTTGCTAATGGTTTGCGACTTGTGGTCCAGCAAAGTACGGGCGTCCTCACCAAGCAGCTCTTCAATGCGGTCGATTGAGGTTTCAGCTCGTTTTAGTTCGGTAGCCATTTGAATCCTCCTGAAGGCGATTCTCGATTTTGTTCGGAAAACTGCACGAATTATAACATACGGCCCTGTGTGAGTTACGGAATGTGATATGGACTAAGTACCCGAGTTGAGAACGAGATCGCAGTTTACACCGCCGCTATGGCTAATAGATTTCGATTACGCAGGATCCACCAAATTATTTCGTGCGACTTCGTGAATCGTTTGACCAAGGTCAGGAACTCAACGTTCAACAGCGCAGTCGGGAAGGGGGCAGTCGTTACATTCAAGGCTCGCTAGATTCAATGCGCCCCCGATCAACCCTCATGTGCTTTCATCATCGAATCAACAATGAATGCCAACAACAGACAAGAGAGATTGGCTCTCAACGTTGAGCGGGGGCGCATTGAATCTAGCGAACCTTGAATGTAACGACTGCCCCCCTTTCCCGACTGCGCTGTTGAACGTTGACATCCGTGCTCTTTTAGACCCGTGTTATCTGTGTTTATCCGTGGCCCAGTCTGCGGATAGAGCTTGATACGCAGTACGGATGCGTTGGGCGATGCTTTCCGGGGTTAAAGCGTATTGGCGGAAGTCGAATGTCGTAACGATTGCGACTCCTAAACTCGCCGAGGTAAGGAAGATCTCTTCAGCCTCAGTCAGATCGCCTAACTCATAAACCCCTTCCAGCACCGGAATGAATTGCTTGTTCGCAATCTCCAAAACCACTTCCCGCGTCACGCCGGCATAAGCACCGGTGTTTGTTGTAGGTGTGTGTACGGTCCCTTCCTTCACCCAAAACAGATTCGCCATCGTGGCAGAAACGATCTCGCCACGTTCGTTAAGCATCACTGCCTCATCAAACTGTCTGGTCTGAGCTTCTTCCCATGACAATACGTGATCGAGGTAGTTCAGCGTCTTTATCCCAACGAGCGGCGAGAGAGTATTCATCCGATATGGAGAAACAGCGAGTGTAAGGCCGGCCTTGCTAATCTTCTGCGGATCATTGGTCATGATCAGCAAATCTGTTTCCCTGCCCTCGGTCCTTTGCGTCTTCCAAAAGTCCGGGCCACGCCGCGCAAGTAGGATTACCCGCGCACGGCCATTTTTCACTTCGTTTACCGCCAACAACTTGTGGAGCGCCTCACCGACAACCTGCTCATTCAATCCGCGGATGTTGATGCCGAGCTTTGTAGAGTTCTGTTGGAGCCTGTTCCAGTGGGTGGGCCAGAATAGAGGTGTTCCTTCGTGAATCGCTACAGTCGTGAATACGCCGCGGGCATAAAGCATCGCCGAAGAAACGGGAGCGACTCGAGCCTTCGCGGCTTCAACCATCGTCTTGTTGAGATAGATGATGGGATGCATGGTATTGACGATTGACTATTGACGATTGACGATTGGCGTGTGGGGTAGCAAGACGCAAATCGCCAATCGTCAATTGTCAATTGTCAATAACTCATCAGCCTGGAGTTTGCGAGGTAGGGCTGAGCGCCAGACACTTTCCAAACGACTTACCGCCTCGTTCACTACAACTTTCTCATTCGCTGTGATTCGTAGTGCGTCTCCAGCAACTCGTCCGATTACTGTGTACGGAGAATCGTGACTCGCGGCAATGTCACGGATCGCCTGCTCATCACTTGAAGCAAAGCTAATGATGATCCGAGATGGACTTTCGCTGAATAACAAACTGGGTGTAGCAAGGTGGCTTTGGAGTTCAAGTTCGACGCCAATCGCTGGTCGATTGAGTGATGAGAAACTACTTTCGGCAAGAGCGACGGCCAATCCGCCATCGGAACAGTCGTGAGCCGACTGCAACAAACCGGCTTCCGCTGCTTCAAGACAAGTAGCCTGCACAGCTTTTTCAAGCTCGAGATCGATCTGTGGAATTGCTCCATGGGAAATCATCTCTTCGGTAGTGACGCCCTCAACCGAAGCGGCGTACTCACTTATGGAGATATCTTCTTTGGTCAGTCCGAGTAACGCGATCACATCACCTTCGCGTTTGAACCCAGGCTGGACCATTCGCTTAACATCCTCTACCAAACCAACCATTCCGATCACGGGAGTAGGAAGGATGCCACGTCCTTCTGTTTCGTTGTAGAAAGAGACATTCCCGGAGACGACAGGTGTATCGAACGCTTTGCACGCTTCAGCCATTCCATCGACCACCTCCGAGAAGGACCACATGACCTCAGGCCTTTCGGGTGAAGCGAAATTGAGGCAATTGGTGATTGCTACAGGTCGCGCGCCTACGCAAACGATATTGCGTGCAGCTTCGGCTACAACCAGCTTCGCTCCCTCTCGCGGATTGGCAGCGCAATACCTTCCGTTTCCGTCAAGCGACATCGCTAATGCTCTTCGAGTCTCTTTAATCCGAACCACCGCTGCATCGGCGCCGGGTAACACCGCGGTGTTGGTTCTTACCATGTGATCGTATTGACGATAAACCCATTGCTTCGAAGCGATGTTGGGAGATGCCAGCAGAGTCAGGAGTGCTTCATTCAAGTTTTCAGAACGCTGAAATTTGAAATTTGAAACTTGAAATTTCAAATTTTCCTGCGGCCGAGACATTGGGCGTTCGTATTTCGGTGCCTCATCGGTTAAGGCGTTTACCGGAATGTCCGCCACCGTCTCACCATTGTGAATCACGTGCATGTGCCCGCCTTCACGCACACGGCCGATCACTACTGCATCAAGATCCCATTTGCGGAAAATGTCTACAATCTCACGCTCGCGTCCCGAATGGGCCACTATCAGCATCCGTTCCTGAGATTCTGACAGCAGCATCTCGTACGCTGTCATTCCTTCTTCTCGCTGTGGGACCAGAGAAAGATCCAGCTCAATTCCGGTTCCAGCACGCGCCGCCATTTCACACGATGAGGAAGTTAAGCCAGCCGCGCCCATGTCTTGAATGCCCGCTACGGCGCCACTCCGCATCGCCTCGAGACAGGCCTCCAGAAGGAGTTTCTCGAGAAATGGATCACCAACTTGTACAGTGGGTCGTTTCTCGAGTGCTTCTTCGTCAAACTCTGCGGACGCCATCGTGGCGCCATGAATGCCGTCACGCCCTGTTTTAGCTCCGACATAAAGAACTGGATTGCCAATGCCCGAGGCCTTGCCAAAAAAGATCTGATCTTCTCTCACCAGGCCCAACGCAAACGCATTAACGAGAGGATTGAATGCGTAGGCATCATCGAAAGCCACTTCGCCTCCTACAGTTGCAACACCGAATGCGTTTCCGTAATGCGCAATACCAGCGACAACGCCGGCGAGGAGAGAACGGTTACGACGGCCATACTGCTCATTATCTGGCGAGCCAAAGCGGAGACTGTTCATCGATGCCACGGGTCGAGCACCCATTGTGAAGACGTCGCGCAATATTCCGCCAACGCCGGTTGCGGCACCCTGAAACGGTTCAATGAAGGACGGATGATTGTGCGATTCAATCTTGAAAGCAGCGCACCAGCCATCACCGACATCAACCACTCCAGCATTCTCACCGGGCGGAACGATGACGCGTTTACCAGTTGTAGGAAGACGGCGGAGATGAACGCGAGAGGACTTGTACGAGCAGTGCTCAGACCACATCACAGAAAAAATGCCGAGTTCGACTAATGTCGGTTCTCGGCCCAGCAATTCTTTGATGCGCGCGAATTCGTCTTGAGTAAGGTTATGAGCAGCTACTACCTCAGGCGATATCATACGAAGGGAAGGACGGGAGATTGTTTCGTTCTTGAACTCGTGTGCAGGTGAATCAACTAATCAGTCTTCAGCGCCTTGTCGATCGCCGAACGCAGCTCGTCATCGTTTATCCGGCCGAAACGTTTGTACGCGATGTTCCCTTTTGAGTCGTACAGCACCGTGGCCGGTAACGCGCCCGACCACTGCGGATCAACAAACGTAATCGCCGGTTCAGGGTCATTTACGTTAAGTAGATAGGCCGGCATCTGGGCCTTCATATCACCGAGGAACTTTGGCACACCGGTTTTGATCTCCTGAACATCGTCGAGTGAGATTGCTACAAGTTCCAATCCCTTGGATCGGTAATCGGTGTCGATTCTTACGAGGTCTGGAAACTCATCGCGACAGGGATCGCACCATGTCGCCCAGAAGTTAATCAGAAGCGGTCGCGCCTTTGCAGGATCCCGCTTCACTAACTGCTTCAGACCTTCAACGTCGATCGGCGTGACGCTAACTGACGTCGGCTTCGCATCGCCCTTCTGAGTCTGTGCAGGGGAAGCGAAGCCGACGAAAAGTAGGCTGGAGATAATCGTCAGGAAAAGAAAGGATCGAGCTCGAGTCATCTATTAAGCTCGCTTGATAGTGCAACCAAAAGCCATTGCGGTTGTCTTCTCAATCGGTTTTCCCGCTAACAGTGCATCCATCGCATCACGCAGCTCAGAAGAATTTACGCCGGAGGCATCCTTACTGTTGTCAATGCGTCCGTGATACACGAGTTTGTTGGAGGCATCGAGAAAGTACGCTTCAGGCGTTTTCGTAGCGCCGAGCCGGTCCGCAATCTTGTTACCTGGATCCTTAAGAATCGGGAAGGTCAACTTATTTGCGCTGGCGTGGTTCTTCACTGCTTCTGAAGATTCGGTGCTGTTCGCATTAATTCCAATGACGCTGATGCCCCGTGCGGCGAAGTCCTGGGCCAGCTTCTCCATGCGCTCGTTGTAAGCGTTGGATACCGGACATTGCACGGCAACGAAGATCAAAACAGTTCCTTTTTTACCTTTTAAAGAATTGAGCGAGTGATCTTTGCCGTCTGCATCGGGAAGAGTGAAGTCTTCGATGGTTGCGCCAATTGCTGGTGGCGCCGGAATCTCACTGTTGGTTCGACCGGTTACTGTTACGGCAGCGACCGCCAGCGACAAGAGGCATACCAGCGCGGAAATTTGTGACCTCTTCATGCTTAGAACTCCTTTCAGGCAGTGGAAAATGGAAATGAGAGATTAGCAGCGCAGGATTAACGTGGCAAGTTACGAAAAAAGGCAAGTAATGGGCTTAGGAATGGCAGATTCTTTAAGGACCGCACTCAAGATTATTCCGAGTAACAACCGAGCCAAACCGTAACTGATACTCGGCTGACGTTATGAATGCGCAGACCATTGCGCGATAGTTGTTTGGTGCTCGGTTGTCTACAACATTCAACCAGAAGTTATATCCACCCTGGTCCGGGTTTCGTCGCAGATACCCAAAGTACTGCATTAGCACGAACGAACGGTTGAACTCGACTTGTGAGAACGAAGGATCTTCAATGACGAGTCGCAATACACGCGCTCGACTCTGGCTTGAGTTCCACTCGTTAATGAAGGTCGCCCTTTGCGGTCTAAGGTCAACACCAGAACTCATTAGAACCCTTTGGAGCAACGCATCAACATAGTCCGGGCCGCTTAACTGCGCTGGATAGAGCTGGATGAACTCCGGTCGGGTTACCCAACTATCGACAAACGCTTGTTTACTGCTCTCAAGATTACCAATTTGAATAAGAGGTCGGTCATTCATGAACTCGGTGAATCCCGGCAGTCGGCCCAGCGAAGATTTGTATGCACGGTAGACGAAGTGGCCAGTCTGTTGAAATTCAGCCTCGATGAAGAAAGCTGCACTTACGCCAATTCGCCGTGAGCTGATGCAGGCGGCACCACCCAGGCAACGAGTGATTTCGTTGGTCCAATAAGCCGCCCCATCCGCGTCAGGCTCTCGATTCAAAAAGTCCAAATAGTGGTGACGGACAAAAGTAGGTGCATCGTCTATCGGATTAGCGACGGGTAATGGCGTCGGCGTCGGCGTTGCCGTTGGACTTGGGGTTGGAGTGGCAGT
>JBKPAL010000284.1:0-9846 GCA_046726395.1 Acidobacteriota bacterium
GCCAACTTACCGAGAATTACTTCGGTAGGTGTTGTCAAAGCAGAGCCACAGCCTGTTGAGATTGGGGCAGGCACTTCCGCTGAAGCCAAAGTTCGCTTGAATATTCAGGACGGCTACCACGTAAACGCCAACCCTCCGACCTATTCATACCTCAAGGCCACCGAACTTCAGTTTCCGGCGAAGGACGGGATCTCCGTTAAGTATGTTGTATATCCTGACCCTATTAAGAGGAAGCTTGAGTTCGAGAAAGAACCGTTAGCAGTTTACGAAGGAGAAACCATCCTGACAGTGGCACTCAAAGCCGATCCATCTACCACGAAAGGTGACCAGCATCTTTCCGGAAAGTTGCGCATCCAAGCGTGTGATGACCAGGTTTGCTATCCGCCAGGGGAGATGGACATAACAATTCCCGTTAAAGTGAAATAAGAATCGACTCATGAAGATTTTCTGGATGACCATTGCCGGTGTGGCGATTGCAATTGCCGCGGTCTTGATTCTGCGAGGAAACTTCAACGCAGCTTTTGTCGTTGCTGCTATTGGACTGATTGCCTGGTTCTTGAACTATAGGGTTCAGATGAAAGAAAAGGTTGCGATGGCTGACTTGGATCGAGAGAAAGAATCGGAAGACTTACATGAAGAAGAATAATGTATTAATTGTCGCTCTGGCCCTAATTTCATTCTTTGCTTTTGCACTAAACGTTTCCGCTTCTGAGGAATCAGAAGTGCGAGGGACAGTGCAACGGGTTTTTCAACAATTGAAATCGAGAGACTATGGCTCGCTTTATGAATCGTTGCCTGCTGCGTCGAGGACTCGCATTTCACGCGATCGATTCACGAGCTCATTGAAGCGAGCACAGGACATGTACGTGCTGGACCGGATGGACATTGGTCCAATTCGCGTTTCGAACGATCTCGCAGTTGTCGACACCGTGTTATACGGTCGCGTTGTTCGCCCGATCGAGACTGAAGGAAAGATTGTCGTTCAGCAGTACCTGGTTCGTGAGGATGGAAAGTGGCGCGTGGCCACCGGCGATTCCGCCACGACGAAACGGTTTCTCGCAAACAACCCGGCGTTCGCTAGACGATTTCCGATCAAACAGCCGCGTGTCTACGTAAAACAAAACGGAAACTGGATCGAGTTCACGCGACCTCAGACAAAAAGATCAGCCTAACTTAATATGAACTCAGTGAAGGACAACTGAGCGTCGTCCACCTTCTCGGCGTACTCACCATGCCGAATTCGGTGGCGAGGTACGTCCAGGGCCTCGCGAACTGCATCCAGATGAAAACGAATAATGTGTGGGGTGATGCGAACAGATGGTATCCGGCGTTTACGAGCTAACCGTCGCACTGTCGATTCGCTAACTTGCAAAACCTTTGCGAGCTGTCTCGCTGTGAGAAACTCTTCTCGCTCTTCCATCGTCACTGTTTAATTTTTGGGTGGTAACGACAATGCTACTCGATAAACCGCCGCGCCCTCGATTGCGACTTCCTGGCTGATCGCCTCTCTTCCTTCTACCTTGACGCTCACTCGGTACTTTGCAGTGTCCGGTGTAAGTCGGAATACAAACTGGCCGGTCTCATTAGTAACGCGTCCATCAATCTTCTTTCCCGAGCCGTCATCCTGTATCCGAGACAATTCAACCTTAGCTCCCGGAACGCTTCTTCCCTCTGAACTGAAGACACTCCCACGAATGAAGGCAATCGATCCTTCGTCAATTGTCAGAATCAAACGATCACCAAGTGAGCGGGTCTTGCCCGCTTTGACTTCTATACTTTCGATTGTGCCAACGCTGAGACCCGGCTTGCGAAAAGTAAGGCCATATAGTCCGGGTTTCAATTTAGTAATCACGAAGTCCCCGTTCTTCTCGGTCACCACGTGACCGATCTCGCGTTCTCCCTCGCGAATTGCGACCGACACGCCGGCCGGTGTGCCCGTTTCCACTCTCACTTTCCCTTTGATAGCGCCGGTAGAACGATCCTGGGCGGCCGCCACTGCAGCTACGATCATCCCCAGAACGACGCTCAAAATCATCCTACTTTTCATTTGGGAAACCTCCAGAGCGAAAGGCGCGTATCTTCTAAACAGTCAAATCTTATCATCGGCATTTCATCAAAACGAAAAGCCTCGAATCGCGAAAGTTGATGCGACTGTAGGCGGTCACTGTTGCCTTGCTGCTGATTGGCGGCCTTAGATCAAGCTCGTATAATTCGATAACGTTTATATGAATTCGAATTTAAAGCCTCTCGCTATCGACGGCGCTAACGGTATTTGGCCTCGCGGGCTAATTGCGAGGTTGGGCCCGAAACGCAAACTCGCAGTCGTGATCCTTCTAACCTTCATCGCTGCATCACTCGCGTTCGCGCAAGAACCGACCGCTCCGACAAAACGTCCGAGGAAGGTCTTTCAATCCGAAACTCAACAACCAGATGACGTCGTTAGAGTGGATACAGATCTCGTTTCCGTAGACGTAGTGGTTCGTGATTCGGAGGGTCGGCCAGTTCGCAATCTGCAAAGAGAACACTTCAAACTTTTTTCGGATGGAGTTGAGCAGCCGTTGTCGTTCTTTCATGTCGAGAGTCGGGACGGTCAGCCACGACCATTGGCTTTGGTGTTTGCGATTGACATATCGGGAAGCATGACAAACGACGAGATGGAACGGCTGAAGCGAGCGCTGCAACTCTTCTCAGCGAAGCTTTCAGATCATCAGGTCGTCTTTTCAGTTGTTGCTTTCGGGATGAACGTTAAGGTCTTGCAGAAATTCACTTCAGACCCACAAAAACTCGATCGGGCTTTCGAACGGGTCGGCCGAGAACCCAACGGTTTGTCCACGCACACGTACGACGCCGTTGACGACGCAATTCGAATGATTGTCAGGCAGGCTCCCAGAACACGTGAGCGCCGTCTCATCAAGCGTGCTGTGCTTGTAATCACCGACGGATTTCCCGTTGGCGATACCGTCTCAGCCAGAACAGTGATTGAAAGAGCAAACGCTGCTGAAACAAGCGTGTACGTCGTAACCCTGCCTTCCTATTCACGGATGATGGCGTCCACATCAAGCGCCTTGCCGACTCCGCTTGATGTCAGTGGACTGGCCGAGCTGACTGGCGGGAAGAGTGTCTATGCTTACGAAGAAAACTATGGTCCATTGTTCGCATCGTTGGCGGAAGAGGTAACTTCTGCTTACGTGCTGGCGTTCTATCCACCAGAAGTGAAGCGCAGAGACGGAAAATTCCACTCAATTAAAGTCGAAGGTCCCAAAGGACTGGTCCTGCAACAAAGCCGTCCGGGTTTTCAATCAGCCACAAAGTAAAAAGCGACAAGCAGAACCTGAGCACACAAAAGGTTTCTGCCTGCCGCCTGCTAAAGACTCTTGGTGTTCCTAGTATTCGTCTTCGTCTTCTTCCTCGTCGAGGTCCTCTTCTTCAACAATATCCAGCTCGACAGGATCGAGTCCGACAACCTCTAACTCCACTCCGCACTCTTCGCACGAGACCAACTCGCCCTTATCAACATCTGTGTCCACGTGGACATCAGCATCACACTCAGGACATGTTCCGGTCGGCACTTGTTCTACCTCCAGCTCGGATTATGAAGGCAGTGACAGTTACCTTCCCACGAACAATCACCACCTTTTACTCAATGATTGGTAGCGCACAATCTAACCGCGCCTGCCGGAATTTGCAATACTCGTTTTACCTCTATTTGTAGAACACTCGCAGCCCCACTTTTCGTCCATTCGTTCGTGCTCATTCGTAGGAAAACTCGGCGAATTACTCAAGCATCCTATCGTCATAAGAGACTCAGATCCTGTGGTCCATGCGGTTCGGTCGACGATGCGACACTCTGCTGCTGTTAGAAGGAAGGCGATTCGTGGCAACGTGTGTTGCGCATGAGTTACAAAGCTCTGTCCTTTATATGCGGGTATATACGGGCGGATATATACGCGCGGATTTGTCGAGTTAACTCTGCTTGGTACTAAGACAGTTTCTCCTTGAGGAATCCTGGATCTAAAGTTTTCCTTGCTTTCCAACCGTCAATTAGCGAGGATTCCTTGTCTCCTCAAGTAGTTGAGACTGATATGCCGTCCTTCTGAGATCCCACACGATGAAAATCAAAAACTCTTCGCAGAGACTTGCTGGGATATCGCTCTCCCTTTTATTGAGCCTTGCGCCGCTTACTGCGCAAACGAGGCGTGGTTCGTCTCCTGCTCAACGCGCGCCCGCCAAACAGGCTGTAAAGGAACCTGTCCCAACCTTCGACACGCTCCTTGCGGCCGAGAGTTACAAAATCTACGTCGAAGTAAGAGGCGTGGGGCAAGCGATTCGATCACAAGGCGTCAATGATTTGTTGGACCCGATAATGAAACTTGCCGGGCCACCGAAAGAATTTCGAACTGTCGTGAAGTGGCTTGAAGCACAAGCCGATCCCTTGATGTCTTCAAGACTGATGTTCGCAACTTGGCCCACGCGGCAGAATCTGCCCAAAGCACTGGTTGCAATTGAGTTCACTTCGCCGGAAGACGCGCGACAGTTCGAACCTAAGCTCCGCGCTTTCTTACCTAAAGTTGTACCCACTCCTTCGCCCTCTCCACATCCTTCACCAAGTGGCCCAGAAAAGGACGCTGTAACACAATCTAAAACTGAAGAGCCGCCGCAACTGCCTTACGTCATCAAGCACTCTGGCTCTTTAGTTGTAATCAGCGACACACAATTCAGTTTCAGGAACCTAAGACCTACCGGTCGCAAGCTGATGGGAGAGGATCAGAACTTTCGACTTGTACGAGACCGGTTTACTTCGGAACCGATCTTCCTCTACTTCGATGTAGCGCTCGAAGAGCGTGCTATTCCTAAACCGACGCCAACACCCGAAACGGTGGCTGCGGTTCATACTGAGGCTCCTGATTCGGAGAGATCTGAACGAACCAGCGAATCATCGGTGTCCTCGTCCGATGAATTCACTGTAACTCAAGAGATCAAGAGGGACTCTGTGGATGCGACACCTCCTAGTGAAGGCACAATAACCGGTGAGGCAAAGACGGGAACTTTGGTTGCGATGTCTCCGGAGAGCAACCAAACTGATTCAGCTAAATTAGGTTCGGCATCTGCTTCTGGTCCGTCTCCGGTTGACATTGCTTTCATGCCTTTGTCGCGCCTTCTATTTGGCAGCCGTCCAAGTTGGCCGGAAGTGATCGGGGCTGCGGTCGCCTTCGACGATGACGCTTATGTTCTTCGGGCACTCCTAATCAACAGCCCTGATAAGAAGAACGTACCCATCCCTTTCGTGTCGCAAGTGGTTTCTGGTGCAGCTCTGGTTCCCGCAGCCCCATCCATACTTCCTGCCGACACAGAGATGCTCTACTCGTTCTCACTAGACTTACTGCAGATCCACGACAACGTTATAAAAACATCAATGGCTGAACACGAGGCGCAGCGTGGGCGAATTCATTCCAATGCGAAGGTGGCACCCTATGAATCGCCGTTTGCACCTTATGAAAAACTGCTGGGAATAAATATTAGGAACGAGCTGATTCCACTGCTTGGTAATGAAATCGCGGTAAGTCTCCCGATGAATATGTTTGGCATACGCTCGGCTTCAGGACAACAGACATTTCAAGACGCTGACAAGAAAGAACAGGCGCGGCCAAGTCCTCTGGTGGCGATATCCATTAAAGATCGCGAGGCGGTGCGCGCTTTAATTCCTAAGATCGTTGAATCAATCGGCTTCAAAGGCGCGGGTCTGCTGGCCCAGACCGAAAGACGTGATGACACAGAACTCGTCTCGTATGGAAACGCTCTGTCTTATGCTTTCATCGGTGATTTCATTGTTGCCTCAACCGATACAGCTGCTGTGCGCCACGTGGTCGACTCTTATCTAAACCATCAAACGCTTGCGTCCGACGCGCATTTCCGCAACGGCACGCGTTGGCAGCCGCGACAAGTGCTTGGTCAGATCTATGTTTCACCGGCGCTGATGGAAAGCTTTAATTCATTCGGCAGAGATTTAAATGAACCACTCAGTGAAAAAATGCAGGAGTTCCTGACCAACTTAAATCCCGCAGCAGAACCCGTAACGTACGCGCTTTCGAACGAAGGCTTCGGACCATTGCACGAGGTACACATCCCAAAAAATCTTGTGATGTTGATGGTGGCTGGCGTATCTGAAGGCACAAAGCGAACGTCAGCAGAAGCTAACGAGGCCATCGCTCAGAGTTTCTTGCGGACCATCAGTAGTGCTGAAGCTACATTTCAGGCGACTAAGGGTAAAGATAGGTATGGATCGCTCGATGAACTGGTTAGTGAAGGACTGCTCAGCAAGGAAGCTTTTGATAAGTACGGTTATCGGATTGAGTTGAGAGTCTCAGGTACAGGCTTCGAAGCCACAGCAACCCCAGTTGAGTATGGAAAGACAGGCAAGGCCTCTTTCTTTCTTGATGAGAGCGGAGTACTGCGTGGAGGAGATCATGCCGGTGGACCGGCCACAATTGCAGATAAGCCCATGGAGTGAGTGCGCTTTGATTGTTTGTTCAACGCCGTGGACACAGGACTGAAGCCGGTTGAGAATGAGGGAGACGCAGGGAAAACTTCAGTAACCATAGACATTCGAGATCACCAAATGGGTTTTTCATTGCTTTCGAGATTTGCTGCACCAACACTCGCCCTTTCCCTTTTCCTAAGTCTTACGACGAACACACTCTCCTGGCAGTCACCCACAAAACAGTCCCCCAAAAGCCAACCACTAGACGCGTTGGCCGAGAGTTCTCGTAAGGCAATTATCGAAACGGGAATAAGCGAAAAGTATTTCCGAGATCACTTCACTCTTCTCCAGTCGATTAATAAACCCGGAGACACCAGAGTTGTTTGGAAATACTCACTAAACGGCTATCAAGTGACTATTAACGATGCTGTTGGCTATTACACGAAAGATCACACACGCGTCTACCTTCATTCCATCAAAAACATGCTCGGCTCAACGCGCGATATCGCTAAGACAATCCCGCGAGCACGAGCGGCTAGATTGATGAAAGCGTGTATCGGCAGCTACACAGGCGAGAACATCTTGTTTCTGCGCCTGGACCAGAAAAAGAGTGCCTCGTTTTACATGAGTGCCAATGCTGTGACCCCTGCGCAACGAGGCAAAGGCAATCAAGATACAGAGCGTGACAGAGAAAAGACCTCATCACATCCTCAACAAGTCGATACAGAGAGGGAAGAAGAGGAAGGTGGCAACCGTCCTCCACTCACTCTTGGGTACATCAATCTCGAGACCGGCAAGTGCACAAAGGGAAAGGCTGGAATAGCACCTTTCATGCGGTGATCACGTCTCTGCTCCAGTTAAAAGAAAAATCCGTTGTAAGCGATTAAGAGCTTGATATATCATCCGGCTGTCTCGGTTCGAAATGCTCCCATTCTCCCTCCCACATTTACTGACGTACAAACAAGAATTGGCCCGCACGCGTTAGTTTGCGCTTGAGTTCCAGGAGGTATTCAAGAGATGGCACCCAATCACTCTTCAAGCCAACGCTCGTTTCCCTCACTCCGTTCTAATCGACGTAAGAGAAACGGTCGTCGAGTTTCGAACGTAACTGCGGTGCTTACCATCGGAACGATCTTGGTCGCCATCAGCATGCTATCCATTGCAACGTTCTCCGTTGCCGCCAACGGTGAGAAAGCGAAGTCACAAGAAACACAAAGTGCGACGAGTTCCCTTCCCGGGACTCCAATCACTGCCACCGCTTCAGCAGTTGTTAACTTTAGGGAACTATCAAATCGGCAGGCGTCTCGGACCAGCTCGAGCCCGACTTTGATCCCGCGGTTGATCCATTCACCTGTTTCACCACCGGAAAGCACCGAACCTCCTGCCAGGATTTCGACTGAAGGAAAGACGACTCCCAACATTCAGATTTCTCCGCTTATTCCATCTCCTCCGCCACAGGCCAGTTTCCTTGGACACAGTGACGTGCCGCAGATCGGCAGCCCCCCTTTCATTGTCATTCCGCCCGACACGCAGGGTGCGGTGGGGCTCGATCACATATTTACCACTCTGAATAACAACTATGTCGTTCAGAGTAAGACGACTGGCGCTGTTTTAAATGCCGTTTCGATGGTCACGTTCTGGTCCGGCATCGGCGCTACCGACCCGTTCGACCCGCGAGTGGAATACGATCCGTACAACAACCGATGGATCCTGAGTGCAGTATCAGATGCCCAGTCGGCCAACTCGTCAGTACTTGTTGGTGTATCACAAACTGGCGATCCTGCGGGCCTTTATTTCACATTCCGCATAGACGCTGATAACACAGATACGAACTGGGCCGACTTCCCCGTGATGGGCTTCAACAAGAACTGGGTCGCAATAAATGTCAACACGGTTGCACAACCAGGACCTGCTATCCCTAATAAGGCGTTCGTGTTCGACTATACGCAACTACGCACCGGAGTGGCCGCAGCAATGCAATTCAACACGGCGTTCTGTGCGAGTCCCGTCATCACTTATTCAGCAACGGAAAATACTCTGTATGTGATTACACACTTGAGCAGCGCTGACGCTACTTATCGAATAGAGACAATCACTGGCACTCCCGCTGTTCCCGCTTACACGCAGGGTGTGGTGAAAACTCGACCAGGAGGTGGGTGGACTTTTCCGAGCGGCCAGATTCTGCCGCAAGCAGCTCCACTCGTTGGAGCGAGTGCGTGTGTCCCGCCTACCATTCCGTGCCGAATAGAAACGCAGGACGCATTCGTGCGGGCCAATGCGGTCTTTCGAAACAACAACATCTATTACGCACAAACGGTTGGACTGCCGGCGGGCGGCGGCGGCCTCACCCATACGGCAGCGCAATGGACCAAAGTTGATACGAGCGGAAATTTCGTCGATGGAGGTCGAATCGAGGATCCGACCGCGACAGCAACTAACGGTGGTAAGTGGTACGCCTACCCTTCAATTGCGGTGAATAAGTTTGACGAGATCATCGTTGGTTTCACTGAGTTCTCCTCAGCCCAGTTTGCCTCGGCAGGCTATACGTTTAGGTCAAGAGTTGCCGGGGCCCCGATGGGAGATCCATTCATATACAAAGCCGGCGAAGACTACTATCACAAGACGTTCGGCGGGAGTCGAAATCGTTGGGGTGACTACAGCGCTGCGCAAGTAGATCCTTCCGATGACGCTGCGCTATGGACACTACAAGAATATGCAATGGCACGCGTCGGTACCGACGACGGAAATACCGCTAGTAATTCAAGTCGTTGGAGTACCTGGTGGGCCAAGCTCGGACTCGCGCCAACTGCAGCTCCCGCAACCATCACAGGCGTCATAGAGACATCCAGCGGTACTCCATTGCCTGGCGTGGTAGTAACACTCACAGGCGATGCCAATCGCATTACGATTACTAATTCGCATGGGCAATATCGATTTGACGGCGTGGATAGCGATAACTTCTATACTGTAACTCCTTCTCTGGTTAATTATCGTTTCAGTCCGTCGCAGCGGTCGTTCTCTTTAGTGGGCACGACTATTGAAGCGGTGTTCACCGGCATCTTTGAGTCGGTACCGCAGGCCAACGCCATCGATACGAGCGAATACTTTGTGCGGCAACAGTACGTTGACTTCCTCGGTCGTGAACCAGATCAGAGTGGATTCGAATACTGGAGCGGACGGCTGAATCAATGCGGTGGTGATGCGGCGTGTCTACGCGCTCGGCGCACCGATGTTGCAGCTGCCTTCTTCACTGAACAGGAGTTTCAGCGCGGTGGCTCCTTTGTCTACCGTGCTTACAAGGCACTTCTCGGACGGCAATTGAGTTATGCAGAGTTCACTGCCGACCGTGTTTTGATAGTAGAAGGACC
>JBKPAL010000285.1:0-20711 GCA_046726395.1 Acidobacteriota bacterium
GAAGCAAGTCCCAGAGCGATATGCCTCACACGCTCGACAAAAGTCTCGGCCGGAAGCCGGCGCCACTCGCCATCACGCTTGTGACTAAGCGCATCTTGTTTTCCATGTTTGAGGGCTGCAAACATGCAGAGGCCTGGAACAGATGAATTGATCGGCGAAGTCTCGTCGTTCACCGCAGTCTTGGCGGAAGCCACCGAAGCCACTGTTATGTCTTCCTTTGCGCAGAGAATCTGGAGAGATTTTTAAAGAGATCGGGCCCGCGGATCATACTACAGGACCGGCAGGGGCTGATAAGGGCGTCGTTTGATGAGAGCCCGATGATCGTCCTCGCGAACTTAGAAAGCCCCGCTAAGCAGATGTTGCAGCAGCGCTGGAATGGCTTTGCTGATTTGGAAGGGCGGGTTGAGTCAGATGGCCGCGACGGCGTCTCTTATGTCGTGAGCGCACTTCTTCGACGCGACCGTTCATTGTCGCTAAGCCTGCCAGGACCAGAAACAACAATGCATTCGAAGTCGTATGCAAGGTGAAATCAAAAAAGCTGTGGACCAAGACGGCGAAACAACCCGCGAGTGCGCCCGTCGCGACGCCCCTTCTGAAATCGTCTTTCGATTCACGTCTGGAGAATCCCATCTTGAACAGCATGACGATGAAAGAAAGCCCAATCAGCGCGCCTATAAGTCCACCATCAGAAAGCACCTGTAGATAATCGTTATGCGCTTGCTCCAAACGGAACAACCCGTTGCGGGAGTCATAAGCAGTGTAGACAACGCCGAAGGCTCCCAAGCCGGTTCCGAGTAGCGGGTGTGCTTTAACGATGTCGAGCGTCACACCCCAGAAGTGTGCTCGACCTGTAGTTGGATCGTCGCTGTTTACAGTTCCTACGAAGCGGCTTAATGCGGGCTCACCTCCTAGCAGCACGACCCCCATAAAGAGTCCCACAATCAGTGCTAGCGCTAAGCCTGCTCGCACAGCTGTACTCATAACCGTTCGGCGTTTTTCCACGTGGTGCCGCCTCCGGCGTTTAAGGCGAATGCCGCTGACCAATGCAAGAAAAACTATCTCCGCAATAACACTAATAATTCCGCCTCTGGAGTTCGTCATGATGAGTGCCACGCCCATCAAGCCGGCCGCAAACAGATAAATAAATCTCTTGTCCCGCTCTACAGAGCCGGTGAAAAGCAGTCCCAGCGGCAAAGCCAACGTCAACTCCATGTAACCGGCAAAATGATGACGATTGATGAATGGTCCAAAGGCGGTACTCTGCGCCAACTCGCGAATCCAATACACGCGAGTAGGGCTCGTGAACGATTGAGTCAAACCAAAGATCGCCAGAAAGAAACCAAAGATCGTAATCGTTCTCACTAGCAGTTTGAGACGATGGGGAGAATCCGTGAATATGAGGACGGCCGCGAAATATACCAGCAGCGCAGTTACCTGGACTAAGACAAGTCGCGTCGAATAAGCGTCGAGTGACAGGGTACTTACTGCGGGAAGGCGGAGAATTGATCCTGTGCCGGCGTCCCTAAACGGAAGGAGTTGAATGCATCCGAGCCCAAGCATCGCGAGCAAGGATAATTGCAAAGGATTACGACTGATGCGAAACGTCCCCAACTTCCAACCGTCTAATACCCACAGCACGATCAGCGTTACTGCACCCAGGCTAAACACACCAAGTGTCCAGTAATGCACGGTGCCAAACGCTAGCGCGGACATGACGATCGCTGTCGTGATGAGCAGGAAGGCGAAACGGCTCGCAAGCGTGTGCCTGACCCGATGAAGCGGACGCTCGCTGACAACAGCAGCGGGTGCAGCTTCCTCGCGTTCAATTAGATTAACTTCGGGGCTTGAGATTGAAGTCGTCATACCAAATTGTTCCAAAAATCGGACAAACCGGTTCGTCACCACACCCGGCGCGATTGATCCTCAGCCTGATACCTTGTGTCTTTGGACCAGTCTTAAAATTAAGCGCGAGTCGCTGCCAATCATTTGTTCCGCTGGGAGATGTCGGGGACGTCACAAGAGCCGTCCCATCTGCGGCGTCATTTATTGTCAGGAAGAGAGTACCAGCGCTATCCAACCGGTTGGTTTTCAGATAGCACTCAAAATCGTAATCAGTGTTAGGTTCCACTGGCACCAATTGGGACACATCGATCGAGTCGAGTTTTGCGCGAACTTGAAATACGAAGCGCAAACTGCGTGAGCTGTTGTGACCGACATTGGGATCGATCACGATCTGCGCTTGGGGCTGGGATTTTACTTGCCAACTAAATACCGAACTTGCCCCATGCGCTGCGCCCGATTCGAAACTACCATCGAACATTTCGCCGATAACAGCACGGTGGTTTATGTCAGGAGCGATTTGGTTCCAGATTTCAACTGCACCATGATACTGACCAGCAGTAACTAGCGCGGTTACTATCGCTTCACCAGTTTCTCGATTAGCCTTCTTCTCTGCCTCAGAGAGACTGGTCCAAAGACGCATGCCCTGTTCGAACTGGCCTCGGCCGACGAGGTAAAGAGAAAACTGCGCTCGTGCTTCCGAAGTTTTTCCCACCGCTGACTTCATTGACTCGAAGTCATCTTTGAAAACTTCCCACGCCATGTTGAATAGCTGGGGTCGTAATTCCGGATTGGCTTCACTTGCTTGCTGCAACTCGCTTAAGCCTTCTGTCAAACGGTCGCCGCGCAACAGAAGGTTGCCCAAATACCAGCGAGGATACGCGTACGACGGTGCAAGCGCGACGGCCCGACGTAGTGCGGCCTCTGCGCGGTCAGTCTCACCTGCTTGTTCCAGCGCTCTTCCGAACGATAACCAGAAACGATAGTCGTGCGGCGCAAGGCTGGTGGCCTTTTCGTACTCGCTGACGGCGTCACCAATCTGCTCGGGAGGCAGATTTTTTTCTGTGAAATCGCCGAGCCTCCAGTGAGCGAGCGGATCATTCGGTGCAAGCCTGACCGCTAATTGGGCCATCTGCTCGCCGTTCTCTTCCGGGTTCATGTACTCGGCCACCGTGTTTCCCAGGTACCAGCGCACAACGAAGAAGGCCCACAGGAAAGAGAGGATTATTAGAAAAATAACAAGCGCTCGAGCTAAGGGCTTTCGCGCGTCTATTTGGATCAGTTCACTTGCCATTGACTTTATTGATCGGAATGCGATGGCCCGCGTTCCGTTGGCTTTCATTACGTCAGTCAGTAATCTCTTCGATTGTAATCCGGGCGCGTCTTACGGCAATCTCGTGGTCTCGGCAAAAACTTAGGATCTCCCCAAGTCGTTCTTTCGACATCTTCGCACTCGAGATGAGCACCTCATGAACATCATGGCGTTTACAGATTGATCCAAGTTCGCCATTGCCGCCAAATACTTTTAATCCGTGAATCACTTTGCCGGCCTTCGCAGGATCATCATCCATAAACCCGACCGGGGAGTATTGAAGTTCGCGATTGTTGAGAAGCTCGCGCAAGAGTAATTCACCACCGTCGCCGGCTCCGTAAATCAGCACTCGCCGTCCATCCAATAAATTCGGCGTCGGGATCAACTGCCGGAATAGGCGAAAAGCCATACGACTGCCGGCCAAAAACATGAACATCACGATTCCGTCGATGATGAAAACTGTACGAGAGAACCCTTCAAACCTGAACGCAAACAGAAGCACCAGCACACTCAAGATGGAACTGACAACGACTGCTTTGGCGAACACAATTAGATCACCGAGACTGGTGTAGCGCCAAATTCCACGGTAAACACCCAAGACCAGAAACGTAGCCATCTTGAAGAAAACCAGTACCGGCAAGGTGCGCAGGAATAGTTTCCACGCGGCACTGCCCGAAAACGCGCCGAACTTCACAGCGTACGCGCTCCAGTACGCCAAGATGATCAATACCAGATCGAGTAACACTTCGAAGATGCGTCGCTTGTACGAGACGTCGACCAGAAAGGCGTAGAGCGAGTTGTCTTTTAAAGCGAGCGCCTCTTCCGTTTCATCGTAGACTTTGACGCCCGCCAAATAGACCCCAATCAACGTCAGCAGAATTGTGAAACCGGCAATCGCCGCCAGACTCACATCAAGCTTTACCTGTTGAACCAACACCGCGAGCAATCCGGATAGCGCCGCAAACCCGTAAAGCATCAAAACAGCTCGACGCTCTGATAACCCCAATGCAACCAGACGGTGGGACGTGTGATCACGACCGCCTTGGGAAGCGGAACGTCCCGAAAGCTTTCTCAGGATCGTGACGAACGTGGTGTCAAAGATTGGAATGAATAGAACCAGAATGGGCACTGCAAGGACCGGTAGAAAGCTTCTTGAGCGTCCTCCCGAAACGTTAACCAGCGCCGCGCTTGCCAGAAGCAGTCCGATAAACATCGAACCGCCGTCACCCATAAAAATCGACGCGGGATTAGAGTTGTAAACGAGAAACCCAAGCAACGCTGCAGCGAATGTCATCAACATCAGCGCTTCATTAACTTGTCCTGTGTTGAAGAAGCTGAGCGCTAGAAATCCCGAAGCAATGATGCCGATGCCAGCTGCCAATCCGTCCATGTTGTCGAGCAGATTGATGGCATTCGTGATTCCGATTAGCCAGAAGATCGTCAACGCCACGTTGACTGATGACGAACTCGTCCAAGGCAGAGTCATGCCGTAATAGACGATGTAGGCTGAGCCCATGATCTGGCCCACGAGTTTTTGGTAGGGCTTTATGTGTACGAGATCGTCGAAAAGGCCAACTGCAAACAGAAAGGTGCTCGCAATCATGATCCGAAGGCTGTAAGGCGTATGTGGCAGGAAAATCAAATACGTGATCGTTACAGACAGCCAAATCGCCACTCCACCCAGCATCGCCGTCGGCTTCTTGTGCCAACGATCTGTTTTGGGCTTCGCAACCATTCCCGTCTTTCGCGCGAAGGCGCGGACCAGCGGCGTTAACACTAATGCGAGTGCTAATGACGCCGCGACAGGAAGTAGATATGCAGAGTTGAACGGCATGAATCCGAAATAGATAGGCAGTCGAATGTTGTTGTGTGTACCGCGAAACTAGATGATAAGCGCTAACGAATCAAGCGCCACACTCGTCGCAGGTAACACTTTTTGGTCAGAACGCATGCTGTGAACAAATCAGCCAGACTCTGCGGCACGGCCACTTTGATACTCGATTACGCTGCGAAGAATTCCATCAAGGTCTTTTTCGTGCCTGAATCCAACCAGGTCCTTCACTCTCGTCGTGTCGGGAATGCGACGCGGCATATCTTCGAATCCTTCTTCGTACGCCTTGTCGTAAGGGACAAACACGATTTCAGAGCTTGATTTAGTCAAGGCTTTGATCCGTCGGGCCAACTCCAGGATCGAGATCTCATCATCTGAACCTATATTAAAAACCTGACCAATGCTGTCCGGATGATCCATCAGTTTCACCAATGCGGTAACGACATCCCCGACATAACCAAAACATCGCGTTTGACTACCATCACCATAGACGGTAATGGGCCGGCCCGCGAGCGCTTGCTTCACGAAAGTCGGTATGACCATTCCGTACCGACCAGTCTGTCGTGGCCCCACCGTGTTGAATAGGCGAACAATAGTTGTGGGAAGTTTCTTCTCGCGCCAGTACGCGAATGCGAGAAACTCATCGATTGCCTTTGAGCACGCGTAACTCCACCTCCCCTTTGTGGTAGCTCCCATTACCAGGTTGCCATCCTCGCGAAAAGGCACGTCAGTGCTGAGTCCGTAGACTTCCGACGTCGACGCGATCAAGACCCGCTTCTTCTTCTTGTTAGCGAGGGCTAGAACGACTTCGGTGCCATGAACGTTAGTCTCAATCGTCTTCACCGGAGACTCGACGATCAATTTCACGCCCACGGCTGCTGCTAGATGAAAAATTATGTCGCACTGGTCCACAAGCTCGGCGGTAACAGGCTGGTTGTGAACGCTGTCGATCGTGTAATGGAAACGTTTATTTCTCTTCAGGTGTTGTATGTTCTCGATAGTTCCTGTCGAAAGATCGTCGATAACGAACACTTCATCACCGCGATCGAGATAAGCGTCTGCAAGGTGCGAACCAATAAATCCGGCGCCACCCGTGATTAGTATTCGCAAATTATCGTGCTCCTTTGTGCATACGATGTGTCATCTGCTAATTGATCGCTGAGATTCGATAAAGTTCAAACTCGTGGAGGCAGGCTTCAAAAGGTCATTGTAAAGTGCCTTAACGTCGGCCAGAAGTCGTTCTCGAGAGTGACGATGGGCCACGTACTCGAGCCCACGAGCTGCTGTTGCCTGTCGCAGCTTTTCATCTTCAATCATCCTGACAAGCCCGGCAGCGAATGCTTCGGGGTTTCCCGGCGGCACGATGATTCCACGCTGACAAACTACGTAAGGCAAACTGGAATTGTGCAGCACCGAATCACCCAGAAGGTCCACAACACCACCAACAGCTGTTGCTACGATCGGACGACAATTTGCCATCGCTTCAATCAGCGTGAGCGGCGTCCCTTCATTACGAGATGTCAGCGCTATCACATCCAGACCAGGATAGAAGTTTTCGGCATCATTGCGATTGCCAGCAAATACAACGTCGTCGAATATCCCAAGCGAGCGCGCCTGATTCTCAAGCTGCTTTCTCAAGCTCCCGTCACCGACCACCACAAACCGGACGTTCTGACGTGGCGATTGATATGTTTGCTTGATAATCGAGACGGCCTGCAGAAATAGCTCGTGGTTCTTAATCTCAGTCAGTCTGCCAACGATACCGACCAGAATCTCATCTGGCTTGGCCGATAACTCATCTCTAAAAGATTTCCCACGATCGCGCCAGCCTGCATACACACGAGTATCCAATCCCAATGGGATTACAGTTAACTGCTCGCGCTTACCTACGCCGAACGTCTCATGTATCTCTCGGCGTTGTTGTTCACTCACCACCACAATCCGATCGGTACCGAGCCTCGCGAGCATTCGTTCGATCCCGAGAAAGAGTCGAGTCTTAAGCCTTCCGTAGTATCCATGAAAGATGTGACCGTGATAGGTATGAACAAAGCTACAGCTACGCGGATGTCCCCACAAAGCTGCAGGAGTAAGCCAGCGATAAAGCAGGCCGGCCACTCTTCCAACCGTTCCCGCTTTGGCGGTGTGCGTATGGACGACGTCAGGTCGTTCGCGCAGGAAAAGGCGGTAGAGCTTCCACACTGTCAACAGATCTTTCAAGGCGATCTCGCGACTCATCTGAGAAATGAAGACCGGCGTGACTCCGTGCATAGCCGCAAAGTAAGACATGTCTTCTTCGCCGCTTGGAACCGTTCCTGCAACCAGCACCGTTTCGCACTCCGGTCCATTAAGGCCTTCAGTCAACCACACAACATGTCTGGCCGGCCCACCAACATTTAGTCGCGCAATGATACGAACGATTTTCATCGGCCCTGGAGCTAAGGATCGTTAATCGTCAATCCTGTAAATCGTTTCCGGATCGTCTTCATGTCGTATCTCGTCAATCGGATCACGCTTACCGTGGCCCATGTAAAGACGATTAGGACAGTTAACTACGACACCGTCGATCGTTCCCACGTTCTTGTAAGCGTGCACTACTCCGGCCGGGATTAGTACTGACTTGGGATTGGTTTCACCTACTTCTACCGTCATCATGCAGTTGAAGCTACTTGATGAGGGTCTGTTATCCCACACACGCAGCTTGAACGTCGATGGTCCAAGAAAGCAGAAAAAGTCCGCTTGATCCACATGTTCATGAGGTCCGCGAGTGACACCGGGTCGCGTTGACGAGATGTAAGTCATAACCGGATAAAATTCCTTTTCCAACTCGTCATGACGGAAGAGCTCAGAAAGCCAGCCGCGCGAGTCTAGAAACTTCCTCAGGTCGCGAATCACGACATCTTCTATCGTTCCTTGCTTGAACCTATTAGACATTGGCGATGACTCCGGAGGGTTCGCTTAATTCGAGTTTGTTCGCGCCGGATTGGGATACAAGATTCGACGCACGGAGCAAACTTTCAAAAGTGCCGGCGTCAGTCCACCAGCCTTGCAATTCCTCCCAAGTCATCTCGCCGCGTTCAATGTAGGCGTTGTTCACATCTGTGATCTCTAGCTCGCCGCGTCCGGATGGTTTCAGTTGACGAATGATGTCGAACACTTCGCCGTCGTACATGTAAATTCCGATCACTGCATATTCAGATTTCGGAAATTCTGGTTTCTCTTCAATTCTTACGACTGTGTTTCCGTTCACTTCGGGAACACCAAAGCGCTGCGGATCAGTGACACGTTTCAGGATGATCTTTGCGCCTCCGCCTTGATGACGATATGCGCGAACAGCTGAGCGAATATTGCCTTCGATGATGTTGTCGCCGAGTACGACACAAACGGGATCACCACCGCCGAAGTGCTCTACAAGCGACAAAGCTGCCGCGATTCCACCTTCGCCTTCCTGGTACGTGTAGTTGAGGTGCTTGAGACCAAAAGCCTTTCCGTTACCAAGCAGCTTTAGAAAATCGCCTGCCGAATTGCCACCCGTGACGATCATGATGTCCGTGATACCCGCATTCACAAGTGTCTGGATGGGGTAATAGATCATCGGTTGATGATATACAGGAAGCAGGTGCTTGTTCGTGACAGCAGTTAATGGTCGCAATCGCGAACCTAATCCGCCGGCCAATACCACGCCTTTCACTGGTGGAACCTCCTAATGATTTTCAATTAATCCGTCGATCTTTTGATCGGCGGGCATCTCGATAAGAGCTAATGGATCCATCCGCTACAGTGAGATGGTACTGACTAGAACCAGCTAGTCGATAAATCTTTGGAACCACAACTCCAACATCAACAAGGTCCAGAGTTGATGCGAATAGTCCCGCTCACCCCGCGTATGAAGCTCAATCATCTGCCGCACCACTTCAGTATTGAAAAGGCCACGACCTAGTGCTCGATCAGATAGAAGTGTTTGACGAAGAAACGGCTGCAACCTATCCCTAAACCAATGTCCGATTGGAACACCAAACCCCATCTTTTTACGTTCGAGATTTTCAGACGGTAGTAGCTTCTTCAATACTCGCTTCAACAGATACTTGGTCGTAAGCCCCCGCAGTTTGTATTTCTCGGGCAAACTCGCGGCGAACTCTATGACGTGATGATCGAGAAACGGTGACCGCGCTTCCAGCGACACAGCCATCGTGGCGATGTCAACTTTTACCAGCAAATCGTTCGGCAGATAAGTCATGATATCGGTCAAGAGTGAGGCATCAACAATCCCGGCGCCGTTAGCGTTCGCAAACCACGGCTCGAGAGTGTCTGACGCGCGCAGTTCTTTTGTCTGATAGCGAAAGGTGTCTGAGTACAAGTCTGCCTTCGCTGCAGCGTCGAATACTGAGACCCAACGCATATACCGATCGACACGTGGCAAGGAAGCTGCGCGAAGGAAACGCTTTGCATCTCTCAGCCGGCTGCGGCGATGTTCAGAAGAGGGCAACAGATCTGCCGCTTGTTGAATAATTGAATCACGCAAGAACGACGGCAGGCGATAATACTTTTCAGCTAAACGCATTGCCGCATACCGTTCATACCCCGCGAAAGACTCATCGCCGCCGTCACCATTCAGCGCTACAGTGACGTGATTACGCGTCTCGCGTGCGACGTAATATGTCGGGATCGCAGAAGAGTCAGCATACGGTTCGCCGTAATGCTCGACTAAGGTGGGTAAGACTTCTAAAGCATCCGGACGAACGATGAACTCGTGATGGTCTGCGCCAACGTGCTCGGCAACCCGTCGGGCATGATGCAACTCGCTGAAATCCTGCTCTTCAAAACCGATCGAAAACGTCTTTACCGGTTCGCCGCTCACTTCGCTCATCAGTGCGACAACAGCACTTGAATCGACACCGCCAGATAAAAAAGCCCCAAGCGGCACTTCAGACATTAATCGAACGCGAACTGCGTCGCGAAGAATTTCGATTGCGCGCTCACCGGCCTCTTCCTCCGTTACTGGAATCTTGTTCGAGAAGTTGGGCTGCCAGTAGCGCTCGATCCGGATCTCACCTTGCTTCCAGCGAAGACTATGACCTGGTTCCAATTTTCTGATCTGTTGATATGCGGTGAGCGGCGCGGGAACACACATGAACGACAGGTAAGAATCTATGGCTCGCGTATCTATATCCCGGCTGATTTGAGGATGCAGCAAAAGCGCGCTGAACTCTGATCCGAAAACAAGATCTCCATTGAGGTGAGAATAGAGGAGTGGCTTCTTACCTACCCGGTCACGTGCCAGAAACAATTCTTGAGTGCGTTCGTCCCAAATGGCGAAAGCAAACATCCCCCTCAGATACTTGGGACAGTCTGCTCCATATTGATCGTAGGCGTGAACTATCGCTTCTGTATCACTGTTCGTATAGAAGCGATGGCCCAATTCTTCGAGATCGCGGCGGAGCTCACGGTAGTTGTAGATCTCGCCATTGAACACAATCCATGCCGTTCGGTCCTGATTATGGATTGGTTGCTGTCCACCTTTCACATCGATGATGGAAAGGCGTCTCATTCCGAGGCCCACTGAACCGTTTACATAAAAACCGTCGTCATCTGGTCCACGATGCTTGATCGCGTCGCACATGCGCGAGATAAGCGATTCGTCGACGGCTCGTTGGGCCTGATTAACTATGCCGACAATTCCACACACAAAAAAACCTTATTCGATGAACTGAGGCAAATCAAGAACATATGTACATTTGAATGTTTGAGACGTGTGTGAATGTTACACGTCATCGGGGAGATCCAATCTAGTTTTGCGTTGCACCAGGAATTTGTCTGATTCGTCCAACTCCTTCACGGCTTTCGCAGGCACGCCGGCGATCAGAAAACCCTCATCCGTCAACCGGCTTGTGATAACAGAACCAATACCAACGATACAGTTCGAAGGAACAGAACCACCGGGAGCAACTCTAATCTCTGAACCGATGTAGGCGAACGACCCGATCTCGATCGGTCGCGTTCTTTGACGGTTGTGAGTCCACAAAGATGAATTTCTGCCTCCCAGGATGCTTCTTCTACCAATCGTTACCTGATCAGTGAAATCAATCTTATGGCCTGTGGTAATGATACTTCCGTCGCCCAGGAGAAAACGTGGATCCGTGGGATTGACCACATCCGGATCCGGAATAGAGTTGATCTCATTCATCCGAAGAATTTCTGCATACCGACCGAGATTTATCTCATCGCCTCCACGGAAGATGTTCAGATGACCAATTCGCACATGGTCACCCACTATTAACCGTCCCACGCTGAGAACGACATTCAGGTGACCTATTCGCACGTCATCTGCTATTGAGCACTCTCGCGCGTCGATCAGACTACAACCCAGCGAAACGCGTTTACCGATGCGATAACCGAAGCAAATCCGATAGATAGGGATTTTCAAAAAGGACGGTAGCAGAGCAACTACAGCTAGTACGAACAAACGGGGTCTACTGGTTTTCTGCATCAGGGTCGCTGTCACAATCCGTTTAGCCGGTCATTCAGCGGACCAGTTGACGGCTCTCGAGTTCGGCGGTCGCTGCTTCAACCTGATCTTTGGCGGCCTGCTCCTTCACCCAAACGAGCAGTTCGGGAATTCCTTCGGAGAGCCTAATGCGTGGTTCATAACCGAGCAAAGACTTTGCTTTGGATATGTCGGCTACGCAATGGCGAATGTCACCTTCGCGATACCGCCCAACAATTTCCGGCTGCACTTTCTTTCCCAACCCTTCGGAGAGCAATGTGCTTACTTGCTTGATTGATGTCGGTATGCCGGTGCCGATGTTTATTGCTTGATAGTTTGCGCGATCGCTTTCCAACGCGAGGAGGTTAGCTTGAACGATGTCGCTCACGTGCACAAAGTCGCGTGTCTGCTCGCCATCCTCAAAAATCATTGGACTGTTTCCATTGAGAAGCCGCGCAGAAAAGATCGCACATACGCCCGTGTATGGGTTCGATAGTGCTTGCCGTGTCCCATAAACATTGAAATACCGCAAGGCGACAGTTGGAATTCCATAAGAGCGTCCAACCACCAGACAGAACTGCTCCTGGTCTTGTTTTGTGACGGCATAAACTGAAGTCGGAAAGAGGGGCTTGTCCTCACCGGTGGGTGCCGGCTTTAATGGATGATCGCAATTTGGGCACTGAACTTCCCAACGCCTGTCGAGCAACTGTGAAACGGGCCGAAGCTGCGGGTAAACCTTTCCACAACTCGCACACTCGTAAGCACCTTCTCCATAAATAGACATAGAAGATGCAACGATGAGCTTCCTAATCTTTTCTCGGCCCGCGAGGATCGCTTCGAGCAAAACAGCAGTCCCGAGATCATTAGCCTCGACGTAGCGACGCACTTCGTACATCGACTGGCCCACGCCAACCTCGGCTGCTTCATGAAAGACAGCATCGACTCCATCGAGAGCCTTGTTGACAACAGTGCGGTCACATACATCGCCCTGAATAAACTCAGCCTTCGAGTTCAGAAAACCCGGGAGTTGTTCCCCGTGAACCTGAGAAACCAATGAATCAAGAATGCGCACGCGGTAGCCACACGCAATCAACTCATCAACAAGATGCGAGCCGATGAATCCGGCCCCGCCAGTTACCAATACCGTCGATTGTCCCAATGCTTATTCCTCGCTTTCGATTCAACCTGTGTTCTAAGCCGTCGCGGATCGAGAGTGGCCCACTCGTTGGGACGCCTTAGCCTCTTCTAAAACTGAGCGGAAGATCTCATAGACTCGTGGCGCCTGAACTTTGGCCGAGTATTTTTGTTCGACAGTCTGGCGACCAGCAGTTCCCAAAGTTCTTCTTAACTCTGCCGATCGCAACAGGCGGCGAAGTTTATCCACCCACTCCTCATCCGTTCCAGCAATGAAACCATTTTGGCCATCTTGCACAATTTCGGAGTTCACTCCGACCGGTGAACAGATCGTTGGAATTCCCAACGCCATGAACTGCAGGGCCTTCAGCCCGCACTTACCCTTGCTCCAGTTGTCATCTGGCAAAGGCATCACACCGATGTCAATCGTTCCAAGGTCTTCAAGCTCTGTTTTTGAGCGCCACGGCATTGCTTCAACTTCCACGCCTTCAAGTTCGTAGCTGGGCGTGCCGATCACTCGCAGGCGAAACTTTTCTTGCTTTGCTAACTGCTGGAGAGCTGTCCGTAGTGTGTCCAGGTGTTGCACCGTACTGTAGCTTCCGGTCCAACCAATCACCGGAGGTTCCGACTTCTCTTTCGCAGGCACTTGGTATTTGTCTGTGTCTATTGTGGTCGGAACGATAGTGACACGCGTATTGAATTGACTGGCAAATTCAGCGAGATAGGGATTGCCAACCATGACATGTGAAGCCAGACGACAAATCGTTTTTGTCTTTGCGGCAAACTTCAGATAACTCAGATATCCGTTCGAAGGACTCTTGTAAGAGACAAAGATTGCATCATCGAAATCAAATACAAATGGCACTCCTGAAGAATGAATCCCTCGTTCGAACCATGCTGGTCCAAGAAGAGCGGCCTCGCGGAACAAGTACACGAGGTCAAAATCCCGAACTGATTTCATCGAACGAACGCGTCGCCCGATCGCTTGCGAAACAAGAGTGAGCTTGCGAGGGAGACTTCCTGATTTGTATAGCAGAGAGTGTAACTCTTCACTCTCAAACGGTTCGTAGACGATCTCCACATCTCGTTCGCGCAGAAGTGGATCCCACTGCTCAATCCGATATCGCTGACCCGGCGACGTATCGTATAAGGCCGGCACCATTGCTAGTACACGCATAATTCTTCAGATACTAAGTTTCGCCGTTGCAGACTCGTGAGTTTATCTGGCTGCCGCGTCTTCCCGCCGCTTCTCGTCACGTTTCTCGAGTAACAATACAAAGCCAACCGCGACAAAGATGAAATAGAAAACCAGCAACTGTGCACGTTGTCGATATGCCGTGCCAATGTTTCCTTGAAAGACTGAATAGGCCAGCGAGAGCATCACGGTAAAAATCAGGATTGGCGAGATCTGCCTCAAGCGGTATCTAATCGAAAACCATAAGCCGAGAATAAGTAACGGAAAAGAGGCCCACCAGATAATCATTTCAGGCAGAGTTATGCTCTGACGCAATGAAACGAACTGCCATGGGAACGGTGCGAACAGCAGATAGAACAAACCCACCGGAATCGTAGCCAACGCTCCCTGGGTTGTGGAAACGTCCACGTCCTTTCCAAAACCAGACTGCGCTGAGGAAGCCGCATCCAATCGACTTCGTTGGATCCGTTCGAGACTAGCAAATTGCTCGAGTTGAACATTCGCATAACGAGTGACGCCCAAATAAGTCAGCGCCAAACCCACGCAGATGATAATGATGAATTGCCGCGCAAAGCTTGTTGCCGAAACCGCCTGCATCCCAATGACGAAAGCACCCGCTATTGCAACCGCGATCATGTAGAAAACATAGAACCGTAGACTCAGCAGCATGAAGAGTGAGCAGACAAGAACTACGATCCATTTAATGCTCAGTTTTTGGCCCAGCTTCAATGTGGCGAGAATCGACAACGCAAGAAAGAAAACGATTGGCCCGTCCTTCAGACCTTGGGACGACCACAACACAAGGGAGGGATATAGGGCGACGGCGAAAGCAGCAAACTTCGCGACTTTGCGATTATTAAAAACCTGAAAGGCGCTCAAAAATATGACGACAGCTGTTGCGGCTCCCAACACTGCGTTGATGAATTGAACAGCCAACATGTTTCGACCCACGAGGGCGTAGATGGCCGCCACCATGTAGATCATTCCCCAACCAGAGCCCCTGCCCGCTGACACATACGGACTTATCACCGCCTGAAAATATTTATCACCTCCCCACGCCTTAAGTTGGGCAATACCGTAGAAGTCGTAGGTGATAGCGTCGCCACCGAAGAACTCTTGGGCCCTAAAGATGAAGATTGCCGAACCAAGAACCATGCGAACCAAGAGTGCCGAGACGAACAGCTTCAACAGGAATGAGCCATCATCGCCCTGTCTGTACGCCCAGTAGCCCATTGCCGTTGCTGCAGCGGCACAGAGCAACACAGCTCTGCTCGTATCAAAGACTGAGACAACACCAAAGTCGTCACCGCCGGGCGAAGTCATGTAAGGCACTCCAAGAATCACTAAGGCGCAAACGAGGAGTGACAAGAGTGTTAGAAGACCATTCATGAGTTCAGATTGTTCGAAATCACGCAGCTAAATCGTAGCCTTAATATACATTGAGCCTAGAGGGTTCCTCCAGCGGTCACTTTTCAGCATGACAACACACATTCAGTGGCTCGTGGTAACCCAAGACCCTGTTGTAGAGCTGCGCGTAACGTGTTCGACCCACACCTCTTACGTCGAAATACTCTTCAGCAACGGAGCGGATCCTATGACGCGTTCCAGCCTGATCCTCCAATAGCGATTGGCACTCGGTGATCGCCTTTAAGAACCCTGGCGGCGTAAGGTCCTTAATGACTGAACCAATCCGTTCAAATTCAATCAACTCGTCCAGGTCGCCTATACCTGAATTAATGATGACCGGAAGCCCGCAAGCTAAATACTCCGTCACCTTAACCGGAGAGGTAGCGAACCGCGAGAAGCCTGGTTTGTAAAAAGCGATTCCCAGATCAGCGGCCGAAAGATACGAAGAAACGTCAGACGAAGGAGCCGCGATAATCGTGTAGCTGTTCGAAGGTATTTGCCGCCGTTGCATCAGATCATGGATATAGCTTTGGTCACCGTTCGTCAGCCATAAGAAGAGCGCGTCGGAACGCTTTTTACATAGCTCGGCAAAGAAGTCGATCATCTCGGCAGTCCAGTACCAACTTCCGATTGTCCCCGAATAGACAAGAACAAGACGATTAGCAAGATTCAGCTCGGCTCGTCGACGATCACGATCTCTTTGATCGAACCTGAACTCTTGCAAGTTCGCGCAACAGGGGACTACCTGATGGATCACCTCGCGACCTTTTAATCCATCCCAATCACGAATTAATGGCCAGATACGACGAGTTAACGTTACGACGCCATCAGAAGCTGCCAGAGCACGACGTTCCATCGCTTTTGTTAACCGGTAGCGCACACTGTCGGCGGGCCAATGTCCGGCGTCCACGTATTCTTCAGCCATCAACCCGCGTATATCAAAGATCATCTTCAGCCCGAATCGTTTCTTCAGCGCCACTGCAATCGCAGCTGCGATCTGGCTTCTTGCATGAACCAAATCAATTCGTCGGGACTTTATGAGACTTGAGGCGTAGCGGATGCCCGTAACCACATCATAAGGGGTTGCAATCAGTGAGACCTTCTTGTGATAACGAAGCCAGTGCCACTCGATGTTGGATTCAGCTAGTTCTTGCTTCAACTTCTCACGCGTGAACTGTCCTGCTTCGGAGAAGGCAGATTCACGTTCGAAACTAAGCAGAGTGAATTCGAAACCTTCACCTGCCAACTCGCGCAGATAAGGAATCACTTGGCTTCGGCCGAGCGGCTCGAGCATCCCCGTATAAGAAATAAACAGCACGCGCGGCTTGCCGGACATAAACTAAATTGATCCTGATGTTCCGTTAAACGCAAGTGAGGCAGACATGTGTTTTTCTTCGCTTGCCGCTCGCTCAAGTTTCTGTCCCGTTAGATTCAAGCCCGGATTGTTAAGACGCTTGATTTCCGTTAGTCCTCCCGCCTTGAGTGCTTGAGCGGCATCCTCTTCAACCTGAGGCTGATCATACTGCGGCGCAAGCATGTCGAAAGTATCGAGTATGGCCCAGCGGTAACGTGCCGATGTGGTTAACTCGGGATCGTTGACGTAATTAGCTACAGGAATAGCAAAAGACATCACGCGTCCTAAGAAAGGAATTCGGAACAGGACATCCGTTATTGGAAAGAGAATAACCATCGAGGCTTTGATTGCGCTCAGAAGAAACTTTGGATTGACCCGCTTGGTCAGCGGACGAATGAGATATTTTGTGTTGAGCGGCGTCCAGGGTTTGCGCTCGTAAATAGTGACCGCCAATCGCCCGCCTTCCTTTACCAGACGAGGCAGACTACGAAGCGCTTTTGCAGGATCCGGTGTGTGTTGAATAACTCCAATGCAGTAACAACCGTCAAAGGCACCATCTCGAAACGGTAATTCGTAAATGCTCGCTTGCACGAGATGGACGTTTTCCCGATCGCTGAGAGTGGCATGGGCAGCATCAACTGCGTTGCTGATATCGATGCCAACTACTTCGCAGCTTGTGTTCTTCGACGCAACATCGAGGAATCGTCCGGCACCGCAGCCTGCATCAAGAATCCATTTATTCTGCAGCCAATCTTTGGTCCAACCCGTCTCGGAGTAGAACCTTCTCTCTGACAATCTTGTTCCGTTAAGAGAATCAATCTGCTCTGCCTTGAAGCGGTTCCACTGGTAACCGAACGATGAGGCATAGTTGTCAGACTCTACGAAGCGGGGAATACCCGCGTTAATCTCGAACGACTTTTTGCAACCGTTACAAGTCAGGGTGCCGGTGTCGATCCCGTTTTCAGATTCTGTCGAAACAGCACACGACAACTCGCCAAGACACTTTGGACAAACCAGAATTTGGAGCAGCTTTCTTTGCATCAACAGAAAGTTCTTGTGGCCCGCATGCTCATGTGGCTTTGTGCATGGCCTGACTGGTACTTCCTTTTCCGATTAGGTCCAGGAAAAGCCATTTTATCATTCCTAAAAACATCGCCATGTCTACCACAACATTGATCCACGTAACTGTCAGCACGCGTCGCGGATTAAGACATTCGGCCATGCGCTTGAGCGCACTTTGCGACCCGAACCAGTTGTAGATCCTACGCTGGCTCCGAAGCAGCAGAAGAAGAATTGGAATCAACGCTAAAGGCCACCACAGCAACAGTCCGCCGATAATAAAGACGATAAAGATCGAGTACATCAGCGTAACTCTCAATTGCCAATCCTTTCCTAAACCAGCTTTCATTCCATATCTCGAGTAGGTTGCAAATCGCCGAAAAGTAGATGAGGTGTCGGGCTGCAGGTGCCAATGGACCACGGCTTTATCGCTCGTCGCAGTTGGGACACCAGCGATTTTCAAACGCCGAAAAAAAATCAAGTCCTCACCAGAACGTAGGTCTTCGGGAAACATGCGACCGGCTTCCCATGCAGAACGGTGAAGCAAGCACGAAGCCAATGATTGTTGAGAATGACTGCTGCTCGGTCCAACGTATGCTATAGCGGCGCACTCTTTGAAGTAAGTGTCAGTGACTGGTTCATATCGACCTTGTACCATTTTCGCGTCTGGCTGTTGTTCGACCACTGAAACCAGTTCTTCTAACCAGTTCGTCTCAGGCCTAATTCCGGCATCGATACAAGCGAGCCACTCATTTGTGGCCTTATGAATGGCAACGTTTCTACCGCGACCAGGAAAGGCGTGATGGTCCACAGTCAAAACAATGGGGATCTTTGATGAAGACCGGAGCCTTTGTATTAAGCTTTGCGTGTTATCCGTGGAGCCCGCATCAGTGATAACGATCTCATCAGGCGGGCGCGTCTGTGACAGCAAGCCCTCAATAAGCGACTGTATTGAAGCCTCTTCATTGAGTACCGGAATGATGACGCTGACCTGCATTTAAGAGACGCACTCGATTCGGGCGTTACAGTTGTTACGCATGAAGCTTCAAGAGACTCTCCACTTCGTACGAAGTAGCAATTGTGTCTCACGAACCTTCGACCATGCTACGACGATACGCCAGTTGGAGAACTTTGATGAATCTGGAATTGCGTGGACGAGTCTGATGCGTGCGGTTGAGCACTCAATGCTGGTTTGGATTAAAGGCACGAATGGTCTCCACTACAAACTCTTGCTGCTCATCAGTCACTTCAGGGTAACAAGGTAGCGCCATTGTGTCTCGCGCGGCGGCTTCGGAATGCGGAAAGTCTCCCTCGTGATAACTCAAGTACCGAAAACACTCCTGCAGATGAAGTGGCACCGGGTAATAGACACGGGTCCCGATACCGTTTCGGCCCAGATGATCCATCAAAGCATCCCTGTGGTGAGGAACACGAATAACGTACTGATGAAAAATATGACGGCCGTCTGGACGTACGAAAGGCGGTGTCAGCTCAAATTGCAGGTTAGTCGCTCCGAATAACTCATCGTAACGGGCAGCCTTGCGTTGCCGAGCTTCAGACCACGAATCCAGATGCGGAAGCTTCACTCTCAGGATTGCAGCCTGTAAAGAATCCAGGCGGCTGTTAATTCCGACTTCACGATGGTGGTATTCCTTTGCGCCACCGTGCACGCGCAGCTTGCGAAGACGACTCGCTACCTCGTCATCATTGGTCGTCAACAGCCCTGCATCGCCCGCTGCTCCAAGATTCTTGGATGGATAGAAACTAAAGCAGCCCATCAGGCCCATTGAGCCAGCGCGTCGACCGCGATCTTCTGCACCAATCGCCTGAGCAGCGTCCTCGATTATGGGCACGTTGTGCCGCGTGCTGATTTCTCTCAAACGATCCATGTCTGCACATTGTCCATACAGATGGACCGGCAAGATCGCGCGAGTACGCGGGCTAATTGCCGCTTCAACCAATGCTGGATCGATCGTGTATGTGGTTGGATCAATATCGACGAATACTGGGCGTGCTGAGATTCGGGCAATTGCGCCGACGGTAGCAAAAAATGTAAATGGAGTCGTGATTATTTCGTCGCTTGCGCGAACATCACAGGCCATCAAGGCAAGAAGAAGCGCGTCCGACCCGGAGCCGCATCCGATTGCGTGCTTTACTCGCGAATATGCCGCGAGCTCGTTTTCTAATTCAGACACAGCAGGACCAAGCACAAACTGCTGCGAGTCAATTATTTGCTCAATCGCAGCAAGCAACTCGCTCCGCAGACTTTCGTACTGCGGACGTAAATCGAGGAGCGGAACGTTCATGTTATTGCCTGTCCTTGAACTGGATTAACGGCTGAGTCGTGGGAAGGTCAAAGACGAGTCTCGCTACGTAGCAAGACTCGTCCTTGCTGGATTAACTTGCCGCCGATGCCTCACCTGATGGGTGGTCCGACTCGGGTTCACTGTCTGTGTAGTATTCGGAGTAATAGCCGGAATAGTAATAGTCCTGGGCCTCTAGTTTGACGTTGTTCAGCACGACACCAAAGATGTGCGCACCAACGTCTAACAGCTGCTGCTTCGCTCGTCGGACCACAGCACGTGAGCTCTTTCCGCCGTGTACTACGAGTACAACTCCGTCGACCATGGTCGAGAGAATCGACGCGTCAGTAAAGGAGATCGCGGGAGGCGAATCGATGATGATGTGCGCGAACCTTTCGCTGAGAATTGCCAACAGTCGACGCATCTCGTCCGAACCCAAGAGTTCCGCAGGATTGGGAGGAACTGCACCCGAGGTGAGCACCTTCAAATTCTGATGGCGTTCGTATGTATGTAGCAGACTATCGAGGTCTGTTTCCCCAGAGAGCCAATTCGTAAGGCCTCGCGCGTTTGGAATCTCGAAGTGCGCATGCAAACGCGGTCGTCTGAGATCGCAATCGATTATCAACACTTCGGCTCCGGTTTGCGCGAGCATGAACGCAGTGTTAATCGCGGTCGTGGTCTTACCTTCTGACGGCTGACTTGAGGTCACCAGAATCTTCTTTGGTGGCTGACCCGCAGAAGATAGCAATAACGACGTGCGGAGATGTCGATACGATTCAGCTATCGGTGATCGAAC
>JBKPAL010000286.1:0-9865 GCA_046726395.1 Acidobacteriota bacterium
GTTACATTCAAATCAAACGTTTCGAAAAGAGCATAAGGATTCTCCGCCAACAGCCTTAGCTCCCACGCTTCACGCTCCTTGTGCGAAGGCCGAGAGAACCAAAGGGCATCGATGTTCGACTCTTCAATCGATGCATCACTCAGCACATCTCCCGATGCAGCGAGTTCCCTTCGTGTCTCCGGTCTCAATAAGGCCTTGCGCAATTGCCATCCATGCTTTTGGTAAGTAGCAACGATTTCACGGGCAAGATTTGTAAGTTTCATTAAAGCCCGTCCTCAGTTCTAATTTTGAAAAGTATAACTCCGCGAAATCACCCGTAGCATCGGTAAGCATGGGCGAAGGGCCAAAGTTGGGTTCGGCATCGTTTGACCAGCTTTGGCGAAGCTCTCTATTATCAGCCGCGTAATTTTGAAATGCTCTTCATGCTCAAGGGGATTAAATCAAAGCAATTACATGTCCAGAAGTCTTTTCGGACCAGTTTGCTTGTCAGACCACGAGTTATTCATGCTTTGTTGGTATCTTTCGTTTTGATTTTGACGCAATTGTGTGGGCGAGCTGCAGCCAAAGGAGACGATGCCGGTTTAACTCGGCTGGATAAAACAAACAGAATCATGGTGACGATGTTGGAGAAGAATGAGTTGACGCCGTTCTATGACGCACTCAATAAGGCACTTAAGAAACGAAAGACCACTGTCGAGCAGATTTGCCCCACGTCTGATTCGGTCGCGCGCCGTGTGCTCGAAGATTACGGCGCAATGTTCATCGCTACTAAAAAGGTAACGCCACCTCCGATGTGCGTGTTCACCAGTGAAGAGCAGGTCAAGGCTTTTCAGGAGCGAGTCGGTTATAAAACGGAGATGGTCGGCGATGCTGATGTTGAGCTCCAACCAGCAGCGATGAAGGAGCTCTTAAAGGCCGTGAAGGAAGCACAGAAGGAAGGCCTGGACATTACCCCTCGGGATGGAGCCGAAGCAGCGAGACGAAATTTTGACGACAGCCTGCGACTTTGGGAGACCCGCTTTCTGCCGGCGCTCGACTACTGGCAATCGCAACAGCGGCTCACTGCGGATGAAGTATCACGGCTTCGCTCATTACCTTTGGCCAGCCAGATCGCTGAAGTTTTAGAGCTGGAGAAGGGTGGAATCTTTTTCAGTAAGGATCTTCGGAAATCAATTCTCTACTCGATAGCCGCGCCGGGAACTTCTCAGCACATTGCGATGTTGGCGTTTGATGTGAATGAGTTTGATAACCCACGCGTGCGGGAAATCCTGGCAAAGCACGGTTGGTTTCAAACCGTCCTGAGTGACCTGCCGCACTTCACTTACCTCGGTCATAAAGAGAAGGATCTGCCGAAGCGTGGTCTGAAAAGTGTCGTAGTTGACGGGCAGACCTTCTGGATTCCGAACGTTAATGGTTGATTCCGTGCGCCTGCCAGCAGCCCCACAAAGGCGCATATCCATCGGCCCCTTCATTAAAAAGATTGCCCTGCCAGCTAGCTATGGTGCTAGACTACAGACCTCGAGCTCAAAACCGAGTTCTTTCCCCGAAAGTTCTAAAAACAATCTAGCCGTTTCAGTGCGTAGAAACGCGCACTCTAGTCCCCGAGTAGCACGTAAGCACCGAACGACCTTTTTCCCGAAAGAGGTCAGATATGGATGTCCCTCAATTCATCGCTGGTCGGTTTCGAATTGAATGTGAAATTGGAACCGGCGGGATGGGTACCGTCTATCGCGCGACGCAGCTCGGGTTAGAACGCCCCGTCGCCGTCAAAATTATCAAGCCAGAGTTCGCAGCCGACCTGGAGGTCGCCGATCGCTTTCTGCGTGAAGCACGGACGATGGCCAAGCTGCGCCATCCTCACGCCGCCATGATCTTTGACGCGGGAAATCTGCCGGACGGACGTCACTTCATCATCATGGAGTTTGTTGAGGGCGTCACCCTTTCCGAAGCTCTCGCTCGTCAAGGTTGTTTTTCACCCGATCGTGCAGTGGAGATAGCGCTTCAGATCTGTGACGTGCTGGAGGAAGCGCACGAGCTCGGCATTATCCACCGCGATCTGAAACCTTCGAACATCATGTTGAATGAGCGCGGCGTGACCGTGCTCGATTTTGGTGTTGCTAAAGTCCTAGCTTCATCCTCCGATACTTCGACTCATGTCAGCACAGGCTCGGGCCAGATTGTGGGCACGCCACGTTATATGTCTCCGGAGCAATGTGTTGGTCAGAAGGTTGGTGCTCGTAGTGATCTCTACAGCATTGGTGTTCTCTTGTATGAAATGCTTGCCGGTCGTCCACCGTTTATCGATCCGCTACCTTCCGCTGTCCTAGTGAAGCAAGCCACTGCTGCTCCGCCATCACTGTTACAGCTCTGTAAAAACATTCCGCGTCCACTCGCCCTTGCAGTGCACACATTGCTCGCGAAACGTCCTGACGATCGTCCGCGCACGGCTGCGGCCGCGCGCTTGTTGTTGGCGAAGAGTTTGACTCGCCCTGATCACGAACGGCCAGAAGTGGAGCCGCTATCCTCGACGGTTGCGGCGGTCGCTACGCGGACGAACCTTTTGTTGCGAGCTGCTGCGCCGCTTGGAATTGTGCTCGCGTTTGGCGCGCTGCTATTCGTGTGGGCCGGCCGCGGTGAAACAGCGGAAGATTCGAAATTAACAACTGACTTGGGTAATGCAACTGAAGCCTCAATGCACGCGAGCACTCCAATCACTGAGACTGTTTCGACACAGCCACGCTCTGACCAGACCAGAGTTGTTATCCAACCAAAGGTTCAGAGCTTCCCTTCACTCTCTCCTGAACGAGCGCGACAAGTACTGTCTTCTTTGTCGGCGGGCACAATCTCAAATATTCAGGTCGTCAACACGAAATCCGGACAGGTGCTCGTTGCACTGAATGAACGTGCCAAGAATGGAATGACACTGTTCGTTACTATGGAGAAACGTGGCGATGCATTTCGGGTTGCGAATCGCGGACAGCTGGATACGACGGAGTTCCGGCGGGCCAAATGGACCAGTCAGCGCGTTGATGTTGACGACGATGGTTATCCAGAGGTCTTATTCACCGGTACTAACTCAAACTCAGCCAGCGGATATCGATTGGTTTTGTATGTGCCCAAGAGTGATCAGATTTACTCACTGCGCGTGGAGACTAAGAACCGAAAACCGGTGCGCGCAACCTGGTCAGCGAATCTGTTGAAGTCGAATCAATCGCGGTACAGGAGTTTATTGAAGCAGAAAGCCAACGAAATGCTGGCTCGAAATAAAGTACGGTAGCGCTCCCCTACAATACATTCACAAATTCACAGATTACAGACGTATAGAACAGCAGCAACAAACAGAACTATCTGAGGCTTATGCGTCAGCGTTCTGTCCTGCCTTTCCTGGTTTTATATCTGTGTAATCTGTAAATTTGTGGATGTATGCGTTTGTGAATTCTCGCAAGGCAAGCTAACCTCAGTTGACTCGATTCGAGTTTGTCTGGATTTAAACCTCGACGAACATCCAATTGGATAACGAATACATCGAACGTCTCTCAAAGATGTCTGTCGCGCAATAGCGTGAACTTGGTTCAATAGTTATGATTCAACTCTGACGGCGAGGCCCCGGCGCCTCGCCTTTGCGTTCAATGGTCGGCCTTAAACTCTGATTTAAACGTTAGAGCGGTTATAAGTGGAGCTTCCTGTGATACGTGTCCTTCTAATACTAGGCTTAATTCTTTCGTTTACGTCGCAGACTGCGCTCGGCGGCCCAGCAACGGTTGTTCAGCAGCGGCGTCGAACCCCGGCAGCCACAGCCCCGGCACCCGCGCGGTTACCGCAAGCAAAGCTGGTCAATCACACTCTGGCAAACGGCCTTGAAGTGATTGTGCTCGAAGACCACTCGATTCCTTTGGTCACAATTGAGCTGGCAGTGAAGAACGGTTCCTATACTGAGCCGCCGGAACTGAATGGCCTGTCACATCTTTACGAACACATGTTCTTTAAGGCGAACCGCGCAGTTGCAGTCAAGGAAGAATACTTAAAGACCATCGGACAGATGGGAATCGCTTACAACGCCTCGACGCGCGAAGAGGTAGTTAATTATTACTTCACCACGACGAGTCCTAATCTGCGCACTGCCATGCAGTTTATGAAGGACTCAGCGAGGTATCCGCTCTTCATTGAAGATGAATTTGAAAGGGAACGTCAGGTCGTCATCGGAGAAATAGATCGGCAGGAATCGAATCCATTTTTCTACCTCAGTAAGGAGATGACGGATCGGTTGTTCTTCAAGTACCCGAGTCGTAAGAGTCCGCTAGGCAACCGGCAAACCGTCTCAGCTGCGACGACAGCAATGATGCGTTTGATACAGTCACGCTACTACATTCCGAACAATTCAGCTTTGGTGATCACGGGTGACGTTAATCCGGATACGGTTTTTGCGCTGGCACAAGAGTTTTACGGCGACTGGCAACGCACAGAAGATCCGTTCATCAAGTATCCGTTAGTGGAGCATCCTCCACTCGCGAAGAGTGAAGGCGGAGTGATCACTCAACCCGTTGAGAATGTTGTCATCAACATCGGTTGGCATGGTCCATCAATAGGCAAAGACGATGCAGCAACATACGCAGCAGATGTCTTCTCGTTCATTCTTACTCAACCGAATTCTCGCTTTCAGCGCGCGTTGGTTGATACCGGTCTGGTGAACGGCGTTGCAATCGGCTATTACACGCAACGCAACGTTGGACCGATCAGCGTGATTGCGCAGACCACACCCGATAAGGCCCGCGCCGCGGTGAAGGCGATTTACAACGAGATCTCGCATTTCAACGACAAGGATTACTTCACTGACGAACAACTCGAAAGCGCGAAAGCCTTGTTGGAAGCCGATGATCTTTATTCACGCGAAAAGCTCAGCGAATATGCTCATACGCTCAGTTTCTGGTGGGCTTCAACTGGTTTGGATTATTTCCGAGGATACCTTGGCCGTTTGCGAGCCACGTCCCGCGCAGACATCAATCGATACGTAACCACCTACATTCAGGGCAAGCCTCACGTTGGTTTGGCACTACTCTCTGACACGGCGCAGGCGCAGATAAAACTCCAACCTGAAGAGCTGATAGGACAATGATGAGAACTAGCAATCATTTAACGAATAAGAACCTGGGGTTTCAGCGTAACGCTGAAGTGGAAACGCGATGGATCTCGACTGTGCTTGCAACCATAATCCTGACGTTAATTACTTGCGTTCCAGTTCATCCCCAACAAGCAGCACCAGCAACGCAACCGTCGGCGCCACCGGCTGCGACCAAAACGCTCCAGGATCTTCAGAGTGTTGTTGCAAAGCAGGCTGCATTAGTAACGGAGTTCGAAGTCAATGGACTGAAGGTTCTGATTAAGCGACGCGAGGGAAGCCTCACTGTTGCAGCTGGACTCTTCGTTCGTGGTGGCTCTCGCAACATCACGGCCGACAATGCCGGAATAGAAGCACTGATGTTATCGGCGGCGACGGAAGCAACGACGAATTATCCACGCGCAAGAATGCGCAATGAGCTGTCGCAGATGGGAACCATCATCGGCTCTTCAGTGAACTACGATTATTCGGTCCTCTCGCTCGCGTGCACACGGCCTGACTTCGATCGTTCGTGGCAAATCTTTACTGATGTGGCGCTGCGTCCTTCGTTTACAAAGGATGATGTCGCGCTGGTCCAATCGAGAATGGTCTCAACTTTGCGGGATGATTCTGACGATCCAGACACCTATCTACAGCGTCTGCAGGAACGCGTTGCTTATGCTGGGCATCCCTATCTCAATCGAGCCCAGGGCACGGCTGAGAGCCTGGGGCGTCTTAATGCCGACGATCTACGCGCCTATCATCAAAAAGTAATGCAGACGTCGCGGTTGCTGCTGGTCATTGTTGGAGACCTTGATCCAGCTGAGGTTAAAAAAGCTGTAACGATGAGTTTCGGAAAGTTGGCTAAAGGCGATTATCGTTCGGCACCGGTACCGCAGTTGTCGTTTGTTCGTTCGTCTGTTGAAGTCACACCCAGAGGTTTACCCACGAATTATATTCAGGGTCTGTTCACAGCACCGCCGCTCACTTCGCCTGACATTTATGCAATGCGAGTCGCGAGCGCGATACTCCGCGATCGTATTTTTGAAGAGGTGCGAGTGAAGAGGAATCTCTCTTATGCGCCAAACGCGTTTCTGGGAAGCCAGGCGGCGAACACTGGTGGACTTTATGTAACCGCGGTCGATGCGAATCAAGCCGTGCGAGTGATGCTTGATGAGATTGCAAGACTGCAACATCAGCAGGTGGATGCCGACGATATCGAGGGAGTAGTGGCGCAGTTTCTTACGAGCTACTACATGGGCCAGGAGACGAATGCAGCCCAGGCTGGTGAGCTGGCCCAATATGAACTCATCGGCGGTGGCTGGCGCAATTCCGTTGAATTCATTGAGCGAGTAAAGGCTGTGACTCCGGCGGATGTCCAGAATGTCGCTCAGAAATACATGCGCAATTTAAGGTTCGTGGTGCTCGGTGATCCAAAAAGGATCGATAGTAACGTTTTCATCGGACAATCCGCCGGGACCGGTGGGCGATAAAGCAGAAGGCGGAAAGCAGTAGGTGGTAAAAACATTTTCCATTCGTCATTTGAAATTTATCGTTTGGTAATTCTCATTGTCGTTCAACCTAACTTCCAGGCTGCGTGTTGACTGTGCGCCTGACATTGAACGAGCAAGGAATAACCAAATGACACCTGTCAAATGACGAATGGAGAATGTTTTTTGCTGCCTACTGCTTTGGGAACTAGGGTTGGTGGACGAGGCCCTTAACCTCACTCAACAACTTCTCATACAACTTCTCGTCTAAGCCTCGCAGGGTGCGAGCCTCGGCAGCGCCGCGATCCTCATTACCACTCTCGAAGTAAGCCACCGCAAGGTTGTAATGCACCTCTGAATTCGCAGGCTTCAGCCTCGCTGCCTCGCTATAAGATTGGATGGCCTCACTCAGCCTTCCAGCATAGTAATAGGCGTCACCAAGTTTGTTGTGAACGTCAGCCGAGTCTGGCCGCAGCTGCAGCGCCTGTTGATATGCTTTGATGGCCTCGTCGTTCTTGCCTTGCTTTACTTTGCAGTAACCGACCTGGACCCAAGCATCCGCGCGCTTTGGATTCTTGTTCACCGCATTCTCGAAGTAGCCCAGAGCGTTTTCGTAGTTACCGAGCCACAGGGAATCGAGTCCGGTGCGATAGAGAGATTCCGCCAGGTCACCACGTTCGCGTCCACGTGTTCCGGTTAATGTCCGAATCGGGCCTGGGTGCAATCCATCAACGCGCTCTGAGGAGATAGCCAGATTAATGTTCTGACCATTCGTCACCTTGACGGTAACTACGCCGATGATCTCTCCATTCAAATTGAAAACGGGGCTACCGCTGTTGCCATGTGAAATGGGCGCTGTGATTTGAATGATGCGACCGACATTTGGTACTTCGCGTACTGCTGACACGATGCCGGTTGAGACCGAGCCTTCAAGTCGGAGCGGATTACCGATGACAAAAATAGATTCGCCCTCTTCCGGCAGGTCTGTCGCGAGCTCGCTGTGACGAGCCTTTTCTGGCGGTATGTTGATGCTCAAGATGCACAGGTCACCTTCCTCATCAACCGTAAGCAAGCCAGCGACCGGATATATCTTGCCTTTGCCATCCAGAGTCTTTACTTCAGCTCTGACGGCGCCACGCACAACGTGAAAATTCGTCACCACCTCACCTGGGCGTATGAAGAAACCGCTCCCGGTCATTAGCGCCTCGCCACTCGAATCGTAGGTGACGATGGCTACCACGTTGGGTTTAACCCTCCGGACCAATTGAGGAAGGGTTTCCTGCCCAACTGCCGGTACGGCGAGAAGAGCTAGAAGGAGGGTGACGGAAAACCAATAGACTAAGGCACGGGGAAAGGGGGGATTTCGCTTGTACATATCGTCAATTCCAGTGAGAACGGGGGACGCGTTCTGTTAAAGTTTTACACGGGGCGTGTGAACCGAAACTACGTTCAGCGCATTCAAATCGCGGAACATCTGGACGAAGCGAGGTCGGGTTGCTTCGTTGTTTGTATCTTAATACACCGAAAATGTTTTTAGCTAGATTTTTTAGAGTGCCGGTTTTTGTCACCACTTTCCTCCAGCATTGGTCAGTACAAACCAAGTGGTGACAAGTCGCCGGCACTCCAAAAAGAAAAACAGCAGGTCGAATATCCGACCTGCTGTTCGGCTCTTTGGGGCGAGCTTGGCGAAAGTAGCTGGCGCCCTAGTTTAGACCAAGCGCTGCTACTTGATGATCTCTACAAATCCGATCCTGTTCCCATGTGGATCAGTCATGGTGCTCGTCGCATCTTCTTCAGTTATGAGCAAGCCAAAGTCCGGGAATGCTACCTCGGATTTAATCTCGGCTTCGTTGCGACCCTGAACATTGACGATCTGACCCAACTTCATGAACTTGTTATCAGGTGAAACAGACCAGACCTGGTAAGTCTTTCCGGCTGGTGCATCCTTCAATTCATGGAACCGAATTCTCACTTCGGTCGGTCCATCCTTCCGTGGCGTGATGAAGACATTCGCACGCGAGCCGGTAAGCGGCCCACTGAAATTCACCTTCATCTTAGTGTCTTCGCCCTTTTTGAAGTTCGGAATATTCAACATCGGAACGGTGTAACCGGTGGCTGCTGTCGGGTTTGAGGTTGTGGTGGCAGAAACTTTCTCACCTTGTACATCCGTACTTCTTGGCACGACCGCATAACCTTGCGGTACTGCGCTCCGGAATATCACTCGAGTGTTTGGATCGTACGTCGTTAAGTTGGCTTCCGGCGAAGCGACGATCATGAACCGATTCAACGGTGTGGTTCCGGTGAACGTAGCAGTACCATTGCTAACCGTTACTGGTCCTAGCAAGGTAGCTTTGCCCTTCTCGTCTACGGCGTAAAGATTAACGGTAGTAACTTCAGCAGGTAATTTCTCCAGGTTGAGTTTGATTTGAGTTCCTGCGGCGTCACGCAGAATTGTAGCGACGCCGGTTCCTGTTACGCCGACGGGGGTCATTGTCACTTGTACCTGTTTCCCGACAGGATACTCAATTACGGTGAATGTGCCGTCGGGGTTCTGCACTACCTGTGTAGCGGTGGTCTGTGTTTGTGTCGTTGTTGTTGTAGTTGGTTGTTGTCCGAGCGAGAGCGCGGCGGTGAAAAGAATCAGCGCCCCCGCTAAAAGCATTATCGATTTCTTACTCATGTCTCCTTATTCCTCCTTGGTTTGAATATCCGGATATTTCTTCACCAGGGGATTTGGGCAGAGTTTAAGGGCGAATTCACACGATGATTTGGCAAGAACAATGCCAATTCTTAGCCGGAATGTTGCGATTGTTTAATGAGAAGAAATGGTGCGTCAGACCGCTACACAGTAATCACACTGCGAGCTAAACTGGATAGTGTCTGCTATGGAACAATACAACTGTACGGCAACCTTGCGGTTGTTTGTTGAAGGAATAAAGTGTCGACACGAGCTACTCAGTACTCGCGCAATTCCTGAATAGCTTTTGCCACGTCTGAGGACTGTGGAAGAATCTCATCCTCCACTTGCGGTGCGTATGCCACAAAGGTGTCGAGCGCTGCCACTCGCCGCACTGGAGCATCAAGATACTCAAACAGATCGGTACCGATGCGCGCCGCGATTTCAGCTCCATACCCGAAGGAGAGCGAGTCTTCGTGAGCAACGATAACTTTGTTCGTCTTCTTTACTGATTTAGCTATAGCTTCCCAGTCGTAAGGAGCGAGACTACGCAGATCGATTACCTCAACACTGATTCCCATCTGTTCTGCCTGCTTCGCCGCC